>JACDGG010000146.1 GCA_013815355.1 Solirubrobacterales bacterium
TGCTGGCTGACGGCCTCGCGAAACTCGCGCAGGCCGTGACCCAGTGCTCGCGCGAGCTCAGGAAGGCGTTTCGGCCCCAGCACGAGCAGCGCGATGATGCCGATGAAGATCAGGTGCACGGGATTCTCAAGGCCCATCGCTTCCCAGGCTAGCGTGCGGCTGGCCTGCGCCGCGCGGCCGTCGAGGGCCCGCGCATTTGCGATCGGGCCCGCCGATCGGGCCCCTACGCTCTGGAGCCGTGGCCCAGGAAGCCCCAGTCCCGCCGGGGCGCAGCTATCCGCCTCCCGGCGTCGTGGAATCGGTCTGGCCGGCGCAGCTGACGGTGCTCGTCGCGATCGTGCTGCAGCTGAGCCTGCCCGAGCGCCTTACCGTCGGCCCAACGTGGCTGCTGCCGACGCTCGAGGGCGCGCTCGTGCTCGGCCTGGCGATGGCCACGCCGCGCGAGCTCGAGTCTGAGCATCCGCTGCGCCGCCGTGCAGCGGTCGGCCTTGTCGCCCTGGTGAGCGCCGCAAACATCTACTCGCTCGCCACGCTCACGCACTTCCTGCTGCACCACTACGTGGGGGCCAAACCCGGCGCGGGCCGCGAACTGATCATCGCCGGCATCTTGATCTGGCTGACCAACTTCCTGATCTTCGGACTGTGGTACTGGGAGCTCGACCGCGGCGGCCCGGGACGACGCGCGGCAGGCCAGGACGGTCCCCCAGACTTCCTGTTCCCGCAGATGTCCGACGACCGCATCGAGCCGCCCGACTGGCGCCCCAAATTCATCGACTACCTGTACGTGTCACTGACGAACGCCGCCGCGTTCTCCCCCACCGACACGATGCCGCTCACTCCGATGGCGAAGAGCATCATGGGCGTGCAGTCGATCGTCTCGCTCGTGACGATCGGGCTGATCGTCTCGCGGGCCGTGAACATCCTCTAGATCTATTACGAGAGGGTCGCGGCCTTGTCGACTTCCAGGCCCTAGCGCGCCACGCTCGGCTCGAGCGCGAGCGCTTGGGCGATCAGGTCTTTGACCTCGCCGCCGGCGCCGAGCGACAGAGCCCGCCGCAACGCCGCGAGCGCGCCCTCGCGGTCGAGCAGGTGCAGACGCAACCGCCCCAACCGCTCCCATGCGCTGGCATCTGAGGGCCCCCGCTTCGCCGCGCGCTCGGCGGCCTCCTCGGCGAGGTCGAAGGCGCCCATATCTTCATAGATCCTCGCCGCGAAGCGATGGGCCGCGGGCCGCCTGCCGTCGACACGCGCCCAGTCGCGGACCGCCCTGCCGGCCTCATCGAGCTTGCCCGCGTTCCAGAACGCGAGCGTCATCAGGCGCAGCACCGCGACGTTGCGGGGATCGGCATCGCGCGCGTAGATCAGCCGCCGCGCGGCCAGTTCGTACTCGCCTTCGGCCATCGCCCGCTGCGCGGCCACGAGGAAGCGCTCGACGCGCTCGGCCCCCGGGTCGGGTTTTGAGAAGTCGACGAACTTCATGCTGCCGGCCGGCACGGTGCGCACGCCGTGGCTGAACTTCACGCGCGCCCACTGCTGCACCTCGATGGCGTCGTCGCCGTTGTCCTGCGAGAAGTAGATACCGGTGACGGTGCCCACGCCCCACTCGGGATAGGAGATGCAGCGCGCGTAGCGGTGAACGACCGAGTGATCGGGCACGCGGCTGCCGAACGGGTCGTGCGTGGCGCGCTCATGCGCGTGCGCGCGTGCGCGCTGCTCGGCCTCATATGCGCGCCGGCCGGCCTCCTCGCGTTCGCGCCGCGCCGCGGCGGCGCTGACTTTGACGGCGTTGCGCGAGACCTGCCCGCCGCGCGAGCCCTCGGCCAGGCGCTCGAGCTGGTCGGCGGCCTCGTTGATCGCCTTGAGATGGCGCTCGTGCTCGTACTGGCGTCCCTGCGGAGCCACATCAGGGTGCCAGCGCTTGGCCATGCGCCGCCTGGCGAGCTGCACGTCGCGCTTGTTGAAGGGCGCCTCCAGCTCGAGGAGGAGCAGGTGCTGCTCGATATCCAGGACGCTGGTCGGCATATGACCCGACAACGTTAGCGAGGGCGGGCGCGATTGCGTTCATCTCTATCCTGCGTGCGAATGTCCTCTCAATACATCTTCACGATGCACCGGTTGTCCAAGGTCCACCCCCCGGACAAAACGGTGCTCGACAACGTCACGCTCGCCTTCTACCCCGGCGCGAAGATCGGCGTGCTCGGCTATAACGGCGCGGGCAAGTCGACGCTGCTGCGGATCATGGCGGGCGTCGAGCAGGAGTACCGCGGCGAGGCCGCGCTCGCCCCCGGCGCCACGGTCGGGATGCTCGACCAGGAGCCCCACCTCGACGAGTCAAAGGACGTCAAGGGCAACGTCGAGGACGGCGTCGCCGAGACCAAGGCGCTGCTCGACCGCTTCAACGAGCTGGCGGCGAACTACTCCGAGGAGACCGCCGAGGAGTTCGGCAAGATCCAGGCGAAGATCGACGCGGCCGACGCCTGGAACCTCGACACGCAGCTCGAATACGCGATGGACGCGCTGCGCCTGCCCGCGCCCGACGCGGACGTCAGCACGCTCTCAGGCGGAGAGCGACGCCGCGTGGCGCTCTGCCGCCTGCTGCTGCGCGCGCCGGATCTGCTGCTGCTCGACGAGCCCACGAACCACCTCGACGCCGAGTCGGTCGCCTGGCTGGAGCAGCACCTCTCCGAGTACAAGGGCGCGATCGTCGCGGTCACCCACGACCGCTACTTCCTCGACAACGTTGCCGGCTGGATCCTCGAGCTCGACCGCGGCAAGGGCATTCCCTACGAGGGCAACTACTCCAGCTGGCTCGAGCAGAAGCAGGCGCGCCTGGCCCAGGAAGAGCGCTCGGAAAAGGGCCGCGAGCGCACGATCGCTGCCGAGCTCGAATGGGTGCGCATGAACCCCAAGGGCAAACGCACGAAGTCAAAGGCGCGCCTCGCGCGCTACGAGGAGCTGATCGCAGAAGAGCGCAACGTCAAGCTCGAGGAGGTGCAGATCCACATCCCGCCGGGCCCGCGCCTCGGCGAGAAGGTCCTCACCGCCACGCATCTTGCCAAGGGCTACGGCGAGCGCCTGCTGATCGAGGATCTGTCCTTCGATTTGCCGCGCGCGGGCATCGTTGGCGTGATCGGCGCCAACGGCGCCGGCAAGACCACGCTGTTTCGGATGATCACCGGAGAGGAGCAGCCCGACAGCGGCACGCTCGAGCTCGGCGACACCGTGAAGCTCGCCTACGTCGACCAGTCGCGCGACTCGCTGAACCCGGAGAAGACCGTGTGGGAGGAGATCTCCGAAGGCTACGAGCACATCCAGGTCGGCGAGCGCGAGGTCAACTCGCGCCAGTACACCGCCGGCTTCAACTTCAAAGGCTCCTCCCAGCAGGCGCGCATCGGCAAGCTCTCCGGCGGTGAGCGCAACCGCGTGCACCTCGCCAAGCTGCTGCGCAGCGGCGGCAACCTGCTGCTGCTCGACGAGCCCACGAACGATCTCGACGTCGACACGCTGCGCGCGCTCGAGAACGCGCTGCTCGCGTTCCCCGGCTGCGCGGTTGTGATCTCCCACGATCGCTGGTTCCTGGACCGCGTGGCCACGCATGTGCTCGCCTTCGAGGGCGACTCGCAGGTGACCTGGTTCGAGGGCAACTTCGAGGCCTATGAGGAGCACCGCCGCTCGGTCCTCGGCGCAGCCGCGGACCGCCCCCACCGGATCACCTACAAGCGTCTCGTGCGTGGCTGACAGCGGGTCGGCCGAGGCCGGCGCAGCAGAGCTCGCTCCACACGAGCCCGGTGACTTCGACCGCGACACGGCCGTGCAGCTCGAGGAGGAATCGGCGAGCACGCGGCGCTTCGCGGCCGACGTCTCCGATGGCTGGCGCGCCGGACGCGGACCCCATGGCGGCTATCTGGCAGCGATGCTGCTGCGTGCGCTCACCGAGACGGTCGCCGAGCCCGCGCGCTCACCACGCTCGCTGACAATCCACTACACACGCGCGCCACAGCCCGGGCCGATCACGATCGAGACGAAGCTCGAGCGCGTCGGACGCTCGCTCAGCACGCTCTCGGCACGCATGGAGCAGGACGGCCGCCTGACGGCGCTCGCGCTCAGCGCCTTCTCGGTGCCGTGGAGCGGACCGGAGATCTCGGACATCGAGATGCCCCCGGTGGCTCCTCCCGAGGACTCGCGCGAGGCGGGCTCGCTGATCAAACACGGCGCCCCGCCGTTCACGCGCCACATCGTGCTGCAGCCGCGCATCGGCGGCATGCCCTTCGCCTCCGCCGAGCAGCCGATGGAGCTCGGCGGCTGGCTCGGCCTCGCCGAGCCCCGCCCCCTCGACGCTCTGGCGCTCGCGTTCTTCACCGACGCGCTGATCCCGGCACCGTTCATGCGCACCCCGGCGCCCAACCCGGCGCCGACGATCGATCTGACGATCCACTTCCGCACCGCGCTCGCGCGTGATCCGAGCCCCGACCCGCACGAGCTCGTCCTGGCCCACATCCGCGGCGGGCTGATCCACGAAGGCTTCTTCGAGGAGGACGGGAGCATCTGGGCCGCCGACGGCACGCTGCTCGCGCAATCGCGCCAGCTCGCCCTGCTTTTGCCCTCATAGATCGGTTAGGGTCGCCGCATGAGCGACTACACAGCGAAGAACATAAGTGAGATGGAGGCCGGCTTCGGTGGCGGCTTTGTGAAGGCTCGCGCCGAGCTGGGCGTGACCTCGTTTGGCATGCAGGTGATCAGGATGCCCGCCGACTACGGCGACTACCCCGAACACGATCACGCGGAGAGCCGTCAGGAGGAGGTCTACCTGGCGCTCGAGGGCTCGGGCTGGATCGACATCGCCGGTGAGCGCGTCGATCTCGAGGAGGACGTGTTCGTCCGCGTCGCGGCGGATGTCAAGCGCAAGGTCCACGCTGGACCCAACGGCCTGAAGATGCTGGTGCTGGGCGGCTCTCCGGGCGAGGCCTACGCGCCCTCGGCGATGACCGAACTGGAGGGCGCGGCCTGAGAAGGCCGGCGGGGGCGGGCCTTCGCGCGCGGCGTCTCAGCGCGCGAAGGAGCTGTCGTGCTCGAGCGACAGCGCGGCGGCCGCGACCAGGCGCGCACAGGCGTGCACGTCGTCGAGCTGCACGAGCTCGACGGGTGAGTGCATGTAGCGGATCGGGATCGAGACGAGGCCCGTCGGCACACCGCCGCGGCTGAGATGCACCGCGTCGGCGTCGGTGCCTGTCGCGCGCCCTGAGGCCTCGACCGTGAAGGGGATCTTCTCGGCCTCCGCCGCCGTGTGGAGCAGCTCGAAAACGCCGTCGTTGAGCGTCGAGCCGCGGCTGATCACGGGCCCGGAGCCGAGCTCGTGCTTGCCTGCGTCCTTGACGTCGATCCCGGGCGCGTCGGTGGCGTGCGTCACGTCGAGGACGATCGCCGCGTCCGGTGCGAGTGAGAACGCGCTCGTGCGCGAGCCGCCGAAGGTCGTCTCCTCCTGCGCGGCCGCCACGGCGGCGAGCTCCCAGCGCGCGCCGCCCGCCTGGGCGACGAGGCGCGCCGCCTCGAGCGCCACGAAGGAGCCGAGGCGGTTGTCGAGCGCGCGGGCGCTCAGCCGTTCGTTGGGCAGCTCCACGGGTGCCGCGTCGATCACGGCGACGTCGCCGACGCGCACCATCGCCGAGGCCTGTTTCCCATCCCGCGCACCCACGTCGATGTGCAGGTCGGGGATCGTCGCGACCTTCTTGCGCTCCTCGTCGCGCAGCAGGTGGATCGGCTTCTTGCCGACGACGCCCGCAACGGGGCCTTTGCGCGTGTCGATCACGACGCGCTGGCCGACGAGGATCTGCGCGTCCCAGCCGCCGACCTCGCGGAACCACAGATAGCCCTCGTCGTCGATGTGCGTGACGATCAGCCCGATCTCATCGATGTGACCCATCACGAGCAGCCGCCGCGCCCCGCGCTCGTCGCCGTGAGCTGGAGCGACGAGCGCGAGCGGCGTGCCGAGCAGATCGGTGCTGACCTTCGCGAACTCGCCCGCCGCGTCGCGCCACACCGCCGCGGGCGCGCCCTCATAGCCCGAGGGGCCGCGGGCGGCGAGCAGGTCGGCCAGCAGGCTGGGGTAGCCCTTGCCGCCTTTGAGCTTGGATGCCGCTTTGCGCCGTGGCGGTGAGGCTTTTCGCCGAGGCTGGGTCATCGCGCCGCCAGCAGCGCGCGCAGCACGTATCGCAGGATGCCGCCGTGGCGGAAGTACTCCGCCTCGCGCGGCGTGTCGATGCGCACGCGCGCGGCGAACGCGATCGGCGCAGAATCCTCGCGCGATGCACTCACGCGCACCTGCGCCGGTGGTCCGCCGCCGCCGGCCATCGCCTCGGCTAGGCCTTCGATCGTGAAGCTCTCCTCGCCGCTCAGGCCGAGCGAGGCGGCGCTCTCGCCGTCGGGGAACTGCAATGGCAGCACGCCCATGCCGACGAGGTTGGAGCGGTGGATGCGCTCGTAGCTCTGCGCGATCACCGCGCGCACGCCGAGCAGCTTCGTGCCCTTGGCGGCCCAGTCGCGCGAGGAGCCAGTGCCGTACTCGCGTCCCGCCAGCACCACCAAGGGGATGTCCGCGGCCATGTAGCGCATCGCCGCGTCGTAGATCGACATCTGCTCGGCGGAGCCCTCGGCGAGGTAGCGCGTGAAGCCCCCTTCCGGCAGCTCCTGACCGCCGCCGATCAGGTTGCGCAGGCGGATGTTGGCGAAGGTGCCGCGCATCATCACCTCGTGGTTGCCGCGACGCGAGCCGTAGGAGTTGAAGTCGCGCGGCTCGACGCCCTGCTCCTGCAGGTAGGCGCCGGCGGGGCCGTCGCGCTTGATCGACCCGGCGGGTGAGATGTGGTCGGTGGTGACGCTGTCGCCGAGCAGCGCCAGCACGCGCGCGCCCTCGATGTCTCCCACCACCTCGGGCTCGCCGGGCATTCCCTGGAAGTAGGGCGGCAGCCGCACGTAGGTCGAGTCGGCATCCCAGGCGAAGCGCTCGCCCTCGGGCACCTCCAGACCGTTCCAGCGCTCATCGCCCGCGAATACCTCGCCGTAGCTCTTGTGGAACATGTCCGCGCGCACCGCCTCGGCGATCGTCTCGGCGACCTCGTGCTCGGAGGGCCAGATGTCGCGCAGGTAGACCTCGTTCCCATCCGTATCGCTCCCGAGCGAATCGGAGACGATGTCGATGTCCATCGTGCCCGCCAGCGCGTAGGCGACGCACAGCGGCGGCGAGGCAAGGTAGTTCATCTTCACGTCCGGGTTGATCCGTCCCTCGAAGTTGCGATTGCCCGAGAGCACCGAGACGACCGCGAGATCGCCGTCGCCGACGGCCGCGGAGACCTCCTGCGGCAGCGGCCCCGAGTTGCCGATGCAGGTCGTGCAGCCGTAGCCGACGAGGTTGAAGCCGAGGCCTTCCAGCGACTCGGTCAGCCCTGCGCGGTCGAGGTACTCGGTCACGACCTTCGACCCCGGCGCGAGTGAGGTCTTGACCCAGGGCTTGGAGCGCAGCCCGCGCGCGAGCGCGTTGCGGGCGAGGATGCCCGCGCCGATCATCACCGACGGGTTCGACGTGTTCGTACAGCTCGTG
>JACDGG010000012.1 GCA_013815355.1 Solirubrobacterales bacterium
GCGTCCTCATCCGCTGGTCCAAGAAGGACGAGAACCACCTCGCCCTCCTACAACTCTCAAGCGGCCTCATCGCATTCAAGAAGGCCCACCTCGCCACCATCGCCGCCACCCAACCGGGATAGGTCCTGAGGCGATCAGCCGCGGACCCCAGCCCCTCAGCCCACACTCCCGAGGCCCGGTCATCGATCCCCCATCACCAGCCCAATCGCTGCTCAGAGCTCGTGCACGATCGCGCTGCCTTTCCCGGCGTGGGCTCTCACGAGCACCGAAGAGCCCACGTGAGGGCGGTGCGGCGCTTTGAGTGGCCCCGGCGATCTCTTGCAGATGGACGTCAAGCGCTTTGCGCGCTTTCAGAGTCCTGGGCACCGCGTCACCGGCGATCGCCGTCGCTCAGGGCGGGAGAAGCGCGCCAGAGTCGGCTGGGAGTTCGCCCACTCGATGATCGACGACCACAGTCGACTGGTCTATACCGAGCTGCTCAGCGATGAGCAGGCGCCCACAGTCACGGCCTTTGTGCAACGAGCGCTCGCCGTCTATGCATCGCACGGCATCAGCGTCAAGCGTCTGCAGAGCGACAACCACTTCTCCTACGCCAAGAACCGCAGCCTACGCGAGCTGCTGGCCCGCGAAGGCATCCACCATCGCTTCATTCCACCACGCACGCCCAAGCGCAATGGCAAGGTGGAGCGATATCAACAGACCCTCGCCCGCGAGTGGGCCTACGGACAGCGCTACCGCTCAAGTGAGGCTCGAGCCAAGGCGCTACCGATCTGGCTGATGCACTACAACACCGCCAGGAACCACAGCGGCATCGGCAACCGGCCACCCATCAGCCGTATTCGGAAGGAGTCGAGGCAGAACAGCTAGCGGGTGAGCAGCATGCAGTCTACTTGTGCCTTTTCGGCTTGCGAGCGCCCTTCTTGGATCCGTGCTTGGAAGGGGCGCAGCCAGAGATTGCGATCATCGTCGTCTTCTTGATGATTGCGCCGTTTTGCCCTGTGAGTATCGTGGGCATCGCGAGCTTCTGTCCGCACAAGCTGTGTTTCGCCTTGAGAGGCAGGAAGGCGGTCAGGAGCGAAAGTGGTCCAGCAGGAAGCGCGAGGCTGAAGGACGTGACCGGCGCATCGGGAAGCGCGGTGAATGTCGAGGTGGTGATGCCGTTTTTGATCGTTGTGGCCCCGTCGAGTTCGATCGTGATGCCTTCGCCCTGAAGCAGGACGACGAGGTCGGGGAATTTGGCGCCACCGTGCGACACCAGATAGGCGGGGCCCGCCAGCGGGTGGCTGAGGATCGGCGTCACTGCGCGGGCCGTACCCACGGTTGATCCGGCTGGGCACTGAGCGGGATTGATATTGAAGACCTTGTCGCGACACGCCTTCTGTAGGGTCGTGAGCCTCGACGGGAGCTGCTTGGGCAGTTCGACCTTGACTTTCCCAATGTTTGCCTGGCCAGGTCCCGACGTCGCGCCCACCCTCAGCGCGACACCGTTAAGTTTGCTCGTCTTTGCGCTCGCCATAGCCGTCAGCTTGGGCGCGAACGGCAGCCTGCTGCATCCCGACGCGGCGAAGCGGCTCGCGACCGAGGCTGTCGTCGCTCCCGAGCCGTCGACTGCGGTACCGAGTACGCCGGCTGTGATGTGCTGTTCGGCACAGTTGGTGGGATTTAGCATGAACCCTGCCTTATCGATCGACACCTCAACGTCCTTGACCCGCAGTGGCACGCCGTCGATCATTTGCGGGAAGGGGTCGCTCGTTACCGTGATTGCGGCTGTGCGCGGGTCCACGCTGATCGCCGCGCGCACGACCACGTTTCCGAGATTGAACGGTCCCGCGACTGCCGGGACGACAATCGATAGGCCAAACGGCGAGCCGTGATATGACGTCGTGAGGAAGATACGCCCAGACGTCCAGAACGGCTGCGAGCCTGCGCCTGCCGCCACGAAGGCGTGGCCGATTTCGCTTTGAGGGCCGCAGGTTCCAGTCGACGCCTCCGGTTCGGCGCACGGCTGGACCTTGGAGAGCATGCCGAGGAGTCCGGGGGGAGTCACGAGCCTGAGGCTGGAGAGGTTCCGTTCGCCATCCTGCCGCGTGAGACTCGTGGTGAAGGTCGTTGTCCGCCCCGCTTCTGCGTTGACGGTCCCGGCCGTGAACCCGGGGGCGAACGGGGTCCGGCTTCCACAGCCGGTGACGTCGAAGAAGGACGACGGCGTCGCGGCTTCTGCGCCGCTCCACGGCACCAGCTCGCTCGTTGTCTGCGCCTCACCGCAGGCCTGTGAGTTGGCTATTGGAGCACGCGGGCCTCCCTTGAGATTGAGTTCGAGCTTGCTGAAAGGCAGCTGTGGATCTTCCTTGAACGAAGTCACCAGCTGGCCCGTGGCGGTGTCCACCGAGACGGTGCCCGGGAGCTTGACACGGATACCGGGTCCTTCGATCTGCATGAACACCCGAAATAGGCTTCCATCTCGGGCCTGCTGAGGCCCACACGGCGCCGGATGAGCAGCGTTTCCACAGAGCGGTTCCGCGACGAAGAGCTGCCCCTGCAGTGGTTCAGCGAGCACGGGCGTCGTGACAGTCACCGTGCCCACCTGAGAGGCCGGCGGACAACTCGAGAAGGATTCCGAGCCCTCCGCAAACTCTCCGTCGCTACAGGCTTCAAGGCCGCCTGCCGCGGACGGCGAGAGCGCCGTACCCAGCGGCAACGTCACCGTCGCATCCCGGAGCGCGGACGTCGCGAGACCATCGGCCTGTTGACTTTGTGGCACTGACAGCGCGACAGAGTACGCCGCCGGCGAATCGGCTTGCGTCGTGCTCGGCCGCACACTGAGCGTTGGCGCGAAGCTCAGCGCATCACAGCCGAAGACACCAGTCGCGGTCCTCGACTGCAACGGTGGGAGGAAGGCGCCCGGATGCTGCCACGAGTCGGCGTTCTGAAGCGTGCTCGTCAGCGGACCGAGGCACGCCGTAGGCTCCGTCAGGAAAGGGCTCGGGGCCTCATTGCTTGATACCCCGGGTTCACGTGGTCCTGTAGTGCTAAACCGTTGGGCGTCGTGCGCCGATGCGGACGGGACTCCCCAGATCGTCACGCTGGAGTTCAGTATCGGTACGGTCTCACTGGAGTTCAGCAGGTGCACTGCGACCGTTTCATTGCCCTTGAGCGTCGCAGTGAGCAGGATCGGATAGCTCTGGACAATAAACCCAAACTCCGCCGTTATCGAAGGGTCGCTGGGAGTCAGATTGTAGACGGGAACCTCTGCAGAGAATGGGCCACCGAAGGTGTCCAGAGGCGCACCGGCGCCGCCGACAACAACGTTCGCGACCCCAACCTGACTAGCCACGGGACAGCTCCGGAGATAGCCTTGGAGCCCAGACCCGTTGGGGTCACATTTGGGAACCGCTTGAGTATTCCCGATCAGCCCTACGGGTAGATCAACCTCCAGATCCTTGAGGCTACCTGCAGAGATAATGTCGCGTTCTGCATTGGGAAGCGCGGTATTCATGACAAGGCTTGTCGTGAATGCAAACGGATGGGAGCCGGCAACTAGTTCTTCGCTGCCGTCTTCTGCTTCGAGCCTCGCCGAGAAGTCTTTGATACCGAACCCGGCCACTGTCGAGGTCACGTCCGTAGGCTCGCTGATCGACGCACTGACACCACCACCAAAGACGTTGACGACATTCGTCGCAGGCGACGCGACGCCCGCCGATACGTCGAGAGTGACCACCACCGCGAGGAAGTCGCCGGTCGGAATCGGCTCATTGGCTGCGCAGACGACCGTGACTTTGACTGAACATCCCAGTTTTTCACTCCCACTGACTGGACTTCCAAGATCCTTGGCGCTCGCCGCCGTCACACTGAATCCGGGCGGCAACACGTCTTCAATCGTTACTCCTTCAGCTTCCGCGCCAACGTTCTCGACAGTCAGCAGATAACGCAACCCCGTTGCTCCTGGTGGAAAGTTGGTGGGAACCGACTGCGAGACAACATGCCAGCGCGGCGATTCAGCCGCTGCCGCCACGCCGGTCGTCGCGATCGCCATCAATGCGCAGGATGCAGCGACCAGGGCCAAGCGCACCTGCGTCGCTCGCCGTCGACACGACGGGCCAGCACTAAAGCTGCGGGCGCAAGACGCGCCATCAGCGCCGCGGACAGATTCGGTGACGCGACTCATCATGCTTGACCCTTTCGCGCGGCATCGCGCCTTGTTTGCTTGGCATGGCGCTGAGCGCGGTACTTGCGGTGAGCTGCAGCAACACATCGCGCGCGCACGCGCTTCGGCCTGCGCGCGCACGCCCTCAGCGCCCGTGCAAGCAACTGCACACGAGACAGCTTTGGATGCGCAATTGGAGTGGTCCCAGCCGGCACGTTTTCTCCTGCGGATTGAACGCCGCTTCCGGGAACAATGCGAGAGGGCCCTTGAGACGCTGGGCCTTGACACCCATCGGCGCTACATGGGACCGAGGTTTCCGGACGGCTGAACCCGCCGCCGATGCGAGCGTCGTAGACGTCCCTGTTCAGGTCGCGGTCTTCTTGGGTCAGAGAATCCCAGGTCGTGAAGAACACGTTGGCGCCATCTGGGCTGACGTCGCCGAGCGTCGCGTCCGCCGTATCTCTGCCGTCGGAGATTAGATATTGGCATCCCGCGAGGCTCGCGCTGTACTCGGTGCTGGTTACGGTGCATGACCCACTTCCCGCGGCCTCCCACTCATACACATCGGCGCGGTGGTTCCCGTCGAGGGGAACCAGGCCATCGTTCGTTTGGAAGAACACCTCACTGCCGCTTTCGTTCATGACGTTGATCGCTGGCGAGTTGAAAGCCTGTTCCGACACCGGAAAAGCGACTTCACCGACCGGTTTCGCGGTCGTCCGGTTACAAGAGACACATATCAGCGAAGCGTCGAGCGCGGAGTACCGGTACAGCTCTGCCCGGTGTGTCTGGTCTTCGCCGGTCAGATTTTCACCACTGACGAATACGAGAACGCCACCGCTGGGCGTGCTGTCCGTGTTGCGCTGGGCCGGACCGCCTCCGAAGATGCTCTGTGGATGGGACAAGTCCCTTTCAGCATCCGGAACCATGCTTACGAGCGTCGTGTGACCGTGTTCGTAGAGATACATTGCCTCTTCTCCACCCGTGGCCCCGGGCGCCAGCGGTTCGCCGTGGGCAGCGAAGTAGATATGCTCCCCATCCGAGGAGATCCCGGCAATCCCGTCGACGTTTCCTTCGGCAACGCCCGAATTACCCGCCGAGATACGGGTGAGCACACCCGAGGTCATATTGTATTCATAGAGCTCAGGTGCATGCGTTGTGTCGTCATTGGTCAGCTCCTGGCTGCTGATGAGGAAGATACGGCTGCCGTCGGCCGATGCCCCCATATAGTCAGCCGACTGTTCGCCATTGGGATCGGGGACGGCTCGCTGCGGTGCCGATATCTGGATTGTGGTGGTGCCGTTGATACGCGCATACACTTGCCTGGGCACCGCGCAGCTGGGGTCCGGTTCACCGGGCAGTTTGCCGAGTAGGTGCGTCTGCGAGATGCCCCAGTCGGGGCTTGAGAAGATGATCTGGTGACCGTCGGGCGAGATTGCGTTGCGCGTTTCCCCACCAAATGCATTTAGTCCTTCTATCGAGTTTGCCTCTTCACTGTTTATGCCGTCGGCAAACATCGCGCCGCACTTCGGCACGATGTTGCCGGGGAGGATGCCGACCAGTTCGGTGTGACCAGCTGTCGTCGCGTAGAGCTCCTCGCCAAATTCATGAGTGTCGTTCGTTGCAAGGGGCGTAGTCGCCTGCCACGCGATCAAGCTGCCCGTCGAGGACGCGCCCGCGAAGAATGCGGACGTGGGCGTCGTCTTCACCCCGGCTTCCGGCGACGAGTCCCAGGTAAAGGCGCCACTGGAGGGATTGCGTGCGTAGACGTCGATGAGATTCCCGTCCACGTCCGAGGGGTTGAGCCCGAAAGTGGTGTCAAAGATCGGTTGCAGCGGGTCGCCGCCCAGGAAGGTTTGGAGTTCGAGCGTCGGCGGCGCCCCACTGGGATCCCCGTCATTTGGTCCTTGAGCGGGATTCAGAGGCACTGTGCTCCATCCCGTCGCTGTGCGTGAGGCGGCATAGGCGTTGTAGAAGAGGTAGCTGGTCGGCTCGCCGACGAAGGCAAACGGGGAGGCGTATGCAACCGCGTCGCCGCTCGGTGAGCTGAAGATTTTGAACTCGTTGACGAAGCCACCGTGCTTTTCCGCCGGTGAGACGAGCTCGTATGCGCGGCCATCTGGCAGCTGGCTAGCCGCTGCCCCCTCGCCCTCCACCATCGAGAGGACGACTGCTGTTAGGGCAGTTATCGCGAGCAAGCGCCGCGAAGCCGCCGCGAACGCGCGCACAAGGCCAATAGTCACTTGTCGTTCCTCTCCCATCCAATACTTCGTTGGGGCAGAGACAAAGGTGTGCCTGCCGGCGAGGTGCTTCTGATCCCGGACCCCCGAGCGGAACTCGAGCGTAAAGCGTGACTTGACTAGTAGCAACCGATGTTTCTGACTGTGTTCCAACACGCGGTAAGCCAGCGTGATCACGGGCGTCGTCCTGGCTTGCGCCGCCGCTTCTTGCGGCGGCTTGCCACGTAAGGTCCCGCAGTCCCCTACGGAGCCCGACCCGCTCGGCCTGAATCGGCCGAGGGTGATTTGCGGGCCCGCGATAGCCTTTGGCTGTGCCCTTTGCCGGCTTCAGCCCGCGGACGCGGTCGTGGTTCACCCGCGCGTTTGCGGCCGCGACGCCAGCGCAAGCGCAGGCATGGCCCGCAATCGCTTCCGGTGAGCACGTACTACTCTCGGCGCCAACGGGGTCAGGCAAGACCCTTGCCGCGCTCCTCTGGGCGCTTGATCGACTCGCTAATGATCTCGGCGAGGGGGACCCAGCGAAGTCGAATCCTCGCCCGACGCGCGTGCTCTACGTGAGCCCACTTAAGGCTTTGGCGTACGACGTTGATCGCAACCTTCGCGCTCCGCTGCGCGGCATCGGCGCCGAGCACGTCACAGTCGGCATCCGGACCGGTGATACCTCGAGGCGCGACCGCGCCGCGATGCTGCGCAGGCCCCCAGATATTCTGGTGACCACCCCCGAGTCGCTCTATCTAATGCTCACCTCGCGCGCCCAGGGGACGCTTCGCGGCGTCGAGGTGGTGATCGTCGATGAGATCCACGCCGTCGCCCACTCCAAGCGCGGCGCCCATTTGGCCCTCACGTTGGAGCGCCTCCACGCCCAAGTAAACGAGGGTCGCCCGGCGGTCAGCTGCATGCAGCGAATCGGCCTCAGCGCGACTCAGAGTCCCCTGGAGGAGATCGGCCTCTTTCTCGTCGGCCCGGGTCGCAAGGTGACGATCATCGACATTGGTGTGCGTAAGGAGCTCGACCTTCGCATCGAGATGCCTGCCGAGTCGACACGCGAACCGGATGCCGACTCCAGCCAGCTTGTTGGGCGGCCTGCGGAGGCTGAGCTGTTGGAGCCACTGCATGGGGGCGAGTCCACTCAAAACTCGATCTGGCCTGCCGTCTATCCGGAGATCCTCCGACACGTTCGCGAGCACACTTCGACGATCGTCTTCGTGAATAATCGACGCGCGGCCGAGCGTGTGGCGCTTCGACTGAATGAGCTGGCGCAGGAGACGATTGCCCGCGCCCACCACGGCTCCTTGGCGCGAGACGAGCGCACCAAGGTCGAGGAGCTCCTGAAGGCTGGCCAGCTGCCCTGCATTGTCGCCACCAGCTCACTGGAGCTGGGCATCGACATGGGGGCTGTCGATCTCGTTCTGCAGATCGAGTCCCCCAAGTCTGTAGCACGAGGTCTGCAACGCATCGGCCGCGCCGGCCACGGCGTTGGCGAGGTGAGCGTCGGGCGCATATTCCCGAAGTTCCGAGGCGATCTGCTCGAGTGCACGGTTGTCGCGCGGCGGATGCACGAGGGCCTGATCGAGCCAACCGTCGTCCCTCGCAACCCACTTGATGTGCTCGCCCAGCAGATCGTCGCGATCGCGGTCTCCGCTGAGCCCGCCGGCACGGAAGAGGGGACCGCCGATCAAGGGGTGTCGGTTGACGAGCTGCATGCGCTCGTGCGCCGCACCTACTCCTACTCCGAGCTCTCCCGCGAGCTCCTGGAGAACGTGCTCGACATGCTCGACGGCCGCTACCCCTCCAAGGAGTTCGGCGAGCTTCGCGCGCGCATCGTCTGGGACCGTGTAGCCGGGGTGATTCGCGCGCGCAAGGGGTCCCGCCAGCTCGCCGTGGCAAACGCCGGCACGATCCCGGATCGCGGCCTGTTCGCCGTCACGCTTCCCGACGGGCGGCGCGTGGGCGAGCTCGACGAGGAGATGGTCTATGAGGCCCGTCCCGGACAGGCGTTCCTGCTGGGCGCCTCCAGCTGGCGCATCGAGGAGATCACCCGCGACCGCGTGATCGTGACCCCCGCCCCCGGTGCGCCCGGGGCGGTTCCCTTCTGGAAGGGGGACACGCTCGGACGCCCACGCGAGCTCGGCGAGGCGATCGGTGCCTTCTCCCGCTGGGCGGTGGAGCAGGACGCCGAGACCCTGGAGCGCGACTACGACCTCGATCCCCGCGCCGCTCGCAACCTGCTCGACTACCTGCGCGAGCAGCAGGCCGCCACCCGCGTGCTGCCAAGCGATCGCACGATCGTGCTCGAGCGCTTTCGTGACGAGATCGGCGATTGGCGGATCTGCATCCTCTCCCCCTATGGCGGCCGCGTTCATGCTGCCTGGGGCCTCGCGCTCTCTGCGCGCATTCACGAGCGCTTCGGCCTGGAGGCTGATGCGATCTCCTCCAACGACGGGATCGTGCTGCACCTTCCCGATCTCGACGCCGATGAGGCCGAGTCCCTGCCGTCGGCCGCCGAGCTGATCCTGCTCGAGCCCGAGGAGGTAGAGCAGATCGTCACGGCTGAGCTTGGCGGCTCGGCACTGTTCGGGGCGCGTTTTCGCGAGAACGCTTCGCGCGCCCTGCTGATCCCTCGCGCCTACCCCGGCCGTCGCACACCACTCTGGCAGCAGCGCCTGAAGGCCCAGAACCTGCTCGAGGTCGCACGCCGCTACGCGGACTTCCCGATCGTGCTCGAGACCTATCGGGAGTGTCTGCGCGATGTGCTCGACCTCCCTGGCCTGGAAACCCTGCTGCGTGGCCTGCACACGCGCGAGATCTCACTGGTGGAGGTGGAGACCAGGACCGCCTCCCCCTTCGCCGCCTCGCTGCTGTTCGACTATGTCGCCACCTATATGTATGAGGGGGACACGCCGAGCTCAGAGCGTCGCGCGGCCGCCCTCTCGCTTGATCGCGACCTGCTGCGCGAGCTCCTGGGCCAAGAGGAGCTGCGCGAGCTGATCGATCCGGGGGCGCTGGCGCGGGTCGAGGCCGATCTGCAGCACCGCTCGGAGATGACCCGAGCGACAGGGCGCGATGGGCTGCACGATGTGCTCCGCCACCTCGGTGACCTGAACCTGGCGGAGCTCGCTGAACGCGTCTTCGAGGGCGTCGAGGTCGGGCCGATGCTCGACGAGCTGCAGCGTGAACGGCGCGTGATACGCATACGTCTCGGTGGTGAGGAGCGTTTCATCGCCGCCGACGAGGCGGGTCTGTATCGAGACGCACTCGGCGCCGCGCCTCCCGGTGGCCTGCCCGAAGCCTTCCTTGCCGAGGTGCCCGATGCTCTCAGCGAGCTCTTCGCGCGCTATGCCCGCACCCACGGCCCGTTTACGGGCCGTGGCGTGCGCGATCGCTATGGAATCGACGCAGGTGCCGTGCTGCGCGAGCTCGAGCGATCGGGGGATCTCGTGCGCGGCGAGCTGCGACCCGGCGGCAACGAGCGCGAATGGTGCGACGTGGAGGTCCTGCGCCGACTCCGGCGTGCCTCCCTCGCCGCCCTGCGCAAGGAAATCGAGCCTGCCGATCAGAGACGCCTGGCGGCCTTCCTGCCATCCTGGCAGGGCGTAGACCGTCATTCCTCCGCCGGGGCCGGGATCGACCGTCTACGCGAGGTTCTCGTGCCTCTCCAGGGACTAGCGCTGCCCGTCGAGGCCTGGGAGCGCGAAGTGCTCCCCCGGCGCGTGGGTGCCTACTCTCAGTCCTGGCTCGACGCCCTGTGTGCGAGCGGTGAGCTGGTCTGGGTTGGCGCTGGCCCGCTGGGGCGCAGCGGGAGGGTGGCGCTGTACTTCCGTGAGGATGCCCTCGCGATTGGACCGCCCCCGTCGAGCGCCTTGCGAGAGACAAGCGACGTTGTGGCGGATGAGCGTGAGGAGATCGTCAGGCTTCGCGCACGGCTGAGCGAAGGTCCGCGCTTTTTCACAGATCTGCTTGCCGAGCTCGACATTCCGGCGGAGGCGCTGCGCGAGGCTCTCTGGGATCTTGTCTGGAAGGGCGAGGTCACAAACGACGCCTGGGCGCCTCTGCGCGCGCCGCGCCTCGCGCTCGCGCGCTCCGAACGCGCTCCTGCGGCGCCGGGCGCTTTCAGAGGCCGGGCGGGTACCTCGCCGAGTGGCGCGCGCTCTCGCTTCAGCGGACGCCGCCGCACCGGCGCTCAGGCACAGGTCCAGGGCCGCTGGTCGTTGAGCGCCTCGCTCTTCGAGGGTCTCACCGAAGGGGTTGGGGGCGTGGGCGAACGCCGCCGGGCGCTGGCCGAGCTGCTGCTCGAGCGCTACGGCATCGTCACTCGCGAGCAGGTGCTCGCCGAGGGCATCCGCGGCGGCTTCGCGATGCTCTACGGCACCTTCTCCAACCTCGAGACCCTTGGCATCTGCCGCCGGGGCTACTTCATCGAGGGCATGGGCGGTGCCCAGTTTGCCCTTCCCGGCGCGGTCGAGCGCCTGCGCGCCACGACCGAGGCGGCGCGGACGCTCGTGCTGGGGGCGGCGGATCCCGCTCAACCGTATGGTGCGGCCCTGCCGTGGCCGAGGCGAGAGGAGACGGCGGGTCGCCCGGCGCGCGTCGCCGGCGCCCACGTCGTGCTGGTTCGCGACACCCCAGTCCTCTACGTCGAGAAAGGCGGCCGCGGCCTCGTCACGCTCGCGCCGCGCGTAGGAGCGCGAGGTGCCCCGGCGGCCGGTGATCGGGACCCGCTGCAGGAGGCGCTCGAGGCGCTCGCGGAGGCGGTTCGCGCCGGAAAAGTGCCGAAGCTCTCGCTCGAGCGCATCGACGGCCAGCCTGCCATCTCCTCAGAGTTGGCAGATCACCTGATCGATATGGGTTTCCAGTCCGGCCCGCGCCGGCTGACGCTGTCGGCCTGACTGCGCCGCGTTTGCCCTGCAAGCGGGCGGGTTCGGATGGACCGAACCCGCAATCTCCGGACGTTTGCTCTCGCTCCCACGAATCCCATTGTCTGTCGGACGATTGGCCTGGATGGAGACACCGGTGGAATCGTTTGAATGACATTGGTACAAACACTTGCACTCGACATTCAAGTGATCTATCTTCTGGAACCGTGGGGATGAACCGAACTAGAGCTCAGCAAGCGCCGCTGTATCGCAGGTTGCCGCACGGACCTAACGGTATGGACCGCGAGGAAGTCGCTCGCAACCAGCGGGCCCGCCTGTATGGCGCGATGATCGAGTCGATCGACCAGCGTGGATACCGGGCAACGACCGTCGCGCATGTGATCTCGCTCGCGGGCGTCTCGCGCCGCGCCTTCTACGAGCTGTTCGCCAACAAGGAAGAGTGCTTCCTCGGCACCTACGACATCGTGGTGGCGAGCACCCGCAAGCGGATGCTCGAGGCCTGGTCGGCCGAGCACGGCTGGGCCAATCGCGTCCACGCCGGGTGTAAGGCGCTGCTCGACGATTGCGCGGAGTCCCCGAAGGGGCCGCACCTCGTGCTCGTCGACGCGCTCGGCATCGGACCGAAGGCGCGCGAGCGTATGCAGCTCGCCGGCTTCACGTTCGAGCGACTCGTCACGACGGCCTTCAAGATGGCACCCAACGAGGTCGGATTCCCGCAGCTGACGCCGCGCGCGGTCGTCGGAGGCGTGCGCCACGTCGTCTTCGTGCGCATGCTCGAGGAGCGCGAGAAAGAGCTGTTCATGCTCACCGACGAAGTGCTCGACTGGATCGAGTCCTACCGCACCCCCGCGGCCGTGCAGCTCGGCAGGACCGCGTTGATCAAGCAGCCGCACGTGCCACCCAGCCCTGCTGCCTTCCTCGCGCGCGAGGATCGCCGCGCGAAGCTGCTTGGCTCGGTTGTGCACCTCACTCTCGACTCGGGCTACCTCAGCCTCACCGACCCGCAGATCGCCCAGTTCGCGGGCGTCTCCACGGAGGCCTTCCACAAGCAGTTTGCCAGCAAGGAAGAGTGCTTCCTGGCGGTTCTCGACGAATTCGTCAACGAAGCTGTGGAGACGGTCAGGCCCCGGATGGAGGCTTCGAGCACGTGGCCGGAGGCCGTCTACAAGGGTGTCGGAGCATTCGTCGAATATCTCGTCGCCCATCAGGCGCTCCTGCGGATAGCGTTTATCGACCTCTTCGAAGTCGGCCCCGGCATGATCGGCAAGCTGACCCGCTCGGTCGAGGGCTTCACAAAGCTGCTGACCGACAACGGCCCCGAGCCACAGCGTGGCCCGGCCGTGGCGCTGGAAGCAATCACAGGCGCCCTGTGGGGCATCATCTGCACCTACGTGGCAAACGACAAGCTCGCGCGCCTGCCCTCGATCGTCGACCAGCTCGCCTTCATCGTGCTCGCGCCATACGTCGGGCCGAAGGCGGCCGTCGAGACGATCGCGGCGGGGCGTAAACCGCTGCGCTCGGTCTAGGCGCCTGCGCAGTCATAGATATGCAGCGGCACGGCGCCGCCCGTGGCCGCTTCGGTGCGCTTGCAGTGCGCGTAGATCCACTGCAAGCGTGGATCGTGGGCGCCGTCCGGTGCGAACACGGCCCGCAGTTCACCTGAGGCGATGTGCTGCTGCAGGCGTGCGAGGCTCGGTGCGGGGATGCCGCCTTCGAAGCCGCCGATCGGCAGGATCTCGATACCCGTGGCGAGAATGTAAGGCGCGGCAAGGTTGGAAGTGTCGATCGCGAAGGCGATCGGGGATGGATAGTTTTCTCCGACTAGTTCGACGATGCGTACGCTCAAGGCGGCGCTGCGCTTGGCCATCGCCCTTGATTCCGTCGCTGAGGCTGGCTCGAATGGCGCCGCGAATGGTCCGAGTCCGCGCGTGACCATCAGCGCTGAGGCGCTCGCCGGGAGCACCAGGAGCGCGAGCGCGATGACTGCCAAGCGGATGGCTTTGCCTCGCCCGCGCTCGCGGAGGCCCGGCGCGAACGCCGCCAGCGCGCACGCCGCACCGAGCACGGCTGCGAGCGGGACGAGCCATCCTGGCACGCCGCTGCCGGAGCTCGTGAGGTAGATGCCGTAGGCGAGCGAGGTGAGCGTCGCTGTCCCGAGCAGCCGCATCACGATTGGACTTCGCCGCTCATCCCAGGCGAGCCCTGCACCAGTACCACACAGCGCTGCGAGTCCCGGCGCGAGCGCGGCGACGTAGTAGGAGTGCAGGTAGATGCCACCGCTGAAGAAAAGCCACAGCACACCCAGCCACAAGCTCCACAAGACGACTGCCGTCCGGTGCGGATCGCGGCGCCCGCTCCCGCGCCGGGCAAGGAGAATCGCGACGACCGAGATCAGCGCGACCGGCAAGAGCCAACCGATGTCGCGACCGTAGACCCCGTCGAGCAGGCGATGCCAACTCGGGGCCACATGTTCGGCCAGGTTGCGCCCGGCTTCGTGGCTCTGCTCCAGGCGCGAAAGAAAACCAGCCGAAGGTCCCGCTCCGGGCACGGTGCTGCCGTGGCCGAGCCTAGCGATTCCATTGTAGTCAAAGACCTGGCTAAACACTGAGTTGTTCGTGGTCCCGTCGATATATGGGCGATCGACCGCGGAGGTCAACGACACAACTATCATCCAGCAAACTGATACCGTCGTTGTGAGGAGCCCCGCCGCAAGCGTGTGGCGAATGCGCACCACCAGCGGATTCGGTGCCGCCACGAGATAGGCCGCTGCGAGTGCCGGGAGGATCAGCCACGCCTGAAGCATCTTCGCCTGGAAGGCGAGACCAACCCACACACCCGCCAGAAGCAGCGAGCGCTGTCGTCCGTTGCCAAGCGCGGCCACGGTCGCGTCCGCCGCCAGCAGCGTCAGCAGGATCAGCAGGGAATCCGACACGTTGCCACGGTTGAGCGCCACCGTCACGGGACTTGCGGCGAGCAGCACGGCTGCTGTGAGGCCAGCGATGGGCCCAGCCAGACGGCACACGATGCGGTCGAGTACGAGCACCGAGAGCACTCCCTCCAGCGCCTGCGGCAGGACCAAGGCCCACGTGTGAAAGCCAAAGATCCGAAGTGACAACGCCTGCGGCCAAAGTGCTCCCGGGAGCTTGTCGACAGTCACTGTGCCGCGCGGATCGAAGCTACCAAAAAAGAAGTTATGCCAACTCATCGACATGCTGCGCGCCGCCGCACCGTAGAAGGTCTCGAGGGCCGCCCCGTTCATCCCCCAGGCGTAGGCGCTCCCAGCCAGCGCAACGACTGCAATCAGCGCGGGGCGCACCCAGACTGGGTGCGCCCCGCGCGAGCGCCACGGGCACGCGGCCGCACGGCGAAACGAAGCAAACACCGTCGTGACCTCATCCATCCAGTCACGATACACGTCTGCCCACAGGCTTAGGCAATGTGATACTGAAATCTCCTTCTTCAGTTGCGCTGCCTCAAGCTTCTCATTCGCCACATGCTAATCCGAGTTAGCGAGAGAACTCCGATCAACGAACTGTGCAGCCTGCCGACTTCAGCGGGCGCACACTGCGTGGCCCAAGTGGGAAACAGCAATGTCAGAAACAAAGGTTGCAGATCCGGGCATGGAGACCTAAGCTCGTCGTTGTTCCTATCACTGGCACAAACTACAGAAAGTGTGATTCCTGATGAATAGCAGCTTGAGCTTGGCGCGCATCCGCAAGCACTCATTGGCGGCAGTTGGGATGCTCGCCCTGGCTCTCACGGCACTCGTCGGCGCAGCACCGGCCTTGGCGACGCCCACGGGGGAATACGCAGTCTTTGCCGATTGCCCGCTCAGCAACTCGTCGCTTAGCGCGTGTATCTCAGCAAAGACGGAAAGCGGAAAATTTATCGTCGGCAAAGAAACAGTACCGATCGAAAAAGTGATCACGCTCCAAGGCGGCTTCATTCAGAACGAAGTCACGGAAGCTATTACATTTGTGGCGGCTGCTGACGGCAACACGCTGTCAAAAACACCGCAAAAAGTTCCTGGCGGCCTTGCTGGGCTCGTCAAGTGCAACGAAATCAGCAACATTGTCGAGCGTATCGCTTGCGAACTTGTGTTCGAAAACGGCGTGACCGGCGTCAATGCCACAACCGAACTGGCGGCACCCGCGAGTTCCATCGGCCTCAACGAGACCAACCTGATCACGGCGTCTGGTACCGCTCTGTCACTCCCGGTGAAGGTTCACCTGGAAAATCCGTTCCTAGGCAATGCATGCTACGTCGGTTCCAATGCGGCACCGATCGTGATCAACCTCACGACTGGTACAACCTCTCCGCCGCTGCCAAACAAACCGATCACCGGTAACGTTGGCACCCTGGAAGTCAACGAAGAAAGTACAATCCTGAAGTTCTCGAAAAACTCGCTCGTCAACAACTCCTTCGCTGCGCCCGGCACCAACGGATGCGGCGGTCTGTTTTCGTTCTTGATCGGTCCGATTATCAACGCGAAGCTCGGCGTACCATCGGCGGCCGGTCATAACACAGCTGTCCTTAACGGCACCCTCCAGCAGGCCAGCGCCAGTGTAGTTAGAGAACACTAGAGGCAAGGCAGCACGCACGTAGACTCCTGCGCAAGCGTAAGTCGGCTCGGGGCTCGCCTGCACGGTGGGCCCCGAGAAAGTTAACGGAGACTCGCGATGCTCAGCTGGCCAGCGACCGCCCATAATGCCGCTCGTAGTACGCACGATAATCGCCCGAACGGATCGGCTCCCACCACCATCGATTCTCGCGATACCAGATCACAGTCTGCTCGAGCCCTTCCTCGAAGCCCACACGTGGCTCCCACCCCAACGCGCGAACCTTCTCCGAGGAGAGTGAGTAGCGAACGTCGTGGCCAGGCCGGTCGGCGACATGCTCGATTTGGGTCTCCGCTGCACCGGTTAGCTCGATAATGCGCCTGACAACGGTCACGTTGGCCTCCTCATCGGGCCCCCCGGCGTTGTACACCTCCCCCGGACGGCCGCGCTCGAGCACACAGCCGATCGCTGCGGCGAAGTCGGTCGAATGGATCCAGTTTCGCACCTGCATGCCGTCGCCGTAGATGGGCAGCACGTCACCATGGAGCGCGTTGAGGATCATCAACGGAATGAGCTTCTCCGGGTATTGATACGGACCGTAATTGTTGGACCCACGACAGATCACAGCGTGCATTCCATAGGTGTGGAAGTAGCTCTGCACGAGTAGATCCGCACCCGCCTTGGTCGCTGAATAGGGCGATGACGGCGCGAGCGGGCTCTCCTCGGTGAACCTGCCACTCTCGATCGACCCGTACACCTCGTCAGTGGAGACCTGCAGAAAGGGCGTGCCGCGCTCGCGCGTTGCCTCGAGCAGCACATACGTGCCCAGCGCGTGCGTCGAGACGAACGCGTCCGGATTCGCAATCGAGCGGTCGACGTGCGTCTCCGCTGCGAAGTTGATGACCGCGTCTGGTGCGCAAGCCTCGATAGCCGCGACAACGACAGCACGATCCTCGATCGCACCATGTATGAACCGGAAGCGCGGGTCCTCAGCGAAGTCGTGAAAGTTCGCTTCGCGGCCTGCGTAGGTGAGCTTGTCGAGCACGGTCACCTCATCGTCGTGCTCATGCAGACGTTGGCGGGCGAAGGTCGACCCGATAAACCCAGCACCGCCGCAGACGAGGAGTTTCATGCCCGTATCATCCCAGCCTGCGCTCGTGTGCGTGATCGGCGCAGACGTGTGCCCTTGCCTCCGGAGAGGATCAGTTCCTTCAGTGGCTCCATCGAGACCTCACCCTATCCGTCGGTCAGTAGATGCCGCTGAGCTTGCGGTGATCCCAACTGACGCGTCGCAGCTCGACGAACTCCAGCGCGACGCGCTTGGCGGCCTGCTTGTCGACCATCTCACCGACCTCCGCCGGCAGACCCTCCGCCGGAGGCTGCCCCCGCGGGGAGGCATAGCGGGCGAAGATCTCGTGGCCGAGCGTTTTGACGACATCCAGGTCGCGGTGCACGGCGACCTGACACTCGAGCATCACCCCGCGCAGCTCCTGATATTGTTCTCCGGCCTCGATCTGCAACGTCGCACGCGGGTCGCGCTCCATGTTGCGCACCTTCTGTGAGACGCCATAGGTCCACGACCACATCCGCGGGCCTGGCTCGCCACCAGGCGCGTCGCGCAGCACATACCAGAGCGGCATCAGATGCGGCCAACCTCGGGGGCCGCTCGTCGCGCATGTGAGCGTGCGCTCTTCGCCCAGAAACGAGGCGACCTCCTCCTCGCTCATCCTGATCTGCTCGCGGCGGCTCACGTGCGGAGAAGGCTGCCCGGCCAAGCTCTAAACGCCCGCAGGCGCCGCGTTGGTCTCGCGCAGCCGCGCAACGGCCACACGCACAGCCTCACGCGCGTCCCCAGGCTCGAGCACCGCAGCATCGCCGGCTTCCTTGAGGATCTCCCGCACGAGCCAGTCGACGCCGGCGAAGCTCAGCTCGACGATCACCGAGCCGTCTGAGCACTCCTCGACCACCCGCCGTGCCTCGCGCGCCCAGCGCGCGCGCTCAGGGGAGACCCAAACGCGCGCCGTCGCCGAAGCCGGCACCTCACCGGTGCGCAGCCAGCCGTCGACCTCGGCGGCCGGGTCGACCTCGGGGCGCGGCTCGAAGCGCTCGTCGCTGACGCTCACGTGCTTGATGCGATCCAGGCGGAAGTGGCGCACGCCTTCGCGCTCGGGGTCATAGGAGGCGACATACCAGCCCTCCTGCCCGTTGGTGAGCGCATAGGGCTCGACGCGGCGGGGAGCGAGATGATCCTCGTTCTCCTTGTAGTACTCGATCTCGATCATCTTGCGGGCGACGATCGCCTTGGAGACCTTCCGTGCGACATCCGAGTCATCGCCCGAGGTGGCTGCCACCTGCAGGCCCTGCTCCATCGGGTCCTCGCCGAGCGCCGCCACGATCTTCGTGCGCGCCGAGGTCAGCGAGCCCTCGGGGATGTGCTCGCCGATCAGGTCAATCGCCGCCACGAGCGCCTTTGCCTCCACCGGCAAAAGACGCGCCGGGCGGTCGAAGTTGTCGCTGTAGGGCTCCGGGTCGACCTCGATCTCGCCCGTCTCCTCCTTGATCTCCGCATAGAGCACGTAGGAGCCGCCACCGAAGTTCACGACGTTCAGCACGTTCACGTCCTCGCGCAGCTCGTCTTCGCTCAGCTGCAGGCGCTCGCAGACCTCGCTCATCGACACGCGCTCGCCGGCGCGTCCGGCCTTGATCAGGATGCTCGCGAGCGTCACGAGGCGCGCGAAGCGCTCGGGACGGATCGCGGCGTCAGGACGTCCGCTGCCGTTCTCACTGTCGCCATCGGCTGCGCCGCCGCGGCGGCCTGAGCGCGAGCGCGAGCCGGTGATGCGGCTGCCTGAGCTGTTGCCAGCCGGTGCCGCCGAGCCGCGGCGCTTGGGGGCGCTCGGCGGCGTGTCGCCGTGGCACTCCTCGAGCAGCTCGAGGCGACGCTCGAGCTCGCTCACCAGCTCCGGCGGGCCCAGTAGGCGCGCGTTCGACCCGAGCCCCATCACCCAGGAGACGAGGCTGCGCGGGTTGGAGTAGCTCGTCAGGAAGACTGCCTCGCCATCGTCCTTTGTGCTCTCCTCGCGTCGGATCTCGCCGTAGCGGCCGAAGTGGCGCTCAACCTGCCACGCGATCCGCTCGCAGATGTGGATCTCCGCGACCCCGCGCTCCTCACCGAGCTGCCAGTCGGCGCGGTTGGCGTATGAACGCGGGTCGAAGTCGGCGGGCCGGCGGAAGTCGTGCTCGGCCTTCGTCGCATATGAGACCTTGCCGCGGAGGCGCGTGAGGCGAAAGACGCGGATGTCCTTGCGCTCGTGGGAGTAGCCGAGCAGGTAGAACTGCCCGCCCTGGAACAGCAGGTGGTAGGGATCGACGCGGCGAGCGCCTACGTCGTCGCGCTCCATCGTGTAGTAGTCGAACAGGATCGTCTTGTTGCGGAAGATCGCCGTCTCGACCTTCGCCAGGCGCGCCGAGAGCTCGTGCCCGCCGGCCGAGGCCGTGATGCCGAGCGCCACAGAGCGCGGCTCGGTGGTGCGCAGCGGGCTCGGGCGCCCCCACGTGATCTGCTGCAGCGCCAGGCGCAGCGGCTCGGCGTAGGCGAATTCGCCGTCGAGCAGGGTCAAGGCCGTCTGCAGTGCGGCGAGCTCCTTGTCAGTGAACTCGATTGCGGGAAGGTGGAAGTTCTCCGGGCGCAGCGAGTAGTTCTCCTGCTCGGCCGCCCCGTCGGCCGGACGCTCGACGGTCAGCTGGATGCGCAGCGATTCCAGCTCGGAGCGATCCGCGTAGAAGCGCCGCGCGAAGGCGTCCTCGTTCATGCCGCTGTAGCCCTCCACGTCGCGCCGGATCTCCAGTGCCGTGACGGGCCGTCGCTCGGCCATCAGGTAGGAGATCAGCGAGAGCTGGCGGATCAGCTTCTCGGTGTCCTTTGCCATCTGGCTCTGAAAGATAGAAGCCGTCGGCGATACGGATGCGGCTGGCACCCTCGACCGCCCCGCTATTTGCGGAACTTCAGGCGGCTTCGCGCACGGGGACCGGCGGCTCTGCGACCTCCTCGCCCTCGACACCGCGCTCGGCGAAGAACGCGCTGCCGGCGATCGCACGGTCGAATCCCGACCAGCGCCGCCCCGGTGCGAGCTCCTTCTCGAGGCGGTCGAAGCTGCCGAGGCGCCCCCCGAGGTTGTCGATCATGTGCACTAGCGTCGCCTCGCGCGTGCACGGCACGACGGGGCTGCCGTGCTCGAGCGTGCCGTGATGGGAGAGGATGATGTGCCCGACGGCCTGCGCGAGCTCTGCCGGGAAGCCCGCGATGTCCTCGATCGCGCGGCGGATGCGGTAGTAGCCGAGTGCGATCTCGCCATGCAGGCGCCCGGCGTCGGTGAGATCGATGCTGCGCGGATCATCCGTGTAGGCCTCTAGCTTTCCGATGTCGTGGAGCAGCGCGCCCGTGACCGCCACGTCGCGGTCGATGCCGGGGAACGTCGCGCTGATCGCGCTCACGGCCTGCGCAACTCCGAGGCAGTGCTCGAGCAGCCCGTGCCGGTAGGCCTGGTGGTAATACTTCGCCGCTGGCGCGACACGGTAGCCGGCCCACATCTCAGAGCTCTCACCGAACACGCGCTCCAGCAGCCTGCGCAGATGCGGCTCCTGGATCGTGGCGAGCAGATCGCGTACTTCCCCTTCCATCTGCTCGATCTCACGCGCGGGACCGTCGAGCAGGTCCTTCATCTCATAGCTCCCCGGCACGGGCGCTTCGAGGGCACGGAGGTTGATCTGAGGACCGAAGCGCGGGTGCACGGTGTAGCGCCCGCGCACATGCACAGGCGCCCCGGCGCTCGCGAGCTCCTGCACCTCAGCGAGCTCCTCCCAGACCATGCAGCTCACCGCGCCGCTGCGATCGGCGAGCTGGAGGCGCAGGTACTCGCCGCCGTCACGGCGCTGTCGGCGCTCGACGTCGCGTACGATCAGGACCTGGTCGATCTCGATCCCGTCGCTGAGCTCGTTCAGGAGCATGCTTTGGAAAGTAGAGAAGCTTGCGGACAGGACATGCGGGGCAGCCTTCACAGGCGCCGCACCCGGAGGGAGCGACGCCCGCGGAGACCGGGCATCGGGGGACGCCCCGGATCTCTCCCGAGCACCGTCGGAGAGGGTGGACGATGCTCAAGCCCCCGCCATCCCCTAGGAGTCAGGATCGGGTGAGGTCTAGATGTCCCCTCTCGCGACACTAGTCCCACCTTTGTGAGCAATGCGAGTCCTGTTTCCTACTTGACACGCGGGCTCCCGCGCGCCGCGCCATAGACTTTCGAGGATGGAGAAGCGGACATCCACGTGAGCACCGCGGCGGCTGCACAGGCCGAGAGCACAGACTCCGCCACCGCAGCACCGAACGCCACCGGAGTTCTCCCCTCGCAGCGTCTGCGCGAGGCGATCGCGAACGAGTGGATGCTCGCCGGTCCGTGGCGCATTCCCGCTGAGTCTGTGCAGCCGGCGAGCGTCGACCTACGCCTCGGTGAGCACGCGTGGGCGCTGCGCTGCAGCTTTCTGCCCGACAGCGACTCGACCGTCGAGGAGAAGATCGAGGACATCGCCTTCGAACGCATCGACCTGCGCGACGGCGCGACGCTCGAGCGCGACCGGCCCTACCTCGTGCCATTGATCGAGGAGCTGCGCCTACCGACGCAACTGCGCGCCAAGGCCAATCCGAAGAGCTCGACGGGCCGCCTGGATGTGTTCACGCGCGTGCTCACCGACCGCAATCACCGCTTCGATGAGATCGCAGCCGGCTATCAGGGCAAGCTCTATCTCGAGGTCGTGCCGCGCACGTTCGCGATTCGAGTCAAGACCGGCTTGGCGCTGAACCAGGTGCGCCTGATGTCCGGCGAGGCACGACTGAGCGACGCCGCGCTGCAGGGACTGCACGGGGACACGCCGCTGCTCTACCGCGACGCCGAGCCCGTCGACGGCTCGGAGCTCTCGCTCGGCGACGGCCTGTTTCTCAGCCTCGACGTGTCGGGCTCGGCCGAGAGCATCGTCGGCTACCGCGCCAAGAAGAACAGCCTGCCGATCGACCTCACGAAGGTGGGCGCGCTGAAATGGCGCGACTACTGGGAGCCCGTGCACCCCGAGAAGGGCGGTCGGATCGTGCTCGAGCCCGAGGTCTTCTACCTGCTGCTCTCAGCCGAGGGCGTGAGCATCCCACCGTCCTACGCCGCGGAGATGCTCGCCTATGACCCCACAGCGGGAGAGCTGCGCACGCACTACGCCGGCTTCTTCGACCCCGGCTTCGGCTTTCACCGCGACCGCACCGCGCCCGGCAGCCGCGCGGCGCTCGAGGTGCGCGCGCGCGACGTGTCGTTCATGGTCGAGCACCGCCAACCCGTCTGCAAGCTCGCCTTCGAGCGCATGGCCGAGGAGCCCGACGTGCTCTACGGCAAGGACATCGGCTCCAACTACCAGGGCCAGCTGACGATGCTCAGCAAGCACTTCGCCGAGCAGCAACGCCTGTAAGCGTCGCCCTGCTCCGCTCGCGCCGCCCACTCCAGCTCGGAGCGAGCGCTCGATGCCCCCGACGTTGCGGAAGGCCGCAACGTCTCGTATTTAACGCCACTTGAAAGTTAAGTGTTTATAATCCGATCAGCCGATATATCAAACTATGATCGATATGCAGGACAACCGGATGTTCCCGATAAGGGAAGTCTACAGCGTACGAGACAGGGACCAAGGTGCCAATGCCACGAACGAGCTCAGCCGCCGCGAAAGCACCAAAAAACGGGCAGGAGCCCGCCTGGTCGATCCCCAGCCTGCGTGAGCCGCGCTACTCGCAGTCGCTCGAGCGGGGCCTCGCGATCCTCGGTTGCTTCACGCCCAAGCGCCCCGTGCTCGGCATCGCAGACATCGCCGACGATCTCGGCATGAGCCGCTCCACCACGCACCGCTATGTGATCACGCTCGTTGCGCTCGGCTACCTCGAGCAGGGCGCCTCGCGCAAGTACCGCCTCGGACTGCGCGTGACCGACCTCGGCATGTCGGCGCTGAACTCGACCGGGTTGCGCGAGCACGCGCACCCCTACCTCGAGGAACTGCGCCAGCGCACCTCCTACACGACCAACCTCGGCGTGCTCGACGGCACCGACGTGCTCTACGTGGACCGCGTGCGCAGCTACCGCCGCGGCCAGGGCAGCATCGACCTCGACCTGCATACCGGGTCGCGACTGCCCGCCTACTGCACCGCGATGGGCAAGCTGCTGCTCGCGAACCTGCCCGACTCCGAGCAGCGTGAGCTGATCGCCGCTATGAAGCTGGGCAAGCGCGGCCCCAACACGATCACGAGCAAGAAGGGCCTACGCGAGGAGCTCGAGGAGATCGCCGCAGCTGGCTTCGCCGTCAACGACCAGGAGCTGAACGCCGAGCTCTACGCCATCGCCGCCCCCGTGCGTAACGAGGCCCGCGAGGTCGTGGCCGCGGTGAACCTCTCCGCGCACAGCTCGATGATCTCGCTGGAGGAGATGGTCGACGCGCTCGGCCCGCACCTCGTCTCGACGGCCGACCGCATCTCTGCGCGTCTTGGCTTCCGGCGCGACGACGAGCAGAACTAGCGCCGGTCGCATAACCTCTGGCGCCCGTATGCCGATCGCACCCGCCGCCAGAGCACTGCTGGCCCTACTCTGCCTGGCCCTCCCGACACTCGCGCTGAGCGCCTGCGGTAGCACCGTCTCGACCTCCGGGTTCAAGGGCGAACAGCACGCCGCCGCGCAGGCGATCGCCGATCTGCAGTCCGATGCCACGGCGGGCGACGAGAAGAAGCTCTGCACGAGCGACCTCGCCGCGAGCGTGGTGGCGAAGCTCGGCGGCAAGAAGCGCTGTGAAAAGACGATCAAGACACAGCTCACCGAGATCGACAGTCTCGAAGTCAGTGTGCAGTCGATTCAGATCGCAGGCGGCGGAGCCGCAGCGACCGCACAGGTCAAAAGCACCTACGCCGGGAAGAAGCGCGCCGGGACGATCTCGCTGGTGAAGGAGCCCAAGGGCTGGAGGATCGCAGCGACCAGCTGACGCAGTGGGCGAGCGCTACGGCTCGAGCCGATGCGGCCCGCGGTACAAGAACGTGACCTCGCGCACGTTCTCCTGGCCGAGCATCTGCATCAGCAGACGCGTGAGACCGAATCCGAAGCCGCCGTGTGGGGGAGCGCCATAGCGGAAGAAGTTCAGGTAGTACTGGATTGGCTCGATGTCCACCTTCTTCTCGGCGGCCTGTGCCAGCAGCTGCTCGGAGCGGTGCTCGCGCTGGGCGCCGGTGGTGAGCTCGATGCCGCGCCAAAGCAGGTCGAAGCTCCTCGTCAGAGTCGGGTCCTCCGGGTGACGCATGTGGTAGAAGGGCCGCACCGTGCTCGGATAGTCAGTCACAAAGGTGAACTCGTGACCGTCGCGCTCCTTGATCAGTGCTGAGAATGCGCGCTCGCTCGGCGGGTCGAGATCGTGACCCACCCCGGGTGCGTCGTGGCCGGCGTCGCGCAGCATCTGCTTGGCGTCCTCGAGCGTCACGCGCGGGAAGGGGACTCTCGGCACTACGAGCTCGGTATCGAACGTCTCCTCGATCGCCTGCCCATGTGCCTCCTTCACAGCAGCGAGCACATGCGCGAGCCAGCGCTCCTCGAAGGCCATCACGTCCTCGTGCGACTCGATCCACGCGAGCTCCACATCGACGCTCGTGAACTCGGTGTCGTGGCGTGAGGTGAACGAGGGGTTCGCGCGGAACACCGGGCCGACCTCGAAGACCTTGCCGAAGCCAGCGGCCATCGCCATCTGCTTGTAGAACTGCGGCGACTGCGCCAGGTAAGCCTGCGTCTCGAAGTACTCGACCTTGAACAGCTCCGCACCGGACTCGCTCGCCGAGCCCATGAACTTCGGCGTGTGGATCTCGATGAAGCCCTCTTTGCGCCAGAAGTCGCGCATCGCATGCTCGGCTGTGCTCTGCACCTCGAAGATCAATCGCCGATCGGGGCGACGCAGGTCGAGATAACGCCAGTCGATTCGCTTGTCGAGCGCCGAGTCGGCCGCGATCGGCACCTCCGGCTCGGCTGGTGAGTCCACCACGAGGCTCTCCAGTTTGATCTCCAGGCCACCGAGCTTCACGCGCTCGTCCGCCACGACGGTACCCATGAGCGTGACCGCCGACTCGACCGTCAGCGCACTGACCGACTCGTTGAGCTCGCTCGGTGGCTCCTGCTTGGGGAGCACCACCTGCGCGAGGCCCGTTTCGTCGCGCACGATCACGAACTGCATCCGCTTCTGGTCGCGCACCGTGTGCACCCAGCCGCGGACCGTCGCCTGCTCGCCGACTCTGCTCGGGAGCACCTCGATGAGGGTTCTGTTCACGCCCGGACCCTATCCCAGCGGCCGCTGATGTGGCCCCTGGGATCGCAGGGGATTGATGTGCCTGCACTATTTGCCTATGATGCAGGCATGAAGAGCATTCAATATACCGTTCGTGGAGTATCACCCTCCCTCGACGCCGAGCTACGTCGCGAGGCGCAGATGACAGGCAAGCCGCTCAACACGCTGGTGGTCGAGACGCTACAGCGCGCGAAGCAACCGTCCTCGAGCGTGGCGCACGACGACCTCGACTGGTTCGTCGGTGTGGATTCCCCCGACGCGGAGCAGGACTCTGCTCAGGCATGGCTCGACACGATGCCGGCCGAGCTCGCGTGAGGCTGGCGCTCGATACCAACGCATACAGAGCACTCGAAGGGGGCGACCGACAGCTCGCCGGCCAGATGCGCAGCGCCGAGGCGATCGGCCTACCGATCGTCGTGCTTGGCGAGCTCTGGTTCGGGTTCATGAACGGCTCCAAGCTGCGCCGTAACACCGAGATCCTCGAACGCTTTCTCGCGTCACCGCGCGTACAGATCCTTCAGCTCGACGAGCAGACAACACACCTGTTCGGGGAGATCGCGACACTGCTGCGCCGCAGCGGAGTCGCAATCCAGCAGAACGACATGTGGATCGCGGCCCTCTGCAAGCAATACGGCTTCGCACTGGCCACGCGCGACGGGGGCTTCCAACACGTGCTCGGACTGGACGTGGTCGAGGTGTCCACTCCGTAAAGGCGATAGGCCTCGAACCCTCTCCCCTACGCTGTGCTCTCCTCCGGCGCCAGCTCCGCCTCAACCGCGAGCTCCTCTCCCACGACGGGCTCCAGCTGCTCGATCGCACCCGCCAGCAGCAGATCGCCCCTGCCGAGCTCCAGCGCCTCGAGGCGCTCGGCCGTGTCGCGCACCACCACGCGCGCGACCGGCGCGCGCATCGGGCGCCGTGCCTGGGACTTGGCCTTGCGCACCTCGCGGAGAACGTCGGCGGTCACGTCGAGAGCGATGTCCTCGCGCTCGCCCGCGGCGCCGGCAGCCGCCGCCAGCTCCGCGGCGTCAGGCCAGGCCGCGCGGTGCACCGAGCCCGCCTGCCACCACGACCACACCTCCTCGCAGACGAACGGCAGGAACGGAGCGAGCAGCCGCTGGAAGACCGACAGCGAGCTGCGCAGCGCGAGGCTGACCGAGGCGCTCACAGCAGGGTCCGGGTCATAGCGCCTGCCCTTGACGAGCTCGAGGTAGTAGTCGCAGTACCACCAGAAGAAGCTCTCCGCGCGCTCCAGCGCGCGCGCGTAGTCGTAGTCCTCGAAGCTCGCCGTCGCCTCGCCCACCACGCGCCCGAGGCGCGCGATCAGCGCCCGGTCGAGCGGATGCGTCAGCGCTTGACCCGGCGCCGGGAGGTCGGCGAGCGCGAACTTGGAGGCGTTCAAGAGCTTGACCGCTAGGCGGCGCCCGACCTTCATCTGCTGCGCGTCGAACGTCGTATCCGTGCCCGGTCGGCCGTTTGCAGCCCAATAGCGCACTGCGTCGGCGCCGTGCTCCGCGAGCAGGTGCATCGGCGTGACCACGTTGCCCTTGGACTTCGACATCTTCTTGCGGTCCGGGTCGAGCACCCATCCGGAGATCGCCGCGTCGCTCCACGGCAGCACGCCCTCTTCGAGCTCTGAGCGCAGCACGGTCGAGAATAGCCAGGTGCGGATGATGTCGTGCGCCTGGGGGCGCACGTCCATCGGGAAGACCTGGCGGTAGAGCTCATCGTCCTCGCCCGCCTGCCCTGCGATCTGCGGTGTCAGGGAGGATGTCGCCCATGTGTCCATCACGTCCGGGTCGCCCGCGAAGCCGCCCGGCTGACCGCGCTGCTCGGGCGCATAGCCCGCGGGCACGTCGGTCGAGGGGTCGACCGGAAGCTGCTCGACAGTCGCGGCGATCGGCTGGTCATAGAGCACCGCGCCGGAGGCCTCGATCGGATACCAGACCGGGAAGGGCACGCCGAAGAAGCGCTGGCGGCTCACGCACCAGTCGCCCGTCAACCCATTCACCCAATCCTCGAAGCGCGCACGCATGTAGGGCGGGTGCCACGCGAGCTCACGCCCTCGTGCGATCAGCTTGTCGTGGTGCTCGACCGTGCGGATGAACCACTGCCGGCTCGTGACGATCTCCACGGGCCGCTCGCCCTTCTCGAAGAACTTCACCGCGCGCGTCACCGGCGTCGGCTCGCCGATCAGATCCCCCGACCCCTCCAGCAGCTCCACGATGCGTTTGCGCGCCTGGTTGATCGTGCGCCCGCCGAGCTCGCCATAGCTCGTGCGTGCTCGCTCCAGGTCGACCGACTCCCAGCCCGCCTCGCCCCACGGCACCTCGCTGAGGCGCCCGTCGGGGCCGAGCACCGAGCGTACGGGCAGCCCGAGCTCGCGCCACCACATCACGTCGGTGAGGTCGCCGAACGTGCAGACCATCACGAGACCCGTGCCCTTCTCCTGCTCCACCGCCGTGTGCGTCATCACCGGCACGCGCGTGCCGAACAGCGGCGTGAGCACCTCATGACCCACGAGCCCGGTGTGGCGAGCGTCATCCGGGTGCGCCAAGAGCGCCACGCAGGCCGGGATCAGCTCCGGCCGCGTCGTCTCGATCAACGCGGGCGGGTGGGCTCCGGTTCGCTCGGCGGCGGCGAAGCGCACGCGGTGCATCGCGCCCGGACGCTCGCGATCCTCGAGCTCGGCCTGCGCCACCGCCGTCTGGAAGTCCACGTCCCACAGTGTCGGCGCCTCGAGCTGGTAGGCGGTGTCCCGCTCGAGCAGCCCGAGAAACGAGCGCTGGGAGATCCGCTGCGCGAGCGGCCCGACGGTGGTGTAGGTCATCGACCAGTCGACCGAGATCCCGAGCGTGCGCCACAACGCCTCGAAGGCCTGCTCGTCGGTGCCGGTCAAGCGCAGGCACAGCTCGACGAAGTTCGGGCGCGAGATCGAGACGGGCTCCTTCCCGGAGGGCTCGGCCGGCGGCTGAAAATCGGGGTCGTAGGCAACCGAGGGGTCGCAGCGCACGCCGAAGTGGTTCTGCACGCGCCGCTCGGTCGGCAGGCCGTTGTCGTCCCACCCCATCGGGTAGAAGACCTCCATGCCGCGCATCCGCCGGTAGCGCGCGATCGCGTCGGTGTGGGTGTAGGAGAACACGTGCCCGACGTGCAGCGAGCCGGACACGGTTGGCGGCGGCGTGTCGATCGAGAACACACGCCCGCGTGCAGCGGAGCGCTCGAAGCGGTAGACACCGCCGTTCTCCCACCGCTCGCTCCACTTCTGCTCGAGGCCGTCAAGCGTCGGGCGCTCGGGGACCTGCGCGGCGCCCGGGGCGCCGGCGGGGGCAGCGGCTTGGGTGTCGGCTGGCTCGCGCGCGGACAAGGCTCGATCGTATCCGCCCTCCCCGGCCGCGGCGCTCTCAGTCATTCTAAGAGAACTCTCATCCTCACCGGGATGCATCTGATCCGCCTATGGGCGTAGACTCGCGAACCAGCAGGGGGGCAAGACCGCAGCGCTGAATGGGGAGCAGTGTGAGCCAGTCTGGGAAGAAGGCCATCGGGGTGGGGAGCGCAGTGGCGCTGCTCTGCGTGCTGATCGGCCTGTACGTGTCGAGCTGGGCCACGAGCCTGCCCGCCAAGGTATCCGCAACTCCCGCGCCGCCCTCAAGCGGCGGCACGCAACTGACGCTCGAGACCGTGGCGGCGGTCGGGCCCAAATACAGCTCGCACCCCGACTGGGTCTCCTACTTGGTTCGCAAGCAGGACAAGTGGGTGCGCAGCACGATCTACACGGTCCCGGCGAACTCGGTCGTGCACGTCACGCTGTACCAGTACGACGGCGACAGCGGCCTGCGCAATCCGTTCCTCTCCCAGGTCCAGGGCACGGTCGGCGGAACGGAGACGGTCGACGGCAAGACGGTCAACTCGATCAACCCCGAAGAAGCCTCGCATACCTTCGTGATCCCTCAGCTCGGCGTGTTCGTGCCGCTCCCCGGGGTCGAAGAAGAAGCCAAGAACCAGTGTGAATTCGCGCCCTGCGAAGGAACGGCACACCGCACGATTACCTTCAGCTTCAAAACGGGCAAGAAGGGGCGCTACCGCTGGCAGTGCTTCGTGCCCTGCGCCGCCGGCACGATCGCCGGCTTCGGCGGGCCGATGCAGACGCTTGCCTACATGGACGGCTTCATCAATGTGGTCTGAACATGGCCGCTGAGCCGCACCCTGGCGTGGCCGAGCCGAACCACGCGCGGCGCTTCACCGCGATCTGGCTGATCGCGAGCGTAATCGCCACGCCTCTGGTGGTCTTCCTGCTCGGTCCCGAACTACCTCCCGGCCACGGCTCAGAACAGGCCTCCGGTCACGTCACCGACAACACCGTGCTGCTGGCGATGGCCACCCCGGTGCTGCTGCTCGTGCTGGTCTACCTGATCTACGCCGTGATCAACTTCCGCCAGCCCCCGGGCGGCATGCTCGAAGGACCCGCGATCCGTGGAGACGCGCGCATCCAGACGACCTGGATCGTGATCACCTCCGCGCTCGTGCTCTCGCTCGCCGCCTACGGCACCGTGCGCCTGCTCGCCGACAACGGAGCCGGCTCCGGCTCCGGGCCCACGCCGCTGACGGTCCCCAAGGGCCACAAGCTGCAGGTACAGGTGATCGCGCAGCAGTGGGCCTTCACCTACCGCTATCCCGAATACGGCGGCGTCGAGACCACGCACCTCGAGCTGCCTGTCAACCAGATGGTCGAAATGCACGTCACCTCGCTCGACGTGATCCACTCCTTCTGGGCCTACCAGCTCGGCGTCAAGGCCGACGCCAACCCCGGCGTCGACAACGTTCTGTTCGTCAAGCCGACCAAGGAGGAGACCTTCGAAGTGCACTGCTCCGAGCTCTGCGGCATCTGGCACGGCTACATGTTCGACCACGGTCATGTGGTCTCACCCCAAGCTTTCGAAACCTGGATCCACCAACAGGAGACCACGATGGCGCCGGCAAAAAAGGTCCTACCGCCGTACGCACACACCTACTCACCTGAACCGACGAGGCGCGCAGGATGAGCACCACCGCAGCGGCTGCTTCCACCCCCCGGCCCGTCGGGCGCCCGCGATGGCGGAGGCTGCTCGGCTTCAACCTGCTGAGCGCCGTGATCCTCGGCATCGCCGGCTACTACCTCGGCTGGTTCATCGGCCATCGGATCTCGACCACCAAAAGCTTCGAATTCTTTTCGGCGACCGACGAGAACGACATCGCGCTGCTGCTCGCCTACATCTTTGGCGTCGTCGGCTTCCTGATCGGCCTCGGCTTTGCCAACTACCCCGTCTCGCGCATGCTCGGACGGCCCGCATCGCTGCGCGAGAAGGAGCAGCACGGCATCGGGCGCTACTTCGGCCTGTGCACCGACCACAAGGTCGTCGGCATCCAGTACCTGGTCGGCATCGGCCTGTTCTTCTTCATCGGCGGTCTCAATGCGATGCTGATCCGCACCGAGCTCCTGAAGTCCTCACCGACGTTCGTGGGGCCGAATCAGTACCTCTCGCTCGTCGGCATGCACGGCACGATGATGATGGGAATGATGACCTCGGGCATCCTCGGCCCGTTCGCCAACTACTTCGTGCCGATCATGATCGGCGCCCGGCGCATGGCCTTTCCGCGCATCGAGGCTTTGACCTTCTGGCTGCTGATGGCCGCCGGCTTCATCCTCACCTCCACGATCTTCTTCGGCGGCTTCCCGACCGGCTGGACAGGCTATGAGCCGCTCAACGACCAGGCCGTGATGGGCATGGACTCCTACATCGTGTTCTTCGCGCTCGTCGGCATCTCGATGTGCCTGCTGGGGCTGAACATGATGGCCACGATCATCACGATGCGCGCGCCCGGACTGACGTGGTCGCGCCTGCCGATCTTCGTGTGGTCGGTGTTCGCGACCTCCGTGCTGATGGTGCTCGCCGCGCCGATGCTCGTGGCGACGCTAGCGATGGCGGCGCTGGACCGCTCGATCGATACCTCGTTCTTCGTCACCGGTGGGGGCGGCAGCTCCTACCTGTTCGAGAACCTGTTCTGGTTCTTCGGGCACCCGGAGGTCTACATCCTCGCGGTGCCCGGCTTCGGGATCGTGCTCGAGCTGATCCCGGTGTTCACGCGCAAGCCGCTGTGGGGCTACCGCCTCGCCGTCTCGGGGATGCTCGGCGTGACCCTGCTGAGCTTCTTCGTTTGGCAGCACCACCTGTTCGTGAGCGGCATAAACGCCGACCTGCGCCCGTTCTACATGCTCTCCACGGAGATCATCTCGATCCCCACCGGCTTCATCTTCCTGTGCGTGATGGGCACCCTGTGGAAGGCGCGAACGTCGTTCTCGACGCCGATGCTGTTCTGCCTCGGCTGGGCCTTCAACTTCCTGATCGGCGGGCTCTCCGGCGTGTTCCTCTCAGACACGCCGAGCGACACCGACACACACGGCAGCTTCTTCGTGATGGCGCATTTCCACTACACGATCATGGGCGGGCTGATCTTCACGTTCTTCGCCGCGATCTACTACTGGGTGCCGAAGATGACGGGCCTGCGCTTCAACGAGCGGCTCTCGAAAATTCACTTCTGGAGCATGTTCCTCGCGTTCAACTCGACGTTCATGCCGCTGTTCGTGCTCGGCATGGAGGGCATGCCCAGGCGCGTCTCCTTCTACGAACCGAAGCTTCACACGCTCAACGTGTGGGTCTCGATCTCCGCCTTCGTGCTCGGCCTCTCGATGCTCGTCTTTCTGGCCAACACCGTCTACTCGCTGATCTTCGTGCGCATCAAAGCCGAGTCCAATCCCTGGCGCTCGAAGTCGCTGGAGTGGCAGGTGCCCACACCCGTGCCCGTCAACAACTTCGAGCAGATCCCGATCTTCGACTCCGACCCCTACGACTACGGCACGCCCGTGGCGATCGGCGGCGGCCAGCCCGCGGCGGTGGGGGCCTAGAGGATGGCGTCCTCGAGCGAAGAGCTCCCTCTCGGCCTGATGGTCCCGCCAGTCGAGCACGGAACGGAGATACCGCCCGAGCCGCCGGACGTCGGCGCGCGCGCGCTGTCGGTCGCGGCGCGCCTTTTGTGCGGTGCGAGCATCTTCTTCTTCCTGGCCTTCGTGTTCGCCTACTTCTACCTGCGCTCGCTCAACCAGGACCACATGTGGCGCCCGGCGCACGTCAAACCCGACCAGGCGCTTGGCGCCGTCTTCATCGTCTGCGTCGTGCTCAGCGTGCTTGCGACGATTCTCGCCGGACGCCAGATGAAGGCGGGGTCGCGCAGCTGGCTCGGTCCCGCGATCGCAGGCGTCGTGCTCGGCCTCGTGGCGATCGCGCTGCAGTGCATCGAGTACACGGTGCAGAAATTCGGTCCCACCGACGGCGCCTATGCGAGCGTCTTCTGCGCCTGGACCGGCTTCTACATGGTCGCGATGCTAGGGACGCTCTACTGGCTCGAGACGCAGGTCGCGACCGAGCTGCGCGCGCGGCGCGTGCCCGCCCACCGCACGCCCGAGCAGAGCGAAGGCGGCGACATCTCCGAGCCCGACAAGCTGATCGCGCCCGGCTTCGACGCCGCCGTCTTCTACTGGGGCTTTCTCGGCGGCATCGGCGTGCTGACGTACGTCGTGCTGTACCTGCTCTAGTGCTCGCCACAGCAACCAGCGGCGTCGGCTTCGGCAACTGGTCGCTGGATCCGCCGCTCGTGCTGTGCGCGGACCTCGCGGTCCTCTACTGGCTGGGCTCACGCCGCACCGTCACGCCGCAGCGCAAGCGGCACGCACAGCGCTGGCGCGACACGGCCTTCTACGGCGCGCTGATCGTGCTCGTGCTCGCGCTGAGCTCGCCGCTCGACGCGCTCAGCGAGCAGCTCTTCTGGGCGCACATGCTCCAGCACGTGCTGGTGATGCTCGTGGCGGCGCCGCTGCTCGTGCTCTCACGCCCCTGGATTCGCTTGTGGCGCAGCCTGCCGCTCGCCGCTCGCCGCTGGCTTGGGCGCGGCCTCAGTCACGGACGGCGCACGGCCCCTCTGCGCACGCTGAGCGCATTCGTCGCTCGCCCCGGGGCGAGCCTCGCGCTGTTCTCGATCGTGCTGCTCGGCTGGCATCTACCGTCGATGTTCGACGCGACGCTCAGCTCGGGAGTGATGCACGGCCTCGAGCACGCGCTGTTCTTCTCGACGGCCGTGCTGTTCTTCAAGCAGGTGATCCCCTCGCCGCCGTTGCACCTGAGCCTCGCTGCGCCGCAGCGGGTGATCTACGCGATCGCGGCGATGATCGTCAGCTGGGTGCTCGCGGTCGTGCTCGCTCTCTCCCCGCACGCGCTCTATGCGCACTACGCCCACGAGGCCTCGCGTCCCGGCGGGATCTCCGCGCTCGCCGATCAGCAGCTCGCCGCGGGGATAATGTGGGTTCCCGGCTCGATCACGTTCTTGATCGTCGTCTTCGTCTACGTCCACCGCTGGCTTGCGCCGACCGAGCCCGGTAGCACCCGGTCCCCGCGTCTGGCGAGCGAGCACTAGGAGGCCACATGCCAGACCCCGTTCCGATCGCAGCAAGCTTCCTCACCGGCTCGATCCTCACGCTCGTACTGCCCCTCGGCGTGCTGATCGCAGTGACGATCTGGTACGTCGTGCTGTGGCGGCGGGGCTCGGGCGAACGCTAGGCGCGCCCGAGCCACGACCCTCCCTAGCGGTCGAGCACCGGCGAGAGGCGCGGGGGGACGCGCTCGCCGTGCCCTGACGCCAACGAATAACGCCTCAAAACCATGGTTTTGGTAAGCGTTCAGTCTTTGGCGGTTAGGCGAGGGATGGGGCTGGATGGCCGCGGGTGTGGGCTGTGATCGCGTCCGTGAGGTATTCGAAGAGCGGACGGTGTTGTAGGCGGCAGGTGAGCGAGGCGGA
>JACDGG010000013.1 GCA_013815355.1 Solirubrobacterales bacterium
CGCCAGAGCCGCGTCGCCGCGGCTGTCGTCGCCGGCAAGCTGACGAAGTCCACCGCGGACGCGCGCAGCGCGGCGCTCAGCAAGCGCGTCACGCGCATGGTCAACAGGCCGCTGCGCGTCCACGCCGCCGGCTGACGGCCGGCTCGGCCTTTTCCACCCGGCGCTCGGCGGGCGCTCGCCGAGCGCCATGGTCGTCTGCTCGCGATTCGTTTCGCGGCGAGAAGGTCCTCAGAGCCGTCGGCTACCCGACCCGCAGCGAAGCGCTCGAAGCCGTCGGGCTGCACGAGTAGCGCCGCACTCCCCGCCGCCTCGCTGGGTGCGCACAGCGCGCAGCACTCCTCGGCGTCCTCCAAAAGCCTCAAGCGCTCAGCGCTCTGATCCGATGAGGTCCTGTCCCATGCTTGCCTTGAATCATTTCTTGGCATGCCATACTCTTTTCCCATGAGCGCCAAGGAACTCATCCGCACCCCCGCCGTCGAGGACTACGCGAAGGCGATCTTCTCGCTGGAGAGGCGCAGCGAGCAATCCGTCTCCACGAACGCCCTGGCCGAGCGACTGGGTATCACCCCGGGGTCCGTCTCGGCGATGCTCAAGCGCCTCGGAGAGCTCGGCGTGATCAGCCACGTGCCCTATCGCGGCGTGCGCCTGACCGAGGACGGGCGCCGCATCGCGCTCGAGGTCATTCGCCACCATCGCCTGCTCGAGAGCTATCTCGCCGAGGCGCTGGGGATGCCGTGGGATCGCGTGCACGCCGAGGCGGAGGTGCTCGAGCACGTGATCTCCGAGGATCTCGAGGCGCTGATCGCCGCGAAGCTGGGCCACCCCACCGTCGATCCCCACGGCGACCCGATTCCCACCGCCGAGCTTGAGCTCGAGGAGCCGCTGACCGACCGCATGGAGAGTCTGCAGCCCGGCGATGAGGGACTGTTCGTGCGCGTATCGGACTCCGACCCGGAGATGCTCCGCTATCTGGCCGAGCGCGGCATCGCGCCGGGGGAACGCTTTCTCGTGCGTGAGCGCCAGCCGTTCGGCGGCCCGCTGTTCGTGCTCTTCGGCGAGCGCGAGCACGCACTCGGTGGCGAGCTGGCCGGCGCGATGCGCGTCGAAGTCTCCGCCCCCCACGGCGCGCACTCGAGGACGGCTTGAGCTCTCCCGAGGTGACCGTCTCTCCCCTGCTCGGCCAGCCGCTGCTGAGCGAGGAGGACCACGCGCGCTCGCGCGACCGCTCGCGCGTGCACCATGCGCGCTTCCACGGCAAGCGCGGGCGCCTTCTATGGCTGCTCGTTGGTCCCGGCATCCTCGCGATGCTCGGCGAGAACGACGGGCCGAGCATGATCGCCTACGCCTCCGATGGGGCTGAGTACGGCATCGGCTTCTTCGTGCCGCTGATTCCGTGTCTGTTCTTGATGTCGTTCGTCGTGCAGGAGATGTGCATGCGTATCGGCGCCGTCACGCACCGCGGCTACGGCGAGCTCGTGCTGCAGCGCTACGGGCGCCTGTGGGGCTGGTTCGGCGCAGGCGATCTGTGCCTCACCAACCTGATCACGCTGATCGCTGAGTTCGTGGCGATCCGCGTCGGCCTCGCCTACTTCCACCTCGGCGCGGGCGTCGCCGTCGCGCTCGGCCTCGTGCTCGTGCTCTTCACGCTCAGCGGCGGGCGCTACTGGCGCTGGGAGCGCACGGTGCTCGGCATCGCGCTGTTCAACGGCCTCTTCCTGCTCGCCGCGATCCTCGTCAAGCCGGACCTCGGCACGATCGCCAGCTCGCTGTCCTTCCAGCCGTTTCCGCACGGCAGCCTCAACACGCTGCTGCTGCTGCTCGCCTCCACGATCGGTGCGACCGTGACGCCGTGGATGATCTTCTTCCAGCAGAGCGCTTCCGCCGACAAGGGCATGACGCCCAAGGACGTGCGCCACGGCCGCTATGACACAGGCCTCGGAGCCGTGCTCGCCGCGACGTTCGGCATCGGCGCGCTGATCGCGGGCGCCGCGCTGCTGCACCAGGGCTCGGGCATCCAGGGCTTCGCCGGCGCGGGCTTCCCCGCCGCGCTCTCACACGTCGCAGGCGGCGCCGTCGGCACCGTGTTCGCGTTGGGACTGATCGAGGCGGGCGCCGTGGCGATCCTCACGATCTCCGCCAGCACCGCCTACGCCGCCGGGGAATGTGTCGGCGTCTCGCACAGCTTCAACGCCTCCCCACGCGGCGCGGCCGTCTTCTACGGCGCCAACGTTGGCGTCGCCCTGATCGCCGCCGCCGTGATCCTGATCCCCGGAGCGCCGCTGCTCTCGATCGCGCTGAACGCCAACGTGCTGGCCACGGTGCTGCTGCCCGTGAGCCTCGTGTTCGTGCTGATGCTCGCCAACGACAGGACGCTGATGGGCCGCTGGGCGAACAGGCGCTCCACGAATGCCTTCGGCATCGTCGTGATCGTGTTCGTCAGCATCTGCGGCGCCGCCTACGGCATCGACTCCTTCCTGCAGACCGTGCATCTGATCGACGGGCCATGAGCGAGGAGGACGATGAGCTGTTCATGCACCTCGAGCGCGATCAGCTCGTGGCCGAAACGGCGCGCCCGGTACCGCCGGCGCGGCTCGGTCCTCGCGCGCTGATCGGGCTCTGGGGCCTGCGCGTGTTCGCGATCCTCGTCAGCGCGATGGTCCTCTATACGTTCCTCGCCCGCCTGCACTGAGTGGCGCTCGGGCTCACGCGGGGACCCACGGGTCCTGCCAGCCGCCGACCGCAGCGGTGAGATCGCGCGCGGCGCGCGGGCCCCATGTCCCCTTGGGGTAGCGCTGCACGCGCGGCGGCGAGTCCAGGAGGGGCGCCACGATTCGCCAGCAAGCCTCGACGCTGTCCTCGCGCGTGAAGTGCGTGCCGTCGCCCTCGAGCGCCGCGTGCAGCAGCACCTCATAGGGCGTCGCCCCCTCCCCTCCCTCCTGCGCGAACTCCATGTCCAGCTCGATCTCAAGTGGGGCCCTGCGCTCCGCGCGCTGTGCGTCGAGCACGATCCTCACGCCCGTCGCCGGATCGATCTTGACGACGATCTGGCTCGGTCGCGGCGCGCGCTGCGTCGCGGTCACGAATCCCAGCCGCGGCGGCTGCTTGAAGACAAGTCGTAGCTCCGTCTGCGTGACCGCCAGCCGCTTGCCAGTGCGGATGAAGAAGGGCACGCCGGCCCAGCGCCAGTTGTCGATCTCCAGGCGCAGCGCGGCGTAGGTCTCCGTGCCCGAGCCCTTTCTCACACCATCGATCGAGCGGTAGCCGGCGTACTGCCCGCGCACATAGCTCGCGGGGTCTGCCGCGGGCATCGCGTCGAACACGGCGAACTTGGCGTTCTTGACCGTCTCCGGGTCGCTGCCCGCGGGCGGCTCCATCGCGGCGGTGGCGAGCAGCTGCATGAGGTGGTTGACGACCACGTCGCGCAGCGCGCCCACCGGATCGTAGAAGCGGCCGCGATCCTCCACGCCGATGCTCTCGGCCATCGTGATCTGCACGCACGCCAGATGGTTGCGGTTCCACACCGGCTCGAGCATCGCGTTGGCGAAGCGCAGGTAGAGCAGCTCCTCGACCCCCATCTTGCCGAGGAAATGGTCGATGCGAAAGATCTGGGACTCGCCGAGATGGCGTCCCAGCTCGCGCGACAGCGCCCGCGCCGAGCGCAGGTCATGACCGAAGGGCTTCTCGACCACGACGCGCGCGCCGCTCAGCAGATCCGCCGCGGAAAGACCCGCGACGACGGTCGCGAACAGCGACGGCGGCGTCTCCAGATAGAAGACGCGGGTCTTCGTGTCCCGGAGCCTGTGTGCGAGCTCGGCGAACGTCTGCGGCGCTTGGAAGTCGCCACTGAGGTAGCTCAGCCGCGCTGCAAAGCGCTTGAACACCCTCTCGTCGAGCTTCTCGCCGCCGGCGCGGATCGACTCGCGCGCATGCTCGCGCAGGCGCTCGGTGCTCCACGGCTCGACCGCCACTCCCACAATCGGGCAGCGCAACAGGCCACGGCGCTCGAGCCGGTAGAGCGAGCGTAGCGTCATCTTCCTGGCCAGATCGCCCGTGATGCCGAACACCACGAGCACGTCGGCGTCGCTCTGTGCAGCTGTCATCGCATCGCTCCGCTCTGTCTCACAACCGGTGGGTGTCCGCTCAGTCCAGCAGCAAACGCAGGATCGCAAAGACTCCCACGGCCACGATCACCGCCCGCAGCGCCGCAGGCGGCAGCCGGCGCCCGTAGCGCGCGCCGATCTGGGCTCCGGCGATCGAGGTGGCGGCGATGATCGCCGCCGGACCCCACTCGACGTGCGCGGCGAAGATGAAATACACCCCAGCCACGCCGTTGGTCAGGCCCGCGAGCACGTTCTTCAGCGCGTTCGTGCGCTGCAGCTCCTGCCTCAGCGCCACACCGAGGATCGCGAGCAGCAGGATGCCCTGCGCCGCGCCGAAATAGCCGCCGTAGACGCCGGTCAGGAACACGGCGAGCGGCGTCAGCAGCGCCACGTGGCGCTCGAGGTCGATCTCGCGGCTGAGCAGCCAGCGGGTGATGCGCGGCTGGGCCAGCGTCAGCACGAGCGCTGTGGCGATGAACACCGGCACGATCGCCTTGAACGCCGAGGATGGAGCCACGAGCAGGGCCACCGCGCCCGTGACGCCGCCCGCGACGGACATCGAGCCGAGCCGCAGGATGCGCCGCCGCTGACCGGCGAGCTCGCGGCGGTAGCCGATCGCGCCCGAGACCGAGCCCGGCACGAGGCCGATCGTGTTCGACACGTTCGCCGTCACCGGCGGATAGCCGAACGCGAGCAGCACCGGGAAGGTGATCAGCGTGCCGCTGCCGACCACAGTGTTGATCGTTCCCGCCGCGAGCCCGGCGAAGGCAATCGCGACGATCTCTCCCGCGCTCATCGTGCGATCTCACCCTTTACGGTTGGGGCATGGAAGTCGAGAAGGCTATCCGCACGCGACGCACGCACAAGGCCTTCGGCGCGCGCGAGCTCGATCGCGCCGTGATCGAGGAGTTGGTCGAGCTCGCGCGCTGGGCGCCCAACCACCACCTCACGAACCCCTGGCGCTTCCGCGTCATCGGCGAGCACACACGCGCGCGCCTGATGGATCTGGCCGAGGCCGAGAAGTCGGGAGCGGCGCTCAAGCCGCAGCGCGCCCCGACGCTGATCGCCGACGCCGCCTGGGCACATGGACAGGCCCAGGCGGCTTGCTGGCCGACCGTCGTCGTCAACCCACGGAGTGCAGCGATGCGAGAGCGCCCTTGCCTGCACTCAGGGCGCTCATGACTGATCGACCTTGTTGCCGCTCGGTGCGAGCACGTACCACGGCGCGCCGAATGACTTCAGGCCCTGACCGTAGCTATCGCCGGAGTCCTTGTCTTTGGCGTAGTAGTAGAGCGGGTGGCCCTTATAGGTGACCTGCTTCCTCTGATCCGAGCGCGTGATCGTGCCGAGCTCGCCGGCCACGGCTGCGCCGCCGCTGCTCGGCGCACCCGCGCTCGTGACCGGCGGCCATACGACGGCGCACGGACCCGAGCAGGTGGAGGCGGCGCCTTTGTCGGCCTCGAATAGGTACACGGTCATCTTCTTGGGCCCCGCCGCGAGCACGGTGCCGAGCTTTGAGTGCTTGGTCGTGATCGCCATCGCGCCGGCGCTCGCGCCGCTCGCCGCAGCGGTGGCGCCGGTGCCCGCGTGGCTGTAGGGCGAAGCGGCCGCCGAGGCCGCCGTCGAGCTCGTCACGGGCGCACCCGCGCCCGAGCTGCTTGTCGTTTTGCTGGAGCTGCCACAGCCGGCCAGCAGCGCGAGCGCCGTGACGGCCATGCCGAGCGTGAGCGAGCTCTTCACTTGAGACCTCCCGATCGCTGAAATTGATGCTCGCTTCGGGTAGATGCCAAAGCGCGCCGATTCTTCCCGGCGCCGGCGTCTCAGGGCTCGGTGTGAACGACCACCTCGGCGATGTTGGCGATGTGCAGGCGCAGCTCCTCCTCGAGCTCCCCCGCCAGCGCGTGGGCATCGCTCAGCGACTTGCCGGCGCCCACCTCGAGTGTCAGGAACAGCACGCGTCCGACATCGGTGCAGAGCAGCTTGACGAGTTGGGGATCGTGCCCGGTGCGCTCGCGCACGAGGCGGCCGACCTCGCGCATCACCTCCCCGTCGGCGCGTCCGTCGGCGCGATGGGCGTGCAGCGGCTGCTCCAGCGGCTCCAGGTGCGTCTGCACGTCGGCCACCTGCGGGCGCGCGCGGATCTCGCGCTCGACGCGCTCTGCGACCTCGTGGGCGCTGCCGAGGTCGAGGTCGCTCGGGAACTTCAGGTGCAGCGAGACGCTCGCCGAGCCGTCCTGCTCGAAGATCGTGATGTCGTGCGCCTCCTTGACCAGCGGCTCGGCGAGCGCGATCGCCAGCACGCGGTCGCGCAGGTCGAGGCCGCGTCGGCGCGGCTCGACGTGCACGACGACATCGCTGCCCGGCAGCGCTCTCTCCACGGCGGCCTCGATCATGTCGGCTGCGCCGTGACCCTCGACGACGGCCTGCCCGGGGGGCACGCTGACTACGACGTCCGCGAAGTAGCGCCCGGCGGACTCCCGCAGGCGCAGCCGGCTGAGCTCGATGTCCACTCCCAGTCCGTCGATCGCGCGCTCGGCGAGCGCGCGCGCCTCCTCGGGCGAGTGATCCATCAGCACGTTGGCGTTCGTGGAGATGAGACGCAGCGCGGCGAGCAGGATCAGAGCCGCGACGAGCAGCGCCGCCACGGCGTCGCCCTGGCGAAAGCCCGAGTCGACGGCCAACAGGCCTGCGAGCACCGCGAGCGAGCCGGCCATGTCTGCTCCGAAGTGAAAGGCGTTGGAGCGCAGCGCCGGGCTGTCGTAACGGCGCGCGGCCGCCAGCGACACCCTGGTGCGGCTGAGGTCGAGCGCGAGCGCGAGGCCGATCACCGCGAATTGGTACCAGCGGATGTGCGGCGGAGCCGCGCCGGCGCTCAGGTGGCTGATCGCTTCGACGCCCACGAACAGGGCACCCGCGAGCAGGATCGCCGACTCGCCGAGCGCGCCGAGGTTCTCGGCGCGACGATGGCCGTAGGGGTGGCCGCGGTCGGCCGGGCGCCCCGCGAGGCGCACCGCGAAGAACGTCAGCACCGCGGCGATCACATCGCCGCTCGACTCGATCCCTGCCGATACGAGGCCGAGGCTGTGCGTCGCGAGGCCCACGCCGAGCTTGATCGCCACGAGCGCGCCCGCCACGGCGATCGAGACGAGCGTGGTGCGCCGCTGGATGTGCGCCTGCTCGCGCTCGGAGGCCCGCGTCATCGCTGGAGCCTAGAGCCGGCGGGGGCCGGGAGCGTGGGCAGCCCATCTCGGGCAGCGCGTATCGTGGAGTGGTGACTCACGACCACGCGGCGCACGCTCACGGCCACGGAAGCGCCGACGCCGGGCGGCTTGCCATCGCGCTCGCGCTGATCGTGGCGTTCATGGCCGTCGAGGTCACCGTCGGCGTGATCGCGCATTCGCTGGCGCTGCTCTCCGACGCCGGGCACATGCTCACCGACGCCAGCGCGATCGGCTTCTCGCTGCTCGCGCTGCGCCTCGCTGCAAGGCCTGCCCGCGGGGCGATGACGTTCGGCTTCAGGCGCGCGGAGATCCTCTCCGCGCAGGCCAACGGCGTGACGCTGCTCGTGCTCGCGGCGTTCATCGTCTATGAGGCGATCCGGCGCCTGTTCGACCCGCCGCACGTCCACGGCGGCCTGATCCTCGCCGTGGCACTGGCCGGCGTGGTCGTGAACCTCACGGTGATCCTCGTGCTCTCCGGCGCGAACCGCGAGAGCCTCAACATCGAGGGCAGCTACCAGCACATCCTCACCGACCTGTTCGGCTTCATCGGCACCGCGATCGCGGCCGTCGTGATAATCACGACCGGCTTCCAGCGCGCGGACCCGCTCGTCTCGCTGCTCGTCGCGGCGCTGATGATCCGCTCCGGCGTCGCGCTCGTGAAGGCCTCGGGGCGGATCTTCCTGGAGGCCGCTCCCGAGGATCTCGATCCGCAGGCGATCGGCCGTGCGCTTGTCGCGCAGGAGGGCGTCGTCGAGGTGCACGATCTGCATGTGTGGGAGGTCTCAAGCGGCTTTCCGGCGCTCTCCGCGCATGTGCTCGTCGGCGCCGAGTGCGACTGCCACGCGGCGCGGCGCGCGATGGAGCGGCTGCTGCGCGAGCGCTTCGCGCTCGATCACACGACGCTGCAGGTCGACCACGCGGTCACCGAGCTGCTCGAGATCGCGCCCGCGCCCGCACCCGCCCAGGCGCGTAGGTAGCGATACGCGCGCTCAGCGCCCGATCGTGCCGGGGCGCGTCGGGCCTCGCTCAGGCGCCCTGGCCGCTCGGGCGCACGAGCACCTCGTTGATGCTCACGTTCGGCGGCTGGGAGATCGCGTAGAGGATCGCCCGCGCGATGTCCTCGGCGTCCAGCGGGGTCACGCCGGCGAAGCGCTTGGCCATCTGTTCGAGCACCTGCGGGCGGTTGTGGCCCGGCAGCTCGGTCGCGACGGCCCCGGGCTCGATCGTGGTCACGCGCACACCGATCGCGACACCCTCCTGGCGTAGCGACTCAGAGAAGGCGCCGACGCCGAACTTCGTGAGGTTGTAGACGCCGGAGCCGGCGCGCGCCACGCGACCGGCGACGGAGCTGACGTTGACGATGTGCCCGGAGCCCTGCGCACGCATCAGCCCCAGCGCGGCGTGGGAGCAGTAGAGGACGCCGAACACGTTCGCGTGGATCATGCGCCGCCACTCCTCGGTGGGCGCGTTCTCGATCGGGCCGAGCAGCATCACGCCGGCGTTGTTGACGAGCACGTCCAGGCGCCCGAGCTCAGCGTGCGCCCGCGCCACAAATGCGCTCGCCTGCGCCTCCTCGCCGACATCGGTCGGTATCGCGATCGCTCGGCCGCCTTCGGCCATGATCTGCTGGGCGAGACCCTCGATCCGCTCGCCTCGGCGTGCGCCGAGCGCCACGGCAGCGCCCGCGTGCGCGCACGCGAGCGCGGTGGCCTCGCCGATACCGGAGGAGGCGCCGGTAACGGCGACCACCTGTCCTGAGAGGTCGATGTCCATTCGCCGAGCTTAGCTTCCCGCGCTCAGCGCCATGGTGGCGCCTGTCGATAGGGCACGAGCGCCTCGAAATCGCACTTTTCCCCGGATTCTCGGGATTCTCGGGTTTTAGCTCGAGCCCAGGTGGGCATTCTCAATCTGGAGCGACAGGCAGGTGAGCGCCCAAGCGACGTCGAACGAGCACCGAGAAGCCGCCCCGAAGAAGATAATTGACAACGCAACTATCGAGGCGTATAATTCCGACTCCAAGCATCGGATTACGAAGGACGCCCATGTCAGACTCCCCCGCAGACACCACACTAACGCTCGATTCGTCTACTGCCCAGCCAGAGGGCGAGACGAACACTGAGGAGACAGTCGCTTCCCCAGAGCGGCTGGACAGCCCGATCGAGCGCATCGACCTCAGCGCAGCCGACACATTCATCCCCGAGGCGGTCGACCAGCTGCTGGCCCACTCGCGCCGCTACCCCCTACTCACCCCCGCAGAAGAGATCGACCTGGCCAAGCGCATCGAGCGTGGCGATCTCCACGCCAAGGAACTGCTCGTCAACTCCAACTTGCGGCTCGTCGCCTCCAACGCGCGCCGCTACCAGAACCAGGGCCTGCCGCTCGGCGATCTCGTCCAAGAGGGCATGCTCGGGCTGATCCGCGCCAGCGAGAAGTTCGACTGGCGCAAGGGCTTCCGCTTCTCCACCTACGCGACGCTCTGGATTCGCCAGGCGATCCAGCGAGGCCTGGAGAACTCCGGACGCACGATCCGCCTGCCCGTCCACGTCGCCCAGCGCTCGCGCAAGGTCGGCCGCGTCGAGCGTGAGCTGTCCGTGCGCCTCGGTCGTGAGCCCACGCTCGAGGAGCTCGCCGAGGAGACCGGGCTGCCGATCGAGCAGGTGGAAGAGGTACGCCACCAGCGCGCGGCGCTCGTCAGCCTCGACCAGCAGATCGGCGAAGACGGCGACACCGCCCTCGGCGATCTGCTCCCCTCCGACGCCGAGGTGCCGGAGGAGACGGCCTGGGACAACGAGCGCGAGCGGATCGTCCACGAGGCGATCTCGCAGCTACCCGAAACCGAGCGAAAGGTGCTGACGCTGCGCTTCGGCACCGGCCGCGAGGAGCCCCAGACACTGACCGCTATCGGTAAGCGCCTCGGCTTCTCCGCCGAGCGAGCCTCACAGCTCGAGCAGCGCGCATTGAAGAAGCTCGCGGAGTCGCCGGAGCTGGCGGCACTGCGCGAGGCCGCCTAAACCCACCGACGACCGAGGGCGCTGCTGGACGATCTTTGATCGGCCAGCGTCCTCGGTCGTTCGTGTTCCTTTGCTGACTCGCGTTTGGACCGGACGCGAGCGCTAGCCTCGCAAACACCGATGTCCGCCTTCTCGCTCGAGGACCCGCGCTTGGATAACCCCGTGTACGCGGCCTTGTCGGACACGCACGCGCGGTTCGCGCAGCGCAGCGGACGCGTGCTTCGATACCTCCCCGATATCGCGCCGTTCCTCGCGCTGCCCGACGATGCCGCGAGTGCCGACTGGCGCGACACGGTCGAGCTGATCGGGCCGGGGACGATCGCCGCGACGATGTACGACGGCTCCCCCCTTCCCGAGGCGCTGCAGGTGAGTCTCAGCTTCGATCTCGTGCAGATGACCGGCGAGGATCTCACCGGGCGGAGTGATCCGCAGGCGGTCACGCTCGGCCTGGCGGACGTGCCGGAGATGCTCGATCTGGTCGGCCGAACCGAGCCGGGACCGTTTCTCGGGCGCACGATCGAGCTCGGCCGCTACATCGGCATCCGCAGCGACGGCGAGCTCGTCGCGATGGCCGGCGAGCGCTTCCGCTTCGAGGGCTGGACGGAGATCAGTGCCGTGTGCACCGCTCCGGAGCTTCGCGGCCACGGACTCGCCTCACGGCTGATCGCCACGCTTCTCGCCGATATCGACGAGCGCTCCGAGCGCGTCTTCCTGCACGTCCTCGCGAGCAACACCGCCGCGATCCGCCTGTATGAGGAGCTCGGCTTTCGCGTCCGGCGCGAGCGAACGATCGCCGTGCTCGCGCGCAGGACAGGCGACTGACCAGCCCGCGTCTCTGCTGCTCTCCGTCCCGCTCCGCCCGCGTCCGTCGGAGCAGGGGAAATGCCGCCACAGCTGCGATCCAAGGCTTGACCAAGCTTGGCCAAGCATGCTACTTTCCGGGAAATGCGCGTCAACGTCGGCCAGGCCAAGACGGACCTCTCGCGCCTGCTCGCGCGAGTCGAGGCGGGCGAAGAGGTCGAGATCGCGCGCAACGGCATCCCGGTCGCGCGCCTCGTGCGCGTCGAGCCGCAGATGAGCCCAGGCGAGCGGTTCGTGGCGAGCAGTGGTGCGCTGGCGGGCAAGCTGTGGACCGCGAAGGACTTCGAGTTCAGCGAGCAGGAACTGGATGAGATGTACGCCGAATGGGACGAGGAGGACAAGCTTCTGTGAGGCTGCTGCTCGATACCAACATCGTGATCTGGCAGCTGGAGGGCGAGCTGAACCGGTTCGGCGCCGCCCTGGAGACTCTGAAAGCCGCCGAGGAGATATTCGTCAGTGCGATCTCCTTCGTCGAGATCGCCGTCAAGGCCTCGGTCGGAAAGCTGCGTCTCTCCGAGGACCTGCACGAGCGGGTGCTGGAGAGTGGAGCGCGGATTCTCAACGTCGCCCCCGAGCACGGGCTTGGGATCGCAGAGCTGCCCCTGCACCACCGCGACCCCTTCGACCGCCTGCTGATCTCACAGGCCCGCCGCGAGAGGCTCACGATCCTCACCTCCGACGCGCACTTCGCCGCATACGACGTCCCCGTTCTGTTCGCCTCGGCCTGAGCGGCTCGCTTCACGAGCCCAGCCGGGCGCGATGCCTGGGGCAATCAGGCTCGCTCAGATGCTTTCCTGCCATTTGCCGAGCGGGAGTGTCTTCGATGCCCAGCTGTTGAGGATCGTGAACTCGCCCGTCACGATCAGCACGCCGAGCACGATCATCACCGCTCCGCCGACGCCGATGATGACCGGGAAGTGGCGCTTGACGATCGCCAGCGCCGTGGTCATGCGCTCGAACGCCAGCGCGATCAGCAGGAAGGGGATCGCGAGGCCCAGCGAGTAGAACGCCAGCAGCAGCGCGCCGTGCGCCGCCGAGTTGGAGATCGCTGCCTGGGTGAGGATCGCGCCGAGCGTGATGCTCGTGCACGGCGTCCACGCGATCGCAAACGCCGCCCCCGCCACCAGCGGGCCGCCGCGCCCGGCGAGTCGCAAGAGGCCCTCGGAGTGCCACTCGCGGTTGAACATGGCCACGAACGGCGTCGCCAGGAAGATCAGGCCCATCGCGATGATCGCCACGCCGCCGGCCTGCTGGAGGAGGTGTTTGTGGGAGTTGAGGCTCGAGCCGATCACCGTCGCGCTCATCCCCAGCAGGATGAAGATCGCCGAGAAGCTCGCGATGAACAGCAGGCTCGGCACGAGCACCCTGCGCGCCCCCACCCCATCCTTGAGGTCGGCCGGCGACACGCCGATCACCGTCGAGAGATAGCCGGGGACGAGCGGCAGTACGCACGGCGAGAGGAACGACACGAGGCCCGCGGCGACGGCCAGGGGGATGCCGACGCCGGTCGCCGTGTCCGAGGTCCCCAATAGCGCGATCGAGTGCATGCTCGCGCTCACCCCTGCCCCATCCGCTGCTCGGGGCCGCGCTCGCGCGTGGAGCGGAGCTCCGCTACTTCCCGCTCCAGGCGCGCGACGCGCTCGGTGAGAGCCTGCAGCTCGTTTGCTGCGGGTGCCGCCCGGGCAGGCTCGTGCGTGGCGGGCCGCTGGCGCTCTGGAGCGTTCAGCGCCGTGCTCGCGGGCGCATCGGCCTCGTCCTTCTGCAGCAGCTGCTCGTAGCGCTCCTCCTTCTGGCCTGGACGGCGCGCCAGGCGCGCCACGAGACCGCGTTCGATCATCCGCTCGAGCGTCTCCTGCAGGTCGGCCAGCTCGGCGAAGCGGTGCATCCGCTCCGTGCGCTGCTTCAGCTCTCCGGGCGTCTGTGAGCCCCGCAGCATCAGCACGCAGAGGATCGCCTGCTCGGCAGGCTGCATCGGCAGGGCCTCGGCGAGCAGGTGGCGATGCTTGGCGGCACGGCTGCCCGCGCCGCTTGCCAGGCGCGTCAGGCCGCGGCGCTCGAGCCGGTGCAGCCCGTCGCGGATCGCGGCCTCGTCGTAGTCCACCACTGGGTCGCGGTTGGTGCTCTGGTTGCAGGCCAGTCGCAGCGCGTTGAGCGAGAGCGGATAGGCATCCGGCGTCGTGCGCTGCTTTTCGAGCAGGCAGCCGAGCACGCGGATCTCCACCGCACCGAGGCCGGAGACAGGAGCTGCGATGCGGGTTTGCGTGGTCATGATGCGTGCAGGTGCGCAGCCGTCAACCCGGCGTTCGTGCGAAGGCTGGCCTGTTGGCTCGTTTCACGGCACCCCAAGCGTACCCACGCGCGCCGCGATCGCGCTCGTGCGCGGCGATAAGGTCTTTTCGTGAGCTCTGGACCATTCGCGCAGGGGCGCTCGGGTGAGGGTCGCCATTCCCCGCCGCGCGAGCTGCGCCCCGAGGAGATCCCCTCCACCCCGGTCTCGCTGCGGCGCATCGGGCGGCTGTTCGGCCCCTACCGGGCACGTCTCGGGGTGCTGCTCGGGCTGATCTTCCTGGCGGCCGGACTCGGCGTGATCAGCCCGTTCCTGCTGCGCGGCGTGCTCGACACCGCCTACCCGCACAAGGATACGACGCTCTTGGCCGAGCTCGTGCTGGGGATGATCGCGCTGTCTGTGATCACGAGCGTGATCGGCGTGGCGCAGACCTGGATCTCAAATCAGGTCGGCCAGCGCGTGATGCACGACCTGCGCGCCGCCGTCTACTCGCATCTACAGCGGATGTCGCTGGCGTTCTTCACGCACACGCGCACCGGTGAGGTGCAGTCGCGCATCGCCAACGACATCGGCGGCGTCGATAGCGTCGTGACCTCGACGGCCACCTCGATCGTCCAGAACGTCACGACGGTCGTGGCGGTGGTGATCGCGATGTTCCTGCTCGACTGGCGCCTGGCCGCCTTCTCGCTCGTGCTGCTGCCGTTCTTCGTGTGGCTCACGCGGCGCGTCGGCGAGGAGCGCCGGCGCATCCAATCGGTGCGCCAGAGCCGCCTCGCGGACATGTCGACGCTCGTGGAGGAGTCGCTGTCGGTGTCGGGCATCCTGCTCGGCAAGACGATGGGGCGCTCGCCGGAGCTCGTGCGGCGCTTCAGCGGCGAGTCCGGCGAGCTGGCCGACCTCGAGGTCAGGGCGCGCATGGCCGGGCGCTGGCGGATGGCCTCGGTGCAGCTGAGCTTCGCGATCATGCCCGCCGCCGTGTACTGGTTCGCCGGTGAGAACATCGCCGCGGGCGGACACTCGATCTCGATCGGCACCGTGGTGGCGTTCACGACGCTTCAGACGCGCGTCTTCTTTCCGATCCAGTCGCTGCTGTCCGTGGGCCTTGAAGTGCAGACCTCGCTGGCGCTGTTTGGGCGCATCTTCGAGTACCTCGACCTGCCTGTGGACATCGTCGAGCGCCCGAACGCGCAGACGATGAGCGGCGTCCGCGGCGACGTGCGCCTGCAGGACGTGTGGTTTCGCTATGGCCCCGAGGCACCGTGGACGCTGCGCGAGATCGCCGCCGAGATACCGGCCGGCACGACCACCGCGCTCGTCGGCGAGACCGGCTCGGGCAAGACCACGCTCGCCTACCTCGTCGCGCGCCTGTATGAGCCCGAGCGCGGCTGCGTGAGCATCGACGGCGTCGACATCCGCGACGTCACGCTCGGCTCGCTGGCGGCGACGGTCGGGCTCGTCTCCCAGGAGACCTACCTGTTTCATGCCTCGATCGGCGAGAACCTGCGCTTCGCCTGTCCCGAGGCGAGCGATGAGGAGATAGAAGATGCGGCGCGCGCAGCTCAGATCCACGAGCTGATCGCATCACTGCCGGACGGCTATGACACCCCGGTCGGCGAGCGCGGCTATCGCTTCTCGGGCGGTGAGAAGCAGCGCATGGCAATCGCGCGCACCGTCCTTCGCAACCCGCCGGTGCTGATCCTCGACGAGGCGACCTCGGCGCTTGACAACGAGACCGAGCGCGCCGTGCAGCAGGCGCTCGATGAGCTCTCGCGCGGGCGCACGACGATCGCGATCGCGCACCGCCTCTCGACGATCCGCGACGCCGATCAGATCCTCGTGCTCGACGCCGGTCGGATCACCGAGCGCGGCACCCACGAGGAGCTCGTCGCGCTGGGCGGGCGCTACGCGATGCTGCTCAGCGGCGCGCGGCTTGCAGAGGATGCCGAGGCCGGCGCCCCTGCCGCACTCGCCTGAGACTCGTCATCCTGCTGACACCACGCAGGCGAGGAGCTCATGGGGGCCTGCCGCGCAAGGAACGCAGCGACGACGCGGGGATCGAACTGGCTGCCGGACACCCGGCATATCTCGGCGATCGCCTCCTCGACGGTCCAGGCATCCTTGTAGGGACGTTCGTGGGTGAGGGCGTCGAAGACGTCGGCGACCGCGACGATGCGCCCGACGAGCGGGATCGACTGGCCCGCCAAGCCCGCCGGATAGCCGCCACCGTCCCAGCGCTCGTGATGGCTTGCGGCGATGACGGCGGCCATCTGCAGCACGGGCGAGCTGCTGCCGCCGAGGAGACGCTCACCGGCGCGCGTGTGACTCTGCATGATCGCGCGCTCGTCATCGTTCAGCGGCCCAGGCTTGAGCAGTATCCCGTCGGGGATCGCGATCTTGCCGATGTCGTGCAGTGGAGCCGCCTCGCCCAGCACGATGATCCGCTTGTGGTCGAGCTCGAGGCCGAAGGCGATATCGACCGCGCATTTGCCCACGCGTTCGGTATGCCGGAAGGTTGCATCGTCGCGGTACTCACCGGCGCGCGCGAGCCGCTGCAGCGTCTCGGTGCGGGCCTCTTCGAGCTCGCGCGTCCGCTCGCTGACCTGCTCGTTGAGCATCCTGGCGTTGGACTCGAGCAGCGTCTCGGCGTGAACCTGGGCTGTGATGTCTCGTGCCACGGCGTGGACCAGGCCGGATCGGGAGCGGGCTGCGCTCCACTCCAGCCAGCAATAGCCACCGTCGGCGCGCCTGTAGCGATTGCGGAATCGGACCGTGTTGTGGGAGTCGGTGATCGCCGCGGCCTCCGCGAGCGTTCGGTCGCGGTCCTCAGGGTGCACGAACTCGATGTATGGCATCGAGCGCAGCGTCTCGGAGGAGTATCCGAGCAGTTCCTCCCACGCCGGGTTCAGGCGCGTGAAGTGACCGGTGTCATCCGCCGTCGCCAGGAGATCGAGGGATGTATCGAAGTAGCGTATGAGCTGGTCTTCGAGCCTGCGGCGCTTGTCGACGAAGGAGCCCAGCAGCAGGCCGAGCAGGACGAACGCAACGGCGCGGCCCAGGTAGCCGGTGAGCGTCACCAAGGTATCCGCATGCCCGAGCTCCCAGAGTCCGGTCACGATGAATGCCAGCGCCGCTCCGATCATGCCTCCGCGACGTCCGAAGCGCAGCGCGAGCAGCGCGACCGGGAGCAGTTCGTCGGCATCAACCGTGTTTGAGACGTTGCGACGCAACGTGTAAGAGCCGATGAGGAGCGCCAGCGCGATCGCCAGCGTGAACAGATCCAGCACCCTCGGGCTCAGGCGAGGGTGGCTCACGATGGAGCGGAGGCGTTGGAGGGGCACTTGCTCAGATCGGTCAGCCAACCCTCCCAGTCCACCCATGCCATCCACTGTAGACCAATGTGTGACTATTAGAAACAATTAGCATATGCGCACTCAGTAGTTTTCCGAGGCCTGCCGGTCGGCGGCCTCGAGGGCCCCGGCCACCGCGGGCGCAACCGAGCGTGCCTCTCTGGACAGTTTCTACGCCGCGCGCGCGTCGATGTTCAGGCGCACGTAGTCGACGACCACCGGCTCGCCGAGCGCCGCGAGCACGTCGTCCATGTAGGGCTCGCGCAGCTCCTCGGGAAGCTGCTGCACGTGCGGGCCGAGCACGATCGTCGCGAGGAACTCATGTGGCTCCTCCGGGCGGCGTGGCGCCGGCTGCAGCCAACAATCCGCCTGCGCGAAACCGGCCGCCAGCAGCCGCTCGCGGGTGAGCTCGGCGCTCGCATAGTTCCATGGCGGGGTCCAGTCGCGGAAGTGCGCCGCGTATGGCGGCCGCGCGCGCACCTGATTCGCGGTGGCGCGCAGGATCGAGATGTTGCCCTCTCCCCCGCACTGTGCCACGAGGCGCCCGCCCGGAGCGAGTACGGAGCGCAGCTTGTGAAACAGGCGATCATGGTCGGCGATCCAGTGGAAGGTCGCGGTGGAGAGGATCGCGTCGAGTGGCCGCTCGAGCTGGAGGTCGAGCTCCAGCAGGTCCATCTGGCGAATGTCGGCCTCCGCGCCGAGCCGCCGGCGCGCGGCCGCCACCATCGAGCGCGACTCGTCGACCGCGACTACGTGCCCGCGCGCCAGGCGCTCGATCAGCTCCTGGGTGATGCGCCCCGAGCCGCAGCCGGCGTCGAGCAGTAGCTCATCGCCCCGAAGCTCGAGGCGCTCGAGCACCTCGAGCCCGAGCGCCTCCATCACGCCCGAGACCCGGTCATAGTCCGCTCCGTCCCAATCGCGCGCTGCCATCGCGGCCTACGTTACGCCGCCTCCGCGCGGGCGAGCAGCTCGAGCAGGATCTTCGAGAGCTGACCGCCCTGCCATGCGATCGGCGAGCGCGCCGGCGGGCCCACCTCCTCGACCACGAGGCGCGCCGTGGGGATCGCTCGCGCGTAGCGTTCGCCCACCGCCAGCGGATGCCCCGGGTCGGCCTCATCGCGGCTGGCGATCACAACGCTCGGCACGTCGATCGCCGCCAGCTGGGACATCTCCTCAAACGGACGCGAGCGCGGCACCACTTCGAGCGCGTCGGCGAGCGCGCCGGGATGCTCCTGCGCGGCGATCCGCTGACGCAGGACGGTCTCGACCGTGGCCCGCCAGGCGTCTGGCAGCGAGCCGAGATCGTAGGCGGCCACGAAGCCATCCACGCCGCCCTCGCGCAGGCCGGCGGCGAGCGCATCCCAGCGCTCGAGCTCTCCGGGCGTGCTCTCGCGGTCGGGCTCGAAGGCCGGTGTGATCAGCGCCAGCGCGGCGACGCGCTCGGGGTGGGCGAGCGCGAAGCGCAGCGCCGTGTGCGCGCCCATCGAGGCGCCGGCCAGCAGCGCGCGCTGCACGCCGGTCGCGTCGAGCACGGCCGCGAGGTCATCCTCGAGGTGCTCATAGCGATACGCACGCTGCGGTGCCGGCGAGGAGCGTCCGTGAGCGCGTGCGTCGTAGGCGATCACGCGCGCTCCGGAGCGCTCCAGCGTGCGCGAGCCCATCACCACATAGCGCCGCGTGGCGCTCAGACCGTGCAGCAGCACGACGGGTGGTCCCTCGCCGCGCTGCTCGCCGGAAAGCAGCACCTCGCCGCTGGGAACGCTCAGCGGCTGAGGTTGCTCCGGTGTGGCCGCGCGCTCGGCGCTCAACGGCTCAGGCGGGAACGGCGGCGAGCCGGCGGATCAGCTCGGCCGACTCGGCAGGACGCTCCCAGAAGAACAGATGCCCGACACCGTCGAGGATCTCAAGGCGCGCGTTCGGGATGCGCTCAGCGATCATGCGGCCGTTCGCGACGGGAAGCATCTGATCCTCGGTGCCGTGGATGACGAGCGTCGGCATATCGAGCTGGCCGAGCCTCGAGCTCGTGTCATGCGCGAGAATCGCCTGCGCCTGGGCCATGATCACCGGCACCGCAACGGCGCGGCGCTCGGCGATGCCCAGAAAGGTGGCGTAGGCATCCGCATCTGCGGCCTTCGCCGCGGAGACGTTCATCTCCCACCCCGTGCGGATCGCGCGCTCGCGGTCGCCTGAGCTCATCGCCTCGAACAGCCGCTGGATCACCTCGGGCGCCGCCTGGGCGCTGCCCTCCCCGCCACAGTAGGTGCAGCCGAGCGTGAGCGTGCGCACCAGCTCGGGATGAGACAGCGCGAGCTCCTGAGCGACCATGCCGCCCATCGAGATGCCGAGCACGTTGACGGACTCTAGCTCGAGCGCGCTCAGCAGTCCGGCCGCGTCCTCGGCGAGCGCTCGAATCGATAGCTGGCCTTCCAGCGCGCTGCTCGCACCCACGCCGCGATGGTCGTAGGCGATCACCTCGAAGTCGCTGCGCAGCGCCTCCAGAAACGGCTCGCCCCAGTGCAGCGCCGTGCCGCTCATGCCCATGATCGCAAGCAGCGGCGGGCCCGAGCCGCTGCGTTCGCAGTCGAGCTCGACCTCCCCCACGCGCACGATTGCCATGCCCGGATGCTAGCCGCTGCGCTCGCGCGCGGGAGCCGGTGTGCGCGATCGTCGCTTCGCGCGTTCAGCGCGGGGATCTCAAACCCTCAACTAGACGGGCAGGGCCAGCTGCTCCTCCGACGCCTGCGCGCTGCCCTCCCCGCCCGGGTCATCCTCCGCGGCAGTGAGCCCCGCGACGCGCACGCCGAGCAGCCGTACGGGCCGCGAAGGCGCGTACTCCTCGAGCAGCCGCAGGGCATGCGCGGTGATCAGCTGAGCGTTGCATGTCGCGTCTGGGACGCTGTGCGCGCGGGTGACGGTGGTGAAGTCGTCGAGGCGGATCTTGATCGCGATCGTGCGCCCGCTGCGCCCGTTGGCGGTGAGACTCGCACTCAGCTCCGCGGCCATTCTGGAGAGTGCCGCGCGCAGCTCGGCGGGATCGACGACGTCGCGGTCGAAGGTCCGCTCGCGCGACTCCGAGGCGACCTTGCGCGCCGCGCCCACCACGCCGTCGTGTTCGAAGCTCGCGCGCCTGCGCAGCTCGCGCCCGAGGTTGGGGCCGAAGCGCTCGACGAGCAGCTGCTCGGGCGCGGCCGCGACGGCGGCGAGCGTGCGCAGACCCATCTCCGCCAGGCGGGCCTCGGTCTTCGGGCCGATCCCCGGCACGAGCCCCGGCGAAGCCTCGGCGAAGCGGACGCACGCCTGCTCGCGCGTCAACGCCAGGAAGCCCGCCGGCTTCTCCGCGTCGGAGGCGACCTTCGCGACTAGCTTGTTGGGGCCGATGCCCACCGAGCATGTGAGCTCCGTGGCGGCCCGGATCTCGACGATCAGGCGGCGCATCGCAGCGCGCGGCGAGAACAGGCCCTCGAGATCGAGATAGGCCTCGTCGAGCCCGACGACCTCGACCCGCTCGACGTGCGCGCGCACGATCTCCATCACCTGCGCGGAGGCGGCGCGGTATGTGGGGAAGTCCGGCGGCAGGAACACCGCCTGCGGGCACAGCCGCCGGGCGCGCGAGGCGGGCATCGCCGAGCCGACGCCGAAGCGCCGCGCCTCATAGCTCGCCGTCGTGACGACTGCCCGCGGGCCGCTGCCGGAGACGACCACGGGCAGCCCTCGCAGCTCGGGGTGGCGGCGCAGCTCGATCGATACGTAGAAGGCGTCGGCGTCGAGATGAGCCACGCGCGATGGGGACTCTGCGGCGTGCACGACAAATCGAATCTAGCGCGCGAAACGGCGTGCGCGGCGCGAGCTGCGATTGCCCTGGTTGTCGGAGACAATCTGTGAGATCATTCGACATGCAGCGCCTGGAGTGACGGCCAAATGGGGGCCGTCGGACAGCTCAAACGTACGAGCGCTCAAGGATGGGAGAGACGAAGCAATGCCGATAAGCGATGACGGAGGGACGCGGGCTACACGCTCCGCGCGTTCTCGCGCGGCACGGCGCAGGCGCGCCACCCGACGCCGGGGCCTGATCGTCACGCTGGCAGTGCTGCTCCCGTGCGCGCTCACGCTGAGCGCAACGGTACAGGCCAGCGCCTCGAGCGAAGTCTCGCTGAGCGAGCGCGAAGCGATCGCCACGACCAAGAAAACCGAACGCGAACAGCACGCCGCCGAAAAGCGTGCCGCACGCGAAGCCGAAAAGGCCACGCGCAAAGCTCACCGCGAAGCAACCGCGCGGGAAGCCAAAGAACACTTCGAAGAAAAACACCCCTTCGGCGTTGCCACCTTCTCCTGCACCCAGGTCACCTGGACCTACAGGAACTTCCCCGACCTGCCGGGCAACACGATCACTCAGCAGGTCACGATCGACCACGATCACAGCACGCGCCTGCACTCGATCTTCAGCTTCGACGGCCCGGGCGCGACGACCACCACGACGCTCGACGGTCACGCCGGTCGCTACCAGATCGATGCCTGGGCGCAATGGAGCACCAACGGCGTCAAGGGGCACTTCGACATCCGCGGCAAGGTGACCTGCCCGCCCGCTCCGTCGATCGCGATCGAAAAGCTGCAGCGCATCGGCGCCGGCGCCGGCTACGTCTCAACGCCGTTGAAAGGCGAAGTCGGGCAGACGGTGGAATACGAGATCGTCGTCAAGAACACGGGCAACATCGACGTCACGTTGAGTGCGCTGAACGACGCTCGCTGCGACGCGGGCACGATCGCAGGCGGGCCCGCCGGCCCGCTCGCGCCCGGCGCCTCGGCGACCTTCACCTGCACCCATCTCCTGACCGCCGCGGATCAGACCGCCGGCACCTACGTGAACACGGCCAGCGACACGGCCACGCCCGTCGGGGAAGGCTCCCCGGTCAGCGGCGAAACGAACACGGTCCTCGTCGAAGTCAGCCCGCCCGCCACGAAACCGCCCGTCGAAGAACCGGCGAAACCGCCCGTCGAAGAACCGGCGAAACCGCCCGTCGAAGAACCGGCGAAACCGCCGGTCGAAGAAACCAAAACCCCGGCGAGCGGAGGCGTGCTCGGCTTCACCTCCACGCCGACGGGCTCCTCGGGCACGAGCAGCACGACCACGTCGAAATCCGGGGTGCTCGGCTTCAAAGCGACCTCCGTTCCCTCTCTCAGCACCCCCCGTGGTTGCGTGCGCGCGAGCTTCCGCGTGAGCATCCGGGCGAGCGGCGTGCGCAGCGTGAGCTTCTACATGGACGGACACAAGCTGAAGACGCTGAGCGCCAAGAACGCGCGCAAAGGCCGCCTGACGCTGCTGATCGATCCGACCGCGCTGGGCATCGGCGCACACCGGCTGATGGCCAAGATCACGATGGCGCCCGCGGCGAGGACGGCCAAAGCCACCCACGCCACGCGCACGAGCACAGTCCTGCGCTGCCGCTCGGCTGTGCTGACGCCCCGCTTCACGGGCTAGAGGTGCGCTCGCGCGGGCGCCTGTGGCTGCGCTCGTCGTGTCGGGCAATGCCCGGCGCGATCGCATGCGCCGCGCTGCTTGCGCTACCTGCGCCGGCTGGCGCTCACTCAACGCCGTCGGTTCTGTACAAACGTCTCTCCGATCTGCACACGCTCTCGCGCTGGGCCTACCCCACCTCGGAAATGCACGCACGCGCAGCCCCCTCCCCACGCGCACCTGTCGTCGGGCAGCTCCACTTCTTCACGATCGACGAACAGGCCGAGCTGTACGTGGTGCTCGCCTCGGCTCGCGCCTCGGCTCGCGCCTCGGGAGGCACATGGCTGCAGGTCGAGCTGCCGGGCCGTCCCAACGGCCAAAGGGGCTGGGTTCCGCGCGCCGCGCTTGGAGCGCTGAACATCGTGAGGAGCTACCTGCACGTCGACCGCGCGCATCTCGTCGCGACGCTGTTCCGCGAAGGTCGCGCGATCTTCAGCGCGCCGGTGGGCGTCGGCAAGGCGAGCACGGTCACCCCGGCGGGGCACTTCTACGTGCTCGAGAAGCTGAGGACCCTGAACGCACCGATCTACGGGCCCTATGCACTCGGCACGAGCGCATATGCGCCGACGCTCAGCGAATGGCCCGGCGGCGGGGTCGTCGGCGTCCACGGGACCGATGAACCGGCGCTGATCCCCGGGCGCCCCTCGCACGGTTGCATCCGCATGCGCGACGCCGACGTGTCGCGCCTGTGGGCGATGATCGCTGTCGGCACACCAATCGAAATCACATGACATATCGACACCGCGACTCGCGCCTGCCCGCGCCTCGATAGGCTTGACAGCACAGCGATGGACCTGACCTTCAGCCCACAGGAGACGGCGTTCCGCGACGAGCTGCGCGCGTGGCTTGCGGCGAACGCGCCGGCGCCCGAGCCGAGCGATGGCGGCGAGGACGCCCACTACGCGTGGCGCCGGGACTGGCAGCGCCGGCTCTACGACGCCGGCTGGGCCGCCCCGGCCTGGCCGACCGAGTACGGAGGGCGCGGCGCGAGCCTGACCGAGTCGGCGATCTACTTCGAAGAGATCGGCCGCGCGCGCGTGCCGATGGCGGCGAACGTGCTCGGCCTGCTTCTCGGCGGCCCGACGCTGATGGTGTGGGGAACGCCCGAACAGAAGGAGCGCTACCTGCCGCCGATCCTCTCCGGCGAGGAGATCTGGTGCCAAGGCTTCTCCGAGCCCGACGCCGGGTCGGACCTCGCTTCGCTGAAAACGCGAGCTGTGAAAGACGGCGATGACTGGGTCGTGACCGGTCAGAAGGTGTGGACGAGCGGTGCGCAGTATTCGAAGTGGTGCATGCTCGTCGCGCGCAGCGACTCCGAGGCCGCCAAGCACAAGGGCCTGACCTACTTCCTGATGGACATGGAGCAGGACGCCGTGCAGGTGCGCCCGCTGCGTCAGATCACCGGCGAGGCGGAGTTCAACGAGCTGTTCATCGAGGAGGCGCGCATCCCCGACGCGAATATCGTCGGCGGCGTCGGCAACGGCTGGAAGGTCGCGCTGACGACGCTCATGAACGAGCGAGCCGGGCTCGGCTTCGCCCTGCAGATCCGCCTGCGCCAGCTGCTCGACGATTTGATCGCCAAGGCCGCCGAGCGCGGCATGCTCGAGCGATACGGCGACGCGCTCGCCGAGCTGCATGTGCGCTGCGAGTCGATCCGCCTGCTCGCCTGGAAGGGCCTGACCGACGTCGAGCGCTACGGCCAGCCGGGCCCCGAGGGCTCGCTCGTGAAGTGGCTGTGGTCGGACACCAACCAGCGCCTCACGCAGCTCGCCGTCGACATCGTCGGCGCGGAGGCGCTCACCTCCGGGGAGAGCTGGAGCTATGAGCTCCTGCGCGCGCGCGGAAATACGATCGAGGGTGGCACGACCGAGGTGCTCAAGAACATCATCGCCGAGCGCGTGCTCGGCCTGCCGCGGCTGAAGGTAGCGGCCTAGTCATGGACTTCGGCTTCACAGACGACCAGCGCGACATCCAGCGCACCGCGCGCGATCTGCTCTCCGAGCGCGCCAAGCCCGAGCGGGTGCGCGAGCACGCCGAGTCCGGGCGCAGCGACAGCGAGCTGTGGCGCGAGCTGTGCGAGCTCGGCTGGCCGGGCATCGCGGTCTCAGAGGAGTACGGCGGGCAGGGCCTCGGGCGCATCGAGCTCTCGATCCTCTGCGAGGAGCTGGGCCGCTCGCTGGCGCCCGTGCCGTTCCTGGCGAGCGTGCTCGCTGCGACCGTGATCGAGCACTCCGCATCGGAGGCCGCACGCGAGCGCTGGCTGCCCGGCATCGCCTCCGGTGAGACCCTCGGCGCGCTCGGCGTGGCCGTCGACGGCACGGCGGAGCTCGTCGTGGGAGGCGCCGAGGCGCAGGTGATCGTGCTCGTCGAAGACGACGGCACCGGCCGCGTGCTCGCCGCCGAGGAGGCCGAGGTCGAGAAGATCGCATCGATCGACCCGACGCGCACCGCCGCTCGCGTCAGCGCCGGCGACGGCGGGGAAGCGCTCGACGGAGACGTGGCGGCGGGCGTCGACCGCGCGCTCGTCGCGGTCAGCTCCGAGCTCGTCGGTGTGTGCGACCGCGCCCTGGAGATGACCGTCGCCTACGTCAAGGAGCGCAAGCAGTTCGGCGTGCCGGTCGGCGCCTACCAGGCCGTCTCACACCGCTGCGCGCAGATGCTCCTGGAGACCGAGAAGGCACGCTCGACGGCGGCCTTCGCCGCCTGGACGGCCGACGCCGACCCCGAGCGCCTCGCAGAGGCCGCCGCGATGGCCAAGGCCGCGGCCTCTGACGCTGGCCGCGAGGTCACCGCGAGCGCGATCCAGGCCCACGGCGGCATCGGCTTCACCTGGGAGGCCGACGTGCACTGGCTCTACAAGCGCGCCCAGCTCGATGCGGTGCTGCTCGGCGGAGCAGGCAGCCAGCGCGCGCGCCTGGCAGGGATCCTGGCTGACAGGGTTCGCGCGTCCGCCGCCGCTTGAGGGCGAGCATGTCCGTCTACGCGGCCTTCCTGCGCGCGATGAACGTCGGCGGGCGGCGTCTCACGAACGAGCTGCTGCGCAGCCACATCGACGAGCTCGGCCGAGCGGCGGCGTGCGCGACTCGGCGCTCGACATGAAGACGATCGAGCGCGTGCTCGGCCCGATGACGGTGCGCACGAAGGGCACGGTCGAGCAGGTCGCTAGGCTCACCGCGGAGATCGAGTGAGGGGAGAGTAGTGACCGAGCCTTTGCCGCGAGGACGTAATCCGTTCGATGAGACGGGGGTCGTGCGCGACTCGGCGGGAGTGGCGCGCTACAGCGAGCGGCCCGCCTCGCTCGTGGCGATGCTGAAAGCGAGCGTCGAGCGCGACGGCGCGGCGACGGCGTTGCTCGAGGTCGGCGGCCCCTCACTCAGCTACGACGAGCTGTGGGAGCGCTCGGAGCGGGTCGCCGGTGGGCTGCGCGACGCGGGCGTGGGCCGTGGTGAGCGCGTAGCGATCCGCCTCGCAAACGGGATTGACTGGGTGCTCGCGTTCTTCGGCTGCCAGCTGATCGGCGCGGTCGTGGTGCCCGTCAACACGCGCTTCACCGAGGATGAGGTCCGCTACGTGGTCGAGGACTCCGGCGCGAGCTTCACGTTCGTGCCCGGCGAGGCACTCCCCGACGGCGAGCCCGCGGCAACCGAGGAGCTCGCGCCCGAGGAGCTCGCGGCGATCTTCTACACGAGCGGCACGACAGGATTTCCGAAGGGCGCGATGACCTCGCACGCGAACTTCCTCACGAATAGTGAGAATGCCTTCCGCTGCCTGTCGGTGGATCGCAGCGAGGGCCCTGGAATATCGACGCTCGTCTCCGTGCCCCTGTTCCACGTGACGGGCTGCAACAGCCAGCTGATCCCCGTGCTCGAGCTCGGCGGCCGTGTCGAGATCCTCTCCGGCCCACTCGACCTGGCGGGCTTCTTCGAGGCGGTGGGAACCAACGGCGTCAACCAGCTCGTCTCGGTGCCCGCGATCTACCACGCGGTGCTGCGCCATCCCGACTTCGCCAAGCTCGACGTCAGCCGCGTGCGCTGGATCTCCTACGGCGGCGCGCCGATCGCCGAGAGCCTCGTGGAGCAGATCATGCAGGCCTTCCCCGCGGCGCGTGTGGGCAACGGCTTCGGGCTGACGGAGACCTCCTCGCTGAGCACGTTCCTGCCGCACGAGGAGGCCGCCGCGCACGCCGACTCGGTCGGCTTTGCGATGCCCGTCGTCGACCTCGCGCTCGATGACGTGGACACGCAGAGCGGCGTCGGCGAGCTGCTCGTGCGCGGCCCGAACGTCGTACAGGGCTACTGGAACAAGTCCGAGGCCACGGCCGAGACGTTCGTCGAGGGCTGGCTGCACACGGGCGACCTCGCGCGCGTGGACGCGGACGGTCTGCTCTACGTCGTAGACCGCAAGAAGGACATGATCAACCGCGGCGGCGAGAACATCTACTCGATCGAGGTCGAAAACGCGCTCGCCGGCGCCCCCGGCGTGGGCGAAGCGGCGGTCGTCGCGGTGCCCGACGAGATGATGGGCGAGAAGGTCGGCGCGGTGATCGTCACGGCGCCGGGGGCGACCTTCGATGTCGAGGCCGTGCTGGCCCACTGCCGCGCGCATCTCGCGGACTTCAAGGTCCCACAGTACATCGCCACCCGCGAGGAGCCGTTGCCGCGCAATCCGGGTGGCAAGCTGCTCAAGAAGCAGCTGCGGGAGGAGACCCAATGGAGCAAGCCCCTTCGCTGATACGAACCCGAGGAGAGAGACGATGCCGAGCGTAGAGACCGTGCAGGGACCCGTCGAGGACAGCGAGCTGGGCCTGACGCTCGTGCACGAGCACGTGCGCTTTCGCGACGAGGCGGTCGCGGCCGAGTGGCCGGCCCGCTACGACGATCAGCTCGAGTTCGATGCTGCGCTCGTGGCCGTCAACGCGGCCAAGCAGCGCGGCGTGCGGAGCATCGTCGATCCCACCGCGATGTTCGGCGGGCGCGACGTTGGCTTCATGAAGCGCGTCGCCGATGCGACGGGCGTGCGCATCATCGCCTGCACGGGCATCTACAGCTACGACTATCTCCCGCATTACTTCGAGAACCGCGACATCGACGTGATGGCAGACCACTTCGTCGAGGACATCGAAGTCGGCGTGCAGGGCACGGACATCAAGGCGGCGTTCCTGAAGTGCGCAGCCGATGCGCCCGGCGTGACCGAGCACGTCGAGAAGATCCACCGCGCGGTGGCGCGCGCGAGCCTCCAGACGGGCGCCTCGATCATGGCCCACTCGATGCCGGCTGTGGCGACAGGACCGCGCCAGGTCGAGATCTTCGAGGAGGAGGGCGTCGATCCGGCCAAGATCCAGATCGCGCACTGCGGCGACACCGACGAGATCGACTACATCGAGGGGCTGCTCGCGCGCGGCGTCTACGTCGGTCTCGACCGTTACGGCCTCGAGATGTACCTGCCGATGGACAGGCGCAACGCCACGGCCGCCGAGCTGCTGCGTCGCGGCCACGCCGAGCGGCTGATGATCTCCCAGGACTTCTGCGCCACGATCGATTGGTTCCCGCCCGAGGCCGAGGAGATGTTCGAGACGAGCGGCGCGATCCGCAACTGGTCGATGACGCTGGTCTTCGACGAGGTCGTGCCGGCGCTGCGCGAGATGGGCGCGATGGACGACGCGAGCTACGACACGATCTTTGTGGAGAACCCGCGCCGCTGGCTGACGGCCTAGCCGGAGAGGCTCGCGATTCTCAGATCGGCGCCGTCAGCAGCTCCGGCCCCTCGACGGGACCGCCGGCCTTGTTGACGGCCGGATTGGCCGCGCGCGCGGAGAGTCGCTCGCTCGGCAGCGGACCGCACAGCGCGAGCGCGTCCTCACTCCCCAGCGCCGGGTCGAGCCATGCGCGCTGGGCCTCCGGGTCGGCGAGAATCACCGGCATACGGTCGTGGATCGGCGCGGCGACGCCGTTGGAGGCGGAGTCGCAGGTCAGCAGCGTCACGCTCTCGATCCACTCCCCGTCGATCTTCGCAGGCGTCCACAGCGCGGCGAACGCGAACGGGACACCGCCGTCGAGCTGGAAGTAGAAGGGCTGGCGCGGCTGGGAGCGGTGCTCGGGCTTCAGCCACTCGAAGTAGCCGTCGGCGAGCGCCAGCGCGCGGCGAGATGACTTTCCGATCAGGTTGCGGTAGGCGGGCTTCCTCTCGACGGTCTCCATGCGCGCGTTGATCATCCGCGCGCCGCCCTTGAGGTCCTTCGCCCAGTGTGGGATCAACCCCCAGCGCAAGAGGCGCGCTTCGGGCTCGCCCTTGGGCGCGAGGATCGCGAGCACCTGTTCGGTGGGCGCAACGTTGTAGCGCCCGGTGCCCTCGGCGGTGGCGATCGGAACGCGGAAGCGCTCGTTCAGTTCTTCCGGCCCCGCGGTGTTCGTGTAGCGCCCGCACATTCACACGAGGATATGCAGCGCGCCAGTCGGGACTCACCTGGATAGCTGTGGCGAAGCCGACAACCGTAGACGAACATGTGTTCGTATGGGCAGACCCTACCGACCTGTGCGCGAGCTCGAAGCGCATCTGGCCCGCGGCGAGCTCGACTTCGCGCTAGCGCTCGCGCGCGCGATCGCCGTGGAACGCGAGCGGCCGCTCGAGCTTTCGGTGACGCTCGGCTTCCTGCCGCTGATTGCCGCGGAGCGCCCCGCGGACTACGACCTGTGGACGCTGCGCTGGCTGGAGCGCTGGTGCGGGGAGCTGAGCCGCCGTGCGAGCGTCGACGACGCCCTGGAGATCGTCCAGGGCCTGGCTGAGATACCGGTCGACCCGGAACGAGGGCTCGAGACGATCAAGGCGGTGGCGGCGCGTCACGGCGCACGTCGTGGTGGCTGAGCGACGCGAGCCAGCCCGGCCGCAGGCGGTGGAGCTGGTGCGGCGCGAGCGGATCCTCGATGGAAAGCTGCGGGTGGAGAAAGTCCTCGGCCGGGTCGCGGCGCATGCCGAGACGCTCCATCACGCGTTGCGAGCGCAGGTTGCGCGCGGCGGCGTAGGCGAGCAGCTCCTCGAGCCCGAGCGTCTGGAATGCATGCTCGCACGCGGCGATCGCGGCCTCCGTCGCGATCCCACGCCCCCACACCTCGCGCGCCAGGCTCCAGCCCAGCTCGACGCCGGGAGAGAACGGCAGATCCTCATCGACCGAAAGCGCTCCGACGCGGCCCACGAGCCGGCTCTCCCCGCACAGCTCAACCGCCCAACGGCCGTAGCCGCGCGCCTCGAAGGAGCGCTCGCTCTCCTCGATCTGCGCGGCGCTCTGCGCGCGTGTGAGCGTGGAGGGAAAGAACTCCATGACCTCGGGATCCGCGTTGATCGCGCTGAGCGGCTCGATGTCGCTTTCGCGCCAGCGGCGCAGCAGCAGGCGCGGCGTTCTCAGCTGCCCGCCCCTCCCCCGCTCCGTCTCACTCATGTCCCAGCGTCTTCGCATTCTCGCCGTGGCGCATCGCGGCGCTGAGGCTTCCCGCTCATCCGCTGGTGCGGACGCGGTAGCGGCGCACGGCCAGCGGCACGACGACGAGCAGGGTCAGCGCGCACCAGCCGAGGGCGCTCGCCACCGGATGCTGCAGCGGCCATGCGGGGTGAGCGGGCAGCGCGGTGGGGTTGCCGAACAGCGTTCGCGTCGCCGCCGCGGCGGCGCTCATCGGATTGTATTCAGCGACCTCGCGCAGCCCTGCGGGAAGGCCGCCGACGGGGACGAAGGTGTTGGCGATGAACGTCAGCGGGAAGATCACGATGAAGGCGACGCCGGTGACGGCATCGGGGGTGCGGGCGATCAGTCCGAGCAGCATCCCCAGCCACAACATCGCGAAGGCGAACAGCGTCAGCAGGCCGAAGCCCGCGAGCGCATGCGGGAAGTCCGAATGGATGCGCCAGCCCACGATCAGCCCGCTCAGGATCATGATCGCAAGCGCCAGGAGCGCGGCTGCCAGGTCGGAGATCAGATGGCCGAGCAGGAACGCCGAGCGCGACATCGGCAGCGAGCGGAAGCGGTCCACGATGCCCTCGGTCAGATCGGTGGCGATCGAGGTCGCCGGGCCGATGATGCCGAACGTGAGCGTCTGCACGAGGATGCCGCCGAGCAGGTATTCGCGGTAGCCCCCGCCGGCGACGTGGATCGCGCCGCCGAACACATAGGCGAAGAGCAGCACGAACATCAGCGGCTGGACGGTTGCGTCGAGCAGCTTCTCGGGGATCTGGCGGACGTGTGCGAGGTTGCGACGCGCCAGCACGAGGCTGTCGGAGAGCCCCCAGCGCAGGCGCGTCGCGAGGCTCGTCGTGGGAGCGGCGGTCGCGCTGCTCATCGTGCGAGCGCCTCGGCCGGCTCGGGCGCCGCCTGCTCGCGCGCGCCCGTGACGGTGAGAAAGACGTCGTCGAGCGTGGCCTCGCGACGGTGCACGTCGATCGCATCGACGCCGGCCGCGTCGAGCGCGCGCACGATCTCCACGAGGCGGCTGCCGGCCCGCACCGGCACGGTCACGCGCAGCTCCTCGGCCTCGACGAGCGAGGGCCCATCGGCGAAGGACTGCATCGCCTCCTCGGCGCTCGCCAGGCGCTCGGCGCTTGCGAGCGTCACGGCGATGCGGTCGCCTCCCACCCGCGCCTTGAGCTCGGCGGGCGCTCCGCTCGCCACGATCCGGCCACGGTCGAGCACGACGATCGCGTCGGCCAGGCGGTCGGCCTCCTCGAGGTACTGGGTTGTGAGCACGAGCGTGGTGCCGCCGTCCACGAGCTCCCGCAGCAGCGCCCACAGATCGTTGCGCCCCTGCGGATCGAGGCCTGTGGTCGGCTCGTCGAGGAACAGCACGGGCGGTTCGCCGACGAGGCTCGCGGCCAGGTCCAACCGCCGGCGCATGCCGCCGGAGAACGTCTTCACGAGACCGCCCGCCACCTCGGTGAGCCCGAGGCGCTCGAGCAGCTCGCTCGCGCGCTCGCGCGCCACGGCGCGGGGCAGGTGGTAGAGGCGGCCGACCATCTCCAGATTCGTGCGCGCGGAGAGCAGCCCGTCGACGGTCGCGTACTGGCCGGCGAGGCCGATGCGCTCGCGCACGAGCGCGGCGTCGGCGACCACGTCCAGACCGGCCACGCTCGCGCGCCCGGCGCTCGGGAGCGCGAGTGTCGTGAGGATGCGGATCGCGGTGGTCTTGCCGGCACCGTTGTGGCCGAGCAGCCCGAGCACCGTGCCGCGCGGCACGTCGAGGTCGACGTCGCGCAGCGCCCACAGCTCGCCAAAGCGCTTGCCGAGACCTTCGGCGCGCACGCCGCTCGCTTGCGCGCCGGTTGCGGGCGCATTGAAAGAGCTCATCGCAGCAACTTAGCGCCCGGCCCCGCCGCAGCGCGCGTCTCTCGCCCTCCCTGATCCTCCGCCGGCTGGCAGGTGTTGCGAGGGCTATGCGCGGTTGCGCACCTCGAGCCGCTCCACGACGAGGTGGCCGACTTTCAGCTCGCCGACATCAAGCGAGCCGATCGCGGCGCGGCGGATCGCGAGGCGCCCGATCGCCACCGCCCCGAACGCGACGGAGCCGCCGGCGAGCGCTCCGACGGCCAACGCGCCGAACGAGCTCGCGCCGAAGCCACTGAGGGGCTTGAAGGCGAGCCAGGTGTGCTTAGGCCGCGCCATGCGGCCCTTTGGCGAGCGCGTGGCCGGCGAAGCGCAGCATGCTCGTGAGATGGGTCCGGAGGGTTTCGACGCTGTGATCGCCTGGGTACACGGCGCTCGTGGCGTGTGCGCCCGCGGCGCGCAGCGCCGCTGCGAAGGGCGCGTTCTCGGAGGGGTCGGCGATCTTGTCGGATTCGCCACCGTAGACGAAGGCGCGCAAGCCGAGCTTGGCGAGGATCGGGCGGTCGGCGCGAAGCTCGTCGCCGAGACCGTTGAAGAAGCCGAGCCAGCTCTCGACCACGCCGAAGCGGAACGGGTTGCCGAGCGCGACGTTCATCGCGCCGTAGCCGCCCATCGAGTCCCCGGCGATCGCGCGTGCGCCGCGAACGGGAATCGTCGGCAGCATGCGATCGATCAGCTCCTGCACTTCGAGCACGTAGCTCTCGTAGTGCATCGGGCCGATGTTGCGCCAGTTGTTGGAGCCGCGGCCGCCCTGGACCATCACGGCGATCAGCGGCGGGATCGTGTGGCCCGCGATCAGGCGGTCGAGATCTTCCTGCAGGCCCATCTGCAGGAAGGCGCTGGCAGGCTGGCTGTTGCCGTGCAGCAGGTAGAGCACCGGGTAGTGCCGGGTGGTGGCTGCGTAGCCGGCAGGCAGGTACACAAAGAAGGAGCCGGTGTGGCGCAGCGCGACAGACGGGTACTGCGCGGTGTCGATCGCGCTGCCGGCCGCGTCCTTGCTGAAGGAAGTGAGCGTGGGCAGCGGCGCGGGCTCGGGCGCGCGTGTGACCCTGGCCGGGCGTGCGAGCTCACTAGGCCCGCTCAGCCCGACGAGCTGCTCGAGGTTCAGCTGTCCCTGCGCCGCCAGCGCGAGGCAGACGGCGGCCAGCGCGCTGAGCAGCGCGCCGATGATGAGCCCACGGGCGCGTCCCACCGCCCCCGCACTTGGCGCGGCGACGGGCTCACGACGGGGCGGGAAGGCTGGAATCCAGGGTGGCGGCAGCACCTCTGCAGCCGCCCCGCCCTGACCGGGCCACGTCCAATCGCCCATTGTGTCCATCCACACCTGGGTGCGCGAGATCTTCGTTGCCGTGGGCATCCAGGTGATTCAACGAACCGAGCGCGAGAAACCCAAGCCCTGCACGAAGATGCCCACGGCGCGGGCGCTCATCCGGTGCTCCACACCTGGCCTGTGTCGCCGAAGCCGAGAGCCCTCTTGGTCGCTTCGGTGAGGTCGAATTCACGGCCCGCCACGTAGGGGCCGCGGTCGATCACGGGAACGCGCACGCTGCGACCCTGATAGCGCAGCGTGATCATCGTGCCGCAGGGCAGCGTCTTGTTGGCGACGCCGAGCGTGGAGCTCGTGAGCGAGCCGCCGCAGGCGAGTCCGCCGCCGCCGCCGTACCAGGAGGCTCCCGCGAGGCGGTAGACGTTGAGGCGTCCCAGCGGCATGTGCGCGGGGCGACCGTAGCTGTCGCCGGCGAAGCGCAGGCGCACGCGCTCGCTGATCAGGCGACGTGCGCGGTATCTGAGGCTGAAGCTGCCGAGAGGACCTGTGCGGGTCGTGGCGAGTGTGCTCCAGCCGTGGCGGCCGAGGCCCTGCAGGACGACCTTGCGTCCCGGGCGGCTGCGGTGAGCTTCGCGAAGCGTGCCGGTGATGGTCGCACGACCGTCTTCGAGCACGTTCAGCCGCGAGCGGCGTACCCGCAGGCTTGTGTGCTGCGGCGGGGCGAGGATCGCCGGGGAAGACGCGAGAATCCCGGGCGGAGCCAGGGCCTGCGCGGGCGCAGGCGTAGCGGGGACAGGAACCATGGAACCTCCTTGCATTCCGCCTACGGGGTTAGCTGTCGGGCTCACGGCCGGCTGACACGCGCAACGGGCGCGTGTCAGC
>JACDGG010000147.1 GCA_013815355.1 Solirubrobacterales bacterium
CGCGCCCGTGTTTTCATGTTGTGTAGTCGGCGTTGATGGTCACGTACTCGTGCGAGAGGTCGGAGAAGAACACCTCGGTCTCGGCGCCCTCACCCGGCAGCGTCACCTCGTACTCGACCTCCTCGCGCTGCACGGCCTGCTCGAGCGCGGAGAGCTCGTAGGGGATCGCGGCGCCGCCGGAGCAGACCTGCATGCCCTCGATCGCGATGTCGACGGCGAGCGGAGCGGTGCCCGGCAGCGCGGCGCCGACGGCCTGCACGATCCGTCCCCAGTTGGGATCGCCGCCGTGCAGCGCGGCCTTCACGAGCGGCGAGTTGGCGACTGCGCGCGCGGCCGCCTCGACGCCGTCGCTGTGCCCGCCGTTGACCACGACACGCGCGATTCGCCTGGCGCCCTCGCCGTCGGCGACCATCATGATCGCCAGCGCGCGCAGCAGCGCGTCGAGCGCCTCGCCGAAGCGCAGCTCGTCCTCGCTCTCGGGCGCGATCCGCACGCCGCTTGCGCCGGAGGCGATCATGATCGCGGTGTCGTTCGTGGAGAGCTGCCCGTCGACGGAGGCGCGGTCGAAGGAGCGCTTCACGCAGACGCCGAGCAGCAGCTCCGCGGTCTCGGCGCTCAGCTCGGCGTCGGTCTCGATGAAGCAGAGCATCGTCGCAAAGCGCGGCGAGATCATGCCCGCGCCCTTGCATTGCGCGCTCAGCCGCACGCTGCCCGAGGGCAGCGCGACCTCGAGGTTCGCGCGCTTCTCGAACAGGTCCGTCGTCTGAATCGCCTGCTGGAAGGCGCCGTCGCCCTCGCGCGCGAGCTGTGAGCGTGCCCGCAGGATGCCTTTGAGGACCGCCTCGACAGGCAGCAGATGGCTGATGCCACCGGTCGAGGCCAGGGCCACGGCGGCGGGGTCCGCGCGCGCGGCCACGGCCGCGGCGCCCTGGGTCTTCGCCGCGTCGTCGAGCCCGCGCCGGCCCGTCGCCGCGTTGGCACAGCCGGAGTTCGCGAGGATCACACGCAGAGCATCGAGCCTGCAGCGCTCGCGCGTGACGAGCACCGGTGCGGCGGGGGTGCCGCTGGAGGTGAAGCGCGCGGCGCTGACGGGCTCGGGCGCGTCGCAGACGAGCAGGCCCACGTCGGGATTGCCGCTCGGCTTGATCCCGGCCGCCACACCCGCGGCGCGGAACCCACTCGGCAGCCCTGCCTGCAGGCCCAGTTCGCGCACATGCCCAGGAGCCGGCACCCAGCGCGAGCGAAAGAACGGCAATGCCGCATTCGGATGCTGTGAGGGATCGGGGCTCACGCGAGACCCGCTGTCTCGGGCAGGCCGAACATCACGTTGAGGTTCTGCAGCGCCTGCGAGGAGGTGCCCTTCCAGAGGTTGTCGATCGCCGAGAACACGAGCACCTTGCCCGTGTGCCCGTCGGCGGCCGCGAAGATCCGGCAGAAGTTCGTCTCGCGCACCTCGCGCACGCCCGGCGGCGCCTGCACGACCTCGACGAACGGCTCGTGTGCATACGCGTCGATGAACAGCTCCTGGAGCTCGGCTTTGCTGATCGTCCGTGTGGGCGTGACGTAGCAGCTGGCCATCTCGCCCTGGTCGAGCGGCACGAGGTGCGCCTGGAACTGCACGGGCAGCACCGTGTCCAGCGCCGCCAGCTGCTCCTCGATCTCAGGTGTGTGGCGGTGCGCAGCGACCTTGTAGGGGAGGATGTTCTCGCCGGCCATCGACAGGTGCGTGGACTCATCGAAGGCGCGTCCCGCCCCGGAGATGCCCTGCTTGGCGTCGATCACCACGTCGGCGATCAGCCCGGCGCGCGCGAGCGGCGCGAGGCCGAGCAGCGAGGCCGTCGGGTAGCAGCCTGGGTTCGCGACGATCCGGGCGCCGGCGATCTGCGCGCGGTGAAGCTCCGTGAGGCCGTAGACGGCCTGCTCGAGCAGCTCGGGGCGCGGGTGCTCTCCATACCACTGTTCGTAGGTCGCCTGCGAGCGAAGGCGGAAGTCGGCGCTCAGGTCGACCACACGCGCGCCGTGCTCGCAGAGCGCCGCGACGGTCGGTGCAGCGGCCGCGTGCGGGTAGGCGACGATGGCCGCGTCGATCGCCTCCAGGCGCTCGGGCTCGAGCTGCTCGATCGCGAGCCCCACGCGGTAGCGCGGGTAGAGGTCATCGAGGCGCCTGCCCTGCTCGGAGCGTCCCGTCACGGCCACCAGCTCGAAGTCGGGGTGGCGCCAGAGCAGGTGTGCCGCGAGCGCTCCCGCAAAGCCTGTCGCACCGGCCACGATCACGCGCGGGGCGCCCTCGGCATGTGCCTGCTCGGAGCTAGCCACGCAGCTCACCGCCGATCTCCGCGAGCGCCGCCACGATCTTCTCGCGCACGGGGGCGATGTCCTCGTCGGTGAGCGTGCGCTCCAGTGTGCGGAAGCTCAGCGCGAGCGCAAGTGAGCGCCGCCCCTCGCCGACCTGCGCGCCGCTGTAGACGTCGAAGATCTCGACGCGCTCGAGGCTCTTGCCCGCCTTGGCGCGCACACGATCGATCACCTCGGCGGCGGGCACACTCACGGGCAAGGTGACCGCGAGGTCCTGTCGCAGCGCCGGGAAGGAGCCGAAGGGCGCGAAGGACACGACGGGCTCGGCGGCCGCCGCGAGCTTGCCGAGGTCGACCGCGAAGGCGGCGGTGCGCTCGAGGCCCCAGCTGTCGGCCACGAGCGGGTGAAGCTCGCCGAGAAATCCGACGCGCACGGCGTCTGCGCCTCTGCTGTTGACGAGCACCTCCGCGCTGCGCCCCGGGTGCAGGAAGGGCCAGCTGCCGGGCCTGACCGACCAGTCGAGGTGGAAGCGCTCGAGCAGCGCGCCTAGCAGTGCCTTGGCGGCGAAGAAGTCCGCCTGCACGGGCTCGCCGCGCCAGGAGCGGGGAGCGAGCGCACCGGTCAGCAGCGCGCCGAGCGCATGGTGCTCGTCGGCGAGCGGGCCATCCTTGCGGCGGTAGACGGTGCCGGACTCGAAGATCGCGACGTCGGGGCCGTTGCGTGTGACGTTCTGGCGGGCGGCGTCGAGCAGCGAGCCGAGCAGCGTCGGGCGCATGATCGACTGCCCGTCTGAGAGCGGGTTCTCGACGACCACTACCTGTCGCATCGCATGATCTGAGGGCAGGCGCAGGCGGTCGAGCAGCGCGGGCTCGGTGAAGCTCCAGCCGACGATCTCGTGCAGGCCGCGCCCCACGAGCGCATCCTCGGCCGCGCGGCGCAGGCGCTGGGCGTGGGTGAGCTTGCCGGCTGCGCCCCGGCGGGCCGGCAGCGTCGCGGGCAGGCGCTCGAGCCCGTCGATGCGCGCGACCTCCTCGATCAGATCGACCTCGCGCGTGACGTCCTCACGGCGCAGAGGCGGCACGCTGACCTCGAGTCCCTCAGGGGTCCGAATACTTGAGAAATCGAGTGCAGCAAGGATCTCCGTCTGACGCTCCGCTGAGACATCGACGCCGAGGATCGCCCTGACGCGCGCCTCGCGCAGGCCGATCACGGCAGGCGCGGGCGGCTCGGGGCCGATGTCGATCGTCCCCGCCGCGACGCTCGCGCCGCACAGCTCTTCCATCAGGCGCGTGGCGATCGCCTGTGCGTGCAGGCACTGCTCCGGCTGCAGGCCCTTCTCGAAGCGCCCGGAGGCCTCGCTGCGCAGTCCCAGCGCCCAGGAGGTGCGGTGGATGTTGGGGCCCTTCCAGCTCGCGACCTCGAGCAGCACGCGTTTCGTGTCGGGCTGCACCTCAGAGCGCGCGCCGCCCATCACGCCGGCGATCGAGGTCGGGCCCTCGGAATCCTCGATCACGACCATCTCGGAGTCGAGCGTGCGCGTCTGGCCGTCGAGCGTCTGCACCTGCTCGCCCTCTCCCGCGCGGCGCACCGTCAGGCGCGCGCCGGCGACGCGATCGAGGTCGAAGGCGTGCAGCGGCTGGCCGCTGAGCAGCATCGCGTAGTTGGTGATGTCGACGACGTTGTTGATCGGGCGCTGCCCGGCGGCCGTCAGGCGCGCCTTCAGCCACGGCGGCGAGGGCGCGATCGTCACGTCCTCCAACACGCGCGCGGTGAAGCGCGGGCATAGCTCGGGGCACTCGACGACGACCTCGGCGCCTGCGAGCGGACCAGCGCTGCCGGGGTCATCGGCCCACGGCGCGGGCGCGAGCGGCGCTCCGGTGGCGGCGTGCAGCTCGCGCGCGACGCCGTAGACACCGAGGCAGTCGGGCCGGTTGGGCGTGATCTCGAGCTCGATCACGTCCATCGCGATCGGCAGTACATCACCCAGCGGCGTGCCCGGCGCGAGCTCCGCGTCGAGGATCATGATGCCCTCCCCTCCGGACCCGATCTCCAGCTCGCTCTCAGACAGGATCATCCCTTCGGAGGCCACGCCCCTCAGCTTCGCCTGCTTGAGCTTCGTTCCATCGGGCATCACCGCGCCGGGGCGCGCCACCGCGACCGTCTGCCCGGCGGCCACGTTCGGCGCGCCGCAGACGATCTGCGCGGGCTCTGCCTCGCCGAGATCGACCGCGCAGACCTTCAGCCGGTCGGCGTCGGGGTGCTGCTCGGCGGTCAAGACACGCCCGACGACGAACCCGTCTGTGGAGGCGACGCCGTGATGGTGGATCGCCTCGACCTTCGTGCCCGTCATCGTCAGGCGCTCCTCGATCGCGCGCACATCCAGCGGCGGATCGCAGTATTCGCGCAGCCAGGGCAGTGGCACCCTCATCGGAATTGCTCCAAAAACCGAAGGTCGTTCTCGTAGTAGAGGCGCAGGTCTGGGATGCCGTGCTTGAGCATCGCGATCCGCTCGACGCCGAGGCCCCAGGCGAAGCCCTGGACCTTCTCGGGGTCATAGCCGGGTGCGTTGGCCTCCGTTGTGGGCACGTAGGAGTAGACGTTGGGGTCGACCTCGCCTGCGCCGAGCACCTCCAGCCAGCCCTCGCCCTTGCACAGATAGCAGCGCGCGCCGTCGGCGAGAAAGCCCTTTCCGGCGCAGTGAAAGCAGGACACATCGACCTCGACGCTCGGCTCGGTGAAAGGGAAGAAGTGCGGGCGCAGTCGCACGTCGCGCTCGCCGCCGAAGACCGCGCGGGCGAACTCCAGGAGTGTGCCCTTGAGGTCGGCGAGTGTGATGTCCTCATCGACCGCGAGGCCCTCGATCTGATGGAACTGGGGCGTGTGCGTGGCATCGGAGTCGGGGCGGTATACGCGTCCGGGGATGACGACGTAGAGCGGCGGCGGGTGTGCCTCCATCGCGCGCACCTGCATCGGGGAGGTGTGCGTGCGCAGGACCGACTCCTCGGAGACGTAGAACGTGTCGGTGCGCGCCCGCGCAGGGTGCGTGGAGCTGTGGTTGAGCGCGTCGAAGTTGTAGTGGACGGTCTCCACCTCGGGCCCCTCCATGACGGTGAAGCCGAGGCCGAGGAAGATGTCTTCGAGCTCGCGCCGCGTGGCGGTGAGCACGTGCAGGCGTCCGAGCGGCTGCGCGGGCGCGCCGGGCAGCGTGACGTCGACGCGGTCCTCCTGTAGGCGCTGGTCGAGCTCTGAACCCGCGAGCTCGGCAGCGCGCGCATGGATCTGCGCGTCGAGTGCCTGGCGTGCAGCGTTCGCGGCCTTGCCGACGGCCCCGCGCTGCTCCGGCGGGAGCGTTGCGAGCCCCCGCAGCATCTGCGGCAGCTCGGCCTTGCGGCCGAGGTAGCGCACGCGCAGCTCCTCGAGTGCATCGCTGGATGAGCCCGCGGCGATCGCCGCCTCGGCCTCCCCGCGCAGCTCGGTGATCCGATCGATCATGACGCGGGGACCCTAGATGGTCCGCGGGTCATCTCGTAGAGCGCCACGGTCGCGGCCATCGCCGCGTTCAGCGAGTCCCCCGCGATCGGGATACGTGCGCGGCGGGCGCTGCTCGCGAGCACATCCTCGGGAAGCCCCTCGCGCTCGGAGCCGATCAGCAGCGTGAGCGGGCCCGCGCCACCCGCCGCCGGCCCGCTCAGGATCTTCTCGGCGCCCGCGTCGAGCGCGATCCGCTCGCCCGGAAGCTGCTCTACATCCTCGACGCGCGCGATCGTCACGCTGAAGATCGCGCCCATGCTCGCGCGCACCGCCTTCGGACCGTGCGGGTCGGCACAGCCCGGCCCGAACGCCACGCATGAGGCGCCGAAGGCATGAGCGGAGCGCAGCACCGTGCCGATGTTGCCGGGGTCACCCACGCCGTGCAGGTAGACGCACAGCGGCCCGACCGGGGCACTCCAGCGCTGCTCATAGACGCCGATCACCCGCGTGCCGGAGCCGAGCGTCGAGATTCCCCCCAAAGCGGCCCGCTCCACATCAATAAAATTCTCGCCCCCGAGACCCGTCCCCGCCAGGCGGTAGCCCTCGAGCGCCGGGCGCCCCGCCCGCCTGGCCGCCTCGATCAGATCCTCGCCCTCGGCCACGAAGCGCCCGCTGCGCGCGCGCTCGCGCTTGGCGTGCAGCTTGCGCACCGTCTTCAGGCGGGGGTTCTGTGGGGATGCGATCTGGGTCATCTGGTCCTGGTGGGGTGGCTTGGGAAAAGAAAAGGGCGCCGTCCTCTGTGAGGAGCGACGCCCGGGAGGCTGTCAATGTCGATATGCCGGTGTCCCCGGCACTCCGGGGTCAGGCAGCCGACGCCTCGCGGGCGACCTCGGCAAAACGTCGGAAAGTCTCGGCGTCGCGCACGGCGATGTCCGCGAGCACCTTGCGGTCGAGCTCCAGGCCCGCGAGCTTCATGCCGTGCATGAACTGCGAGTAGCTCATGCCGTTGATACGCGCCGCGGCGTTGATGCGCGTGATCCACAGACGGCGAAAGTCACGCTTGCGGTTGCGCCGGTCGCGGTAGGCGTAGGCGTCGGCCTTGAGCAGCGCCTCCTTGGCGCGCTTGTAGTTCGAGTGCGCCTCGCCACGGAAGCCCTTGGTCTGCTCGAGAACCGCACGACGCTTCTTGCGCGCGTTGACAGAGCGCTTTACGCGGGTCACTTACCCACCCCCAGCATGCGCTTGATGCGCGGCACCTCGTGCTCGTGCATGATCGCCGGGCGACCGAGCGCGCGCTTCTTTTTCGGCGACTTCTTCTCGAGGATGTGGCTCGTGAAGGGGTGCCGGCCGCGCACCTTGCCGGTGCCGGTGACCTTGAAGCGCTTCTTCGCGCCGGAGTGTGTCTTCATCTTGGGCATGAGCTTCGGCCGGTGATTATGACACGGCTGCGTCGGCAGCCGCGGTTCCGCCGCCCTCGGCGTCGGCCTCGGCGTCCTGCGCAGGCTCCTCGGTGACCGCGGGCGCCGGCTCATCGGCGGGCGCGGGCGCCGGCTCATCGCTCGCC
>JACDGG010000148.1 GCA_013815355.1 Solirubrobacterales bacterium
GTGCTGGCGGGCGCGTGGACCGACACCGGCTGGCCGGCGACGCTCGAGGGCGCCGTGCTCAGCGGGCACACGGCCGCGGCAGCGGCGCTGCGTACGCTCGGCATCCACCGCGACGGGACCCAGCCACCACAGTCCCCGGCGCTCGCGACCACAGGCGCACACGCATGAGCGAGCTGCTGGTGGCCGCGCCGCTGCGCCTGGAGGCGATGCTGATCTCCTCGGCCGCGCGTGGCGCGTTCGTGCGCAAGACCGGCATGGGCCCCCACCACGCGCGCGCCGCCGCTGGAGAGCTCGCGGCGCACACGGCCGCGCGGATGCTGGTGCTGGGCTTCTGCGGAGGCCTCGACGAGCAGTCGGTGCCGGGCGAAGTGATCGTCGCCGACGAGGTCTATGCCGCGGTCGACGAAGGTCACGAGGAGCAGCGCGTCCGCTGCGAGATGGCGGGCGATCTGCTCGTCAGGCTCGCCGGACGCGGCATGAAGGTGCGCGTCGGCAACGTCGTGTGCGTCTCGAAGCTCGCCCTCGGGAAGCGCCGCTCGGAGCTTCACGTCGGCGGTGCGATCGCCGTCGACATGGAGTCGGTGTGGCTCGCGCCCGCCGCCGCCACGCGCCCGTTCGGGGTCGTGCGGGTCGTGCTCGACAGCCCCCGCCACGAGCTGATGCGCCCGCAGGCGATCGGCGGCGTGCTGCGCGCCGCGCGCGCCCTGCGCCGCGTGGCCGGCGCCCTTCACGACTCGCCGCCGGGCAACTAAGGTAGGCGCAATGGCCGCCCGTATCAGGCAGAGCACGCGCATGGGCTGGTATCTGATGCGCCAGCGCCTTGCCAAACGCGACAAGTTTCCGCTGATCGTGGAGCTCGAGCCGCTGTTCCAGTGCAACCTGGCCTGCTCGGGCTGCGGCAAGATCCAGCACCCCGAGCACGAGCTGCGTCGGCGCATGCCCGTCGAGCAGGCGATCGCGGCGATCGAGGAGAGCGGCACGCCGATGGTCTCGATCGCCGGCGGCGAGCCGCTGATTCACCCCGAGATCCACGTGATCGCGGATGAGCTGATCAAACGCAAGAAGTTCGTCTATTTGTGCACGAACGCGCTGCTGCTCGAGAAGAAGCTCGAGAACTTCACGCCCAGCCCCTACTTCGCCTGGGCCGTGCACATGGACGGCCTGCGCGAGCGCCACGACGCCTCGGTCGAGCGCGAGGGCGTCTTCGACAAGGCCGTCTCGGCGATCAAGGCCGCCAAGGCGGCGGGCTTCCGCGTGACCACGAACACCACGTTCTTCACGCACGACTCGCCGAAGACCGTGCGCGAGGTGCTCGACTTCCTCAACGACGACCTCGAAGTCGACGAGATGATGATCTCGCCCGCCTACGCATATGAGAAAGCGCCCGACCAGGAGCACTTCCTCGGCGTGACCCAGACCCGCAAGCTGTTCAGCGACGCCTTCGCCGACGGACGGCGCAAGAAGTGGCGCCTGAACCACAGCCCGCTGTTCCTCGACTTCCTCGAGGGCAAGGCCGAATTCGACTGCACCGCGTGGGGGATCCCGAGCTACTCGCTATTCGGCTGGCAGCGTCCCTGTTACCTGATGTCCGACGGCTACACCAAGACCTACAAGGAGCTGCTTGAGACGACCGACTGGAGCCAGTACGGCCGCGGTAAGGACCCGCGCTGCGAGAACTGCATGGCGCACTGCGGCTATGAGCCGACCGCCGTGCTGCAGACGACCAGCTCGCTGCGCCAGTCGCTACGCGCCTTCGCCGGTTGAGCCCTCGACCTCCTCGCGCCCGCTGCGAAGCTCGCTCCAGCTGAGGTTCTCGCCGAGCGCCGCCGGGATGCCCAGCGCGAGCGCCGTCAGCACCTCGACGGCCTGCAGGATGATGCCGTATGCCAGGCCGGGCCCCGCGCCCACGCCGTAGGCGGCGAGCACGACCAGGCAGGCGGCCTGGAACACGCCCACGTTCGAGGGTGTCGCCGGGAGGATCGCCGAGACGTTGACGGCCAGCAGGATCGCGGCTGCGCTGACGAGACCGGCTTGGGACTGCAGCCCGAGCGAGAGCAGGACCATGTAGCAGGCGAGCCACTGCAGAGCCCAGGCCGCGAGCTGGCTGGCTACGGCGCCGGCGCCGTAGCGGGGGCGTGCGAAGACGATCAGCCCGCGTCGCGCCAGGCGCAGGGCGCCCTCGACCGTGTTGGCTGCGCGCACGATCCGCGTCGAGCGCGAGCGCTGCGCGAGCGCGAGCAGGCGCGGCCCGAGTAGCACCAGCGCGCAGATCGCCAGCGGCACGACGACGGCGGTCAGGATGCCGCTCGCGTGCCCGTGCAGCAGCGGCACGCTCGTGAACGTCACGCCGGCGAGGATCGCGAGGGCGAGCAGGTTGATGAGCGTCTGGGAGAAAACGGTGCCGGCGATGATCGGCAGCAGGCGCCGGTTGGAGCCTTCGATCCTGCGCGTCAGCACGAGCACGCGCGAGGGCTCGCCGATGCGCCCGGGGAAGACCGCCGACGCCATCACGCCGATCATCGTCGCCCTGATCACCGTCGGGCGCGGGATCAGGCTGTCGGGGAGCGCCGCGCGCAGCGTCTGCTGCCAGGAGATCGAGCGCAGCACGAGCGAGCACGCCATCAGCAGGAAGGCGAGCGCGATCCACCCCGGCGTCGCCGTGATCAGCGCGTGGCCAGCGCGCGGGAGGTTCAGCCGCGAGAGCGCGAACACCACGAGCCCCGCGAGCGCGAGCACGCTCAGCGCAAGGCCCACGCGTCGGTAGCGGCTGGGGCGCGGCGTGATCTGCGGATTCTCCGGGCTCCCCATCGGGCGGGGTCTATCAGGTCGCGTTCACGAGCGGTGGGCGCCGCGGCGCAAGCTCGCGTGCAGGCGCGCTCCTCGCCGGCGCTATGCTCACCGGCGCAGCGATGAGGCCCGCTCCATAACCGCGGCTCGGGGCCGCTGATGGCTTCTACGTCACCGTCACTCGACCGTCAGTGAGGGCACGTCGTGGAGCGCGATCCAGCAACAGTCAATCAGTCCCCCGCGACGCCGCGCAGAGCCTCTGCGCGCGTCGAGGGCGAGCTCACTGCGATCTTCGCCGGCGGCTTCATCGGCACGATCGCGCGCGCCGGCCTCGCGCAGGCGCTCGCCGTCAGAGCAGATCAGTGGCCCTGGGCAACGTTTGCGGTCAACATCGCCTCGGCGCTCGCGCTCGGCTATCTCGTCACGCGCCTGGAGCGCTTCCCCCCGTACACGTACCGCCACGCCTTTCTGGCGACGGGCATCTGCGGCGCGCTCAGCACGTTCTCGACGATGATGCTCGAGCTGCTGCGGATGATCGACGGCGCCCACTGGGGTCTCGCGCTCGGCTACGCGGCTGCGAGCCTCGCGGGCGGGTTCGCTGCGGTGTTCGTGGCGAGCAAGCTCGTGCGGCGCGCGGGGCTCACGCGATGAGCGGGCTCGCGGTGTGGCTCGGCGTCGGCACGCTCGGCGGCATGGGCGCAGTGGCGCGCTTCCTCCTCGACGGCGTCGTCTCCGCGCGGGCCGCGGGCCGCTTCCCGCTGGGAACGCTGGCAGTGAATCTGAGCGGCACGGTCGTGCTCGGCCTGCTCGTCGGGGTCGGTCTGCACGGCGATGCGTACCTGCTCGCCGGCACCGCGCTGATCGGCTCCTACACGACCTTCTCGACGTGGCTGCTCGAGAGCCAGCGCCTGGCCGAGGAGGGCGCGCGGCGGATCGTGGCGGTCAACCTTGCCGCGAGCCTCTTGCTCGGCGTGGCCGCGGCGGCGCTCGGACGCATGATCGGAGGTGGCTGATGGAGGCCGAGGCACTCGGGCTCAGCGTCTACTTCGGCGATCGCGACCACAGCGACGACCGGCTGAGCGCCGACGCGCCGATGGAGCTCCTCGAAGAAGCGCGCGAGGCTAGTCGCGGCGCAGGCGCCAGAGCAGGTAGGCGACGACGACGATGTTCACGAGCAGCGCGCCGATCTTCAGCAGCGTGGCGCTTTTCGCCAGCTCCCAGATCTCGGGGATGAAGAACAGCGACGTGGCGAGCACCGTCAGCCACTCGCCCCAGCGCCTGCGCTTCCACAGGCCGTATGCCTCCGCGCCCTCCAGCGCGCCGTAGACGAGCGCGGCCAGCCCGAAGACGACGTCCTGGTTGGCCTTGATCTTGCTGATCTTGTCGATCAGTTTTTTGAACCAGTTGGATTTCGGGTCCAGGCCGAGGTGTTCGGCCACACGCGAGATTTCACTGGCCCAGTTGGCGTGTGGGTGGGTCACGAGCACGAGGCCGACCGCGAGCAGCACGACCGCCCTGAACGCACGCTCGGCGGCGATCCACGGCAGCAGCCTGTCCTTGCGTATGGAGGTGTCCGCCAGCTCGTGCATCGCTGGATCTTCGCTGCCGGAGCGGCGGGACGCGTTCGTGGCGTTCGCGGACGCAACCAGATCGTGAGGCCCGCGTCGGCGCGCGAGCCCCGCCGCCTCAAGACGCAGGCTGGACCTCGAGCAAGATGCTCACGGGCCCGTCGTTGACGAGCTCGACCGCCATGTTGGCCCCGAAGACGCCGCGTGCTGCTCCGGTGCGCTCGCAGAAGCGCTCATAGAGAGACTCGGCCAGCTCCGCAGGAGCGGCCGCGACGAAGCTTGGGCGGTTGCCGCGGCGGGCATCGCCGTACAGCGTGAACTGGCTCACGCAGAGGACCTCGCGCTCGCCGAGCGCGACATTCATATGCCCCTCGGCGTCGGCGAAGATGCGAAGCGCGCGGACCTTCTCGGCGAGGCGGTCGGCGCCGGCCTCATCGTCACCGTGGGCGATGCCGAGCAGCACGAGCAGGCCCGGGCCGATCTCGGCGTGCAGCGCGCCGTCGATGCGGACGGCCGCGCGAGTGACCCTTTGGACGAGCGCGCGCATCACCGGAGAGTATGACATACTTAAGTGAGTGCTTAACTATTCTGCAGAGGCTCCCGCCGTCGACCTGCTGTTCGCGGCGCTCGCCGATTCGAGCCGGCGTCTGATGGTCGATCGTCTCACCCGCGGTCCGGCTTCGGTCAGCGAGCTCGCACGGCCGCTGGCGATGTCGTTGCCTGCGGTCATCCAGCACCTGCACGTGCTGGAGGCCAGCGGGCTCGTGCGCACCGAGAAGATCGGGCGCGTGCGGAGGTGTCGGATCGAGCCAAGCGGCTTGCGCCTGGCCGAGGATTGGGTCAACGCACGCCGGCGCAGCTGGGAGGAGCGGCTGGACCGCCTCGGCGAGTACCTCGCAGAGCACCCCGAGAACCCCACAACGAAGGAGTGAGAGCATGAGTGAGCCAGCAAACACGATCGAGCACTCGGCGGAGCACGCGAGCTTCACGATCGAGCGCGACTATCCGGCCACCCCGAAACACGTGTTTGCCGCGTGGGCGCAGGCGGAGGCGAAGAACAACTGGTTCGCGCGCGGCGCCGAGCACAGTCTCGACTTCGCGATCGGCGGCGCCGAGCATCTCACCGTCAGCACCGCTGCGGGCGAGACCTACACCTACGACGCGCGCTACTACGACATCGTCGAGAACGAGCGGATCGTCTATGCCTATGAGATGCACCGTGACGAGACGCGCATCTCGGTCACAGTCACGACCGTGCTGTTCGAGGCGAGCGCTGAGGGAACGCACCTGCGCTACATCGAGCAGGGTGTGTTCCTCGACGGCCAGGACACGCCCGCGGCCCGCGAGCATGGTACCCGCGAGCTGCTCGACAGCCTCGGCGAGACGCTGAGAGGCGAGGGGGAAGGGGCATGAGCGCGGAGATCTCGCGTAGCGCCTCAGCGCCGCATGCCTCAGGACGCGAGCGCTGGATCGCGCTCTACGTCCTCTGCACGGGGATGTTGATGATCGTGCTCGATGCGACCGTGGTGAACGTGGCGCTGCCCTCGATCCAGGAAGATCTCGGCTTCTCGACCTCGAGCCTCGCCTGGGTCGTCAACGCCTACCTGATCGCCTTCGGCGGACTGCTGCTGCTGGCCGGCCGGCTCGGCGACCTGATCGGCCGGCGCAGCATCTTCCTCGCCGGAATAGCGCTCTTCACCGTGGCTTCGCTGCTATGCGGGCTCGCTCAGACGCAGGCGCTGCTCGTCGGTGCCCGCTTCCTGCAGGGCGTCGGCGGCGCGATGACCTCGGCGGTGATCCTCGGCATGATCGTGACGATGTTCCCCGAGCCACGCGAGCAGGCCAAGGCGATCGGCGTATATGCGTTCGTGGCCTCCGCGGGCGGCGCCGTCGGGCTGCTGGCCGGCGGCGTGATCACACAATCGATCAACTGGCACTGGATCTTCTTCGTCAACATCCCGATCGGGATCGCGACCGCTGTGCTGGTCTCGCGCTTGCTGCAACGCGACGCAGGAAGCGGCCTCGGCACCGGGGCCGACGTGCCGGGAGCGGTGCTGATCACCTCCGCGCTGATGCTCGGCGTCTACACGATCGTCAAGCCCGCCGCCGAGCACGGCTGGGGTGACGGCCGCACGCTGGCGCTCGCCGGCGCAACGCTCGTCCTGCTGGTCGGCTTCCTGGTGCGCGAGAGCCGCGCGCGCAGTCCGCTCGTGCCGCTGCGGATCTTCGCCGAGCGCAACCTCGCGGTCGCGAACACGATTCAGATCCTTTCGGTGGCGGGCATGTTCGGCATGTTCTTCCTCGGCGCGCTCTATCTGCGACGGGTGCTCGGCTACAACGCGCTGCAGATCGGCCTTGCGTTCCTGCCCGTCACCCTCGCGATGGGCTTTCTCTCGGTGCGCTACGCCGAGCGGCTGGCGGTGCGCTTCGGCCCGCGCCGCACGATCGTGCCGGGGCTCGTGCTGATCATGGCGGCGCTCGCGCTGTTCGCGCGCGTCCCGGTGAATGGCGGCTATCTCACCGACGTGATGCCCAGCATGCTGCTGCTGGGCATCGGCGCCGGCGTGTGCTTCCCCGCGCTGATGGCGCTTGCGATGTCCGACACGAGCCCCGCCGATGCCGGTCTGGCTTCGGGCCTGGTCAACACCACCGCACAAGTGGGGGGCGCGCTCGGGCTGGCGGTGCTCGCGACGCTGTCGTCGTCGCGCACCAGCGATCTGCGCGCCGGGGGAGCGAGCTCGGCGGCGGCGCTCACGAGCGGCTACCACCTCGCGTTCTGGATCGCGACGGCGCTCGTGGCGGGTGCGCTGGCCGTCGCGCTCGGCGTGCCCTCG
>JACDGG010000014.1 GCA_013815355.1 Solirubrobacterales bacterium
TCTTCCCCCACGCGGCGTTGCTGCGTCACGCTTTCGCGCATTGCGCAAGATTCCCCACTGCTGCCTCCCGTAGGAGTCTGGGCCGTGTCTCAGTCCCAGTGTGGCTGATCGTCCTCTCAGACCAGCTACCCATCGAAGCCTTGGTGAGCCGTTACCTCACCAACAAGCTAATGGGCCGCGGGCCCATCTTGATGCGGAGGCCGAAGCTTCCTTTCCCCTTGCGGGCACATCCGGTATTAGCCCGAGTTTCCTCGGGTTGTCCCGGTCATCAAGGCAGGTAACCCACGTGTTACTCACCCGTTCGCGGCTCTGCCCCAGGGCAAGCCCTGGTTCGTCGCTCCACTTGCATGTGTTAAGCACGCCGCCAGCGTTCGTCCTGAGCCAGGATCAAACTCTCCGTGAAGAACTTCACGAAAAGCTGTCATTGGTTTGCGCTCGCCTGCCGTGCCGAAGCACGACGAGCTCACGACTGCCGGGACCCATACACCGTGGTCCCGACCCATGACGGGGTACTTCTCTACTTGACTCTTGTACCGCCACACGGACACGCATAAGCGTTCCCGTTGGCGGGTCGAACCTGGACGCACACCACGATCACGAAATAGATCGTAGATGCGCATGCTGTTGAGTTTTCAAAGACCGCCTAGCCTCACCGAAAGGGCTTCCTTCAGAGGAGACCAATCCGACCCAGCGCCCAGGGGCACCCGCGGGCCGACCGGGGAGTATAGCGCTCGGCGTGGCCGGCCGTCAACTCCCCGCCCTCAGCTGCCCCTGCGGGCCGCCTTCGGGCCACCAACCTACTCGCTCTTGGTGCCCTTTGCCTGAAGCCAGCGTCTCGGGTTCAGGCAAAGGCGAGACTTTGGCGGCGTCGGCTGCGGCCTCGGGCGCCTACGGCCGAACTGCTCGACGCCGATCGAAGTTGACGGCGCTTTGATCTGATCCGGTGGCAGGGGCTTCGGTGTCATGAGCTCATTCTACCGCCAGGGCTGCAAGCCATGTGAGCGTCTGAACGACCATGACGACACCAAGGAGACCTGAGAGGAACGACATCCACCGGACGCGCCCGACGTTAGCCTCTCGCAGCTGTTGATATCCGTATCCGGCGCCCGCCAGCCACCCGAGCGTCGCGGCGGTTGCTTCCTCCGCGGCCTGTTCGTACAGGTCGTCGTAGAGATCGTTCGCATTCGCGGCAAAGCTCAGGCGCCATGGCGCGAGCAGAATCGCCGCGATCACCAGTCCGCTCACGAGCGCTGCCATCGCCACCCAGCCGAGCACGTACAGACCCCCGCGCGAGCGCACGGCGGTAGCTCCCAGGAATGACGCCACCAGAGCGTGAGCTGCCAAGAGTGTGCCTGTGCGCTGGCGGATGCCAACAACAACCGACTCCTGCTCGGCCAGAGAGACCCGTCCCGCCTCATAGGTGATCTGCTCGAGAGACGACATCGCACGCAAGGTAGGCATCGATGGCGATGGAACGCACGCCCGAAGCTCTGTGCTCCGACCCCATGCGCTCTCTCGCGGTCTACTCTGCATCCCCAAACGGGGATCTACATACCTGCGCGCAACCGCCGAAAACGGCGCTTGCCGACCTTCAGCACCTGTCCGTCGGCGCGCTCGCTCGCCACGTTGTGCTCATCCGTGCCCAGCACCTCCTCGCCGAGGCTCACGCCGCCCTGGTCGATCAGGCGCCGCGCCTCTGAGCGGGAGATCCCGAACTCCTCCGCGATCAGCCCCGGCAGATGCAGCATTCCCTCCTCACTCGCAAAGTGGGCCTCCTCGATCTCTTCGGGGGCCTCGCGCTGGACGAACACGCGCTCGAAGTGGCGTTCGGCCGCCTCGGCCTCCGCCTCTGTATATAGCCACGCGACTATCCCCCGCGCCAATGCCCGCTTGGCGTCCCTGGCCGAGGTCTCCCCCGTCGCGGGTCCGGTGCCCGCCGCATCGCTCTCGGCACCAGCGCCCGCCGTGTCGCCGTCGCCCGCACCCAACTCCTCGCCCAGCAGCAGCCGGTAGTACTGCCCCATCGCCTCATCGGGGATCGCCATCGTCTTGCCGAACATCTCCTCGGGTGCGTCGGTGACGCCGATCTGGTTGCCGAGCGACTTGGACATCTTGCGCTGACCGTCGGTGCCGACGAGGATTCCCATCGTCAGGATCGCCTGCTCGGGCTCGCCGTAGGCGCGCTGAATGTCGCGGCCGAGCAGTAGGTTGAACTTCTGATCGGTGCCGCCGAGCTCCACGTCGGCCTTCACGGCCACCGAGTCATAGCCCTGCAGCAGCGGGTAGAGCAACTCGAGCATCGAGATCGGCTCACCGGCGGCGAAGCGTTTCGCGAAGTCGTCGCGCTCGAGCATCTGCGCGGCTGTCGTCGTTCGCATCAGGCCGAGCAGCTCGATCATGCTCATGTCGAGCCACTCGCTGTTGCGCCGCACCTCCAGGCGCTCGGGGTCCGGGTCCAGGATGCGCAGCGCCTGCTCCTGGAAGGTGGCGGCATTGGCCTCGATCTGCTCGCCGGAGAGGATCGGGCGCAGGCTCGAGCGCCCCGATGGATCGCCCACCCGCGCGGTGTAGTCGCCGATGATCAGCACGACCCGGTGCCCGGCGTCCTGGAACTCGCGCAGCTTGCGCAGCACGACCGCATGCCCGAGGTGAATGTCCGGGGCCGTCGGGTCGATCCCGAGCTTTACGCGCAGCACACGCCCCTGCTCGCTCGCAGCTCGCAGGCGCGCGGCGAGGGCTCCCTCGGGCAGGCAGTCCACGGTGCCCCAGGCCAGCCTCTCGGCGAGCCGGGCAGCGTCCTGCGCGGCCGCATCGGTGGCGTTTCCCATCGAGAAGCCAATGCTAGACTCTCGCCGCGCCCTGGGGGTGTCCGCTGCGCCCGTGCCCACGTGGCCATCCCGCCGGGTCCGGCCTTCGCGCCGGGCTGCAACGGACCGGCCGCGTCCGCATGTATGAGCGCGACCCTCGCCCCCGACATCCCCCCACAATCGCCGCAGCCCGCGCGCAAGCCCAGGCTGAAGAGGTTACGCTTCCTGGCGATCCTCGCCGCAGTGCTTCTGCTCGGCCTGATCTCCTTCGTGTTCGGGATCTTCGTCTCGATCGCCTCGGATCTTCCCTCGCTGACGCGCTTCTCCCAGCTGAAGGACGCCAAGAGCTCAGTGCTGCTCGACGATCTCGGACACCCGATCGGCGTGCTCAGCCAGCAGAACCGCGTGATCGTCACCCCGGGCCAGATTCCGCAGATCGTCAAGGAGGCGGTGATCTCGATCGAGGACAAGCGCTTCGAGTCAAACGGCGGCATCGACGTCCGCGGCATCGCGCGCGCCTTCATCGCCGACCTGCGCCACAAAGGCAGCGTGCAGGGCGCCTCCACGATCGAGCAGCAGTTCATCAAGAACGCGCTGCAGGCGCAGTCGCACCGCACGATCTTCGAGAAGCTCCGCGAGGCAGCGCTGGCCTACCAGCTCTCGCACAAGTGGTCGAAGGAGAAGATCATCACCGCCTACCTCAACACGATCTACTTCGGCAACGGCGCGTACGGGATCGAGGCCGCCGCCGAGACCTACTTCGGCCACGATGTCAACCACCTCGGCTGCGGCACCCCCGCCCATCAGCTCTGTGTTGCCCAGCTGCAGCCGTGGGAGGCCGCGCTGCTCGGCGGGATCATCCAGTCACCGACCGCGTATGACCCCGCCAACCACCCCGTCGCCGCGCGCACGCGACGGGACATCGTGCTGCGCCAGATGCTCGAACAGGGCTATTTGACCCGACCGGTCTATGAAGAAAGCGTCAAGCAGGCGATCCCCGCCCCCAAGGAGGTGCAGGCGCCCCACCAGCAGACCGTCGAAGGCGTCGACGCGGGCTACTTCACGAGCTGGGTGCAGCAGCAGATCATCGAACGCTATGGCGCCCCCCGCGCGTTTGACGGCGGCCTGAAGATCAAGACCACGCTCGACCTCTCGCTGCAGCGCTCAGCCGAACAGGCCGTCAACAACTACCTCGCCTACCGCGGCGGCCCGACCGCCTCGCTCGTGACGATCGAAAACGCGACGGGCGAGGTGCGCGCGATGGTCGGGGGGCGCGACTACAACGAAAGCCCCTTCAACCTCGCCACCGAGGGCGAGCGCCAGCCGGGCTCCTCGTTCAAGGCATTCGACCTCGCGGCGGCGCTCCAGGACGGCATCTCACCCGGCTCGGTGTGGACATCGAAGCAGAAGGAATTCCTCGTTCCGGGCACCCACGGCAACGAACGCTTCGTCGTACACAACGACGAAGGCGCCTACTCGGGCTCGAACACGCTGACCGGCGCCACCGCCTTCTCGGATAACTCGATCTACGCCGAAGTGGGTCTCAAGGTCGGCACGCGCAAGATCGCGCTGCTGGCCCACAGGATGGGGATCACCACGCCGCTCTCGACAAACCCCGCGATGACGATCGGCGGTCTCACCGTCGGCGTCACCCCGCTGGACATGGCCCACGCCTATGAGACGATCGCCCACGGCGGACGGCGCGTCAGCGGCAGCATGGCCCATGTCGGCGATCCCGTCGGAATCCAGGAAGTGGAATCGCCTAGCCAGCCGCTGCCCGACGGCTCGCGCCGCGACACCAACCGCGTGCAGACGAAGGCGGTCCTGCCCACAAGCGTGGCCCAGACGGAGACATCTGTGCTCGAAACGGTGCTGCAGTACGGCACCGGGCGCGCCGCCGCGATCGGGCAGTTCGCGGCCGGCAAGACCGGCACGACCTCCAACTACGGCGACGCCTGGTTCGTCGGCTGGGACTCCAAGTACACGGTCGCCGTATGGGTCGGCTACCCCGACAAGCTCGTCCCGATGACGAGTGACTTCAACGGCGGCCCCGTGCTCGGCGGGACCTTCCCGGCTTTGATCTGGCATGACTTCATGACCCAGGCGCTGCAGATCGACAAGGCGCGCGCCGAACACGCCAAGGAACCGAATAGTTCCGAAGGCGGGGCTAGCTCGGGGACGTCCGAAACCGCTCCCGCGCCTTCTTCCTCCAATAACGGAGAAAAGCAGAGCAACACGACGAACGCTGCCGGAAAGAGCAACGGCAGCTCCTCCGCTCCCGCCGGCAAAGGCGGGGAATCTGGATCGGGCGCACCCGCTTCCGAAGGCGCGCGGGCGCCCTCCACGCAAGCTCCAGCACACGAAGCGCCGAGCACACCGGCGACCCCGGCAGCGCCGTCCACCCCGCCCTCACCGTCGCCGACCGGCGGCGTGAGCCCCAGCGGCTGACGCATTCGGTCTCAAATCCTACGGACTATCTGGAGATAGCGGACTGCCGGCACCCTCAGTGCTGAGCGCATTCATCAGGCGTGCTGCGAAAACGCTGCTTTACGATCCGCACATGCGATAGATTCCATATCGTGATATCGAGGGCGGGGTCATCACGCGATGGAATCAATGCAGCGAAGCTGCCACGCGGACCGCATTCTCTGACCCGCGAGCAAGTCGCCAACCATCAGCGCCAGAGGATCATCGGAGCGATGATCGAGGCGGTCGGCGAGAAGGGCTACCTCGCAATGACGGTCGCGGATGTGATTGCGGTCGCAGGTGTCTCGCGCAAGGCGTTCTACGAACACTTTCCGAACAAGCAGGACTGCTTTCTCACGGCCTTTGACACGGTCATCACGTCCGGCCTCGTTGAGGCCGCGAACGCCTACCGCAGAACCGGGAGTTTGCATAATGGTGTCGTGGCGGCAATCACTGTGCTGTTCGAACATGCCGCCATGAACCCACTGGCCGTCAGGCTCGTGATGATCGAGGTCAGCGCCGTCGGACCCGAGGGCATTGCCCGGCGCGAGCAACACATGAGCGCATATGAAGAGATCCTCGGCAACTCTCTCGGCCTAAGCGTCAAGAAGCAAGCCGAGCCGAAGCCGATCCTGCGCACACTCGTCGGCGGCCTGAACGAGGTGCTCTATGGGCTCGTCCAAAGCCGGCGCCGCGCGGAGCAGAAAGCCGTGGTGACGGAGATCGCGGCCTGGGTCATGTCCTATCACCCCATTCCTCCCGCGATCGCCGCCGGCGCCGCGATCGACGGGGTGATATCGGCGGTACGGGTGGGTGGGCGCGCCCCGGGCACACTCTCCCCCCCTTCGACCTCCAGCGGTCGTCGCGGCCTGCGTGGCGAGCGCACGAGCTCGCACAGCTACGTCATCCACAACCAGCGTGAGCGGATCCTTGACGCAGTTGCCATTCTGAGTGCCGCCAAGGGCTACGCGGCGGTGACCGTGAGGGACATCGCCGATCAGGCAGCCGTCTCCCTGGACGCCTTCTATGCCCACTTCTTAGACAAGGAGGACGCCTTCCTCGTTGCCTATGAGGTTGGTCATCACAAGAGCCTCGCGGTCGTCGAGCGTGCCTTCAGCGAGGCCCCGGACTGGCGCCGTGGCGTGCCGGCGGCGATCAACGCGCTGTTCGACTTTCTCGCCTGCGAGCCGACGTTCGCCCACCTTGCCCTGGTCGACGCGCTGCTGGCGACGCCACGCACCGCCGAGCGAGCGAGGAAGGGGGTGGGCACATATGAACACATGATCACACAGGGGCTCGAGGAGCTAAGTCCCTCAGAGCAGCCACCCGGGGTAACCGCTGCGGCGATCACGGGGGGCATTTTCGAGCTCTGCTCGGCCTATGCGATGCAGCAGCGCACCGCCACGCTACCCGCCACTGCTGCCGTAGCGACATATTTCGCGCTGGCCCCCTTCATTGGCCCAAAGGAAGCTGCTCGACTGGCTGAGAACCCCGACGCGGCGCCCCGTTAGAGTGCACCATGCGGCAACCGGTAGAGCTATATGCGGATTTAACAGAAGAGAGACAACCGCGGCCAACGCTTGCGTTTCTGCAGATTAAGCAGATACCGTCTCGGCGGTGCGAATCCAGCTTTTAGCAAAACGGGTCGTGCTGCTCTGCGCTTTGATGGCTGCACTGGCGGGTTGCGGCACCACCCACACAAAACGTCCAGTTCACTTGCATGAGGACCCCTCGGGCACCGTAATCGCGGACACCGTAGGTGAATTTGGAAAACACGGCACGGGCGCAGGGGATCTCGAGGAACCGGTTGGGATCGCGGTTGATCAGCGCAGCGACGATATATACGTCGTGGACTCCAACCATGTCCGAATCGAGAAGTTCACAAGCACTGGCAGCTTCCTGCTGGCGTCAGGTTGGGGCGTAGCCGACGGCAGGACCCGCGCGCCGCAGACATGCACGAAGAAATGCTTTGCGGGCATTAGTGGTAGCGGTGCAGGGCAGTTCAACTTCCCCGAGGGCATCGCCGTCGACAACGACCCGTCAAGCCCGTCCTACCGAGACGTCTACGTGGTCGACATCCGCAACCACCGCGTCGAGAAGTTCAGTCCGCGAGGGATATTTTTGCTCTCTTTCGGAGGCGGCGTCAACCGAACGGCCCAGAACGACCATCGATCGGCCGAGGAAAATGTCTGTCCGGTTCACCGTGGTGATATCTGTGGCGGTGGGACGCAAGGACCAACGGGCGCACAGCTCGAACTTACCGTTGAGGGTAGCTTTATCGCCGTAGGTTGGGACGGCACCGTGTACGTCGGGGCGCGCAATCGCGTGAAGACATTCGCCCCAACGGGTAGGTACCTGTCTCAGATCAAGCTGAACCCTGATCCACCAGCTTCAGAAGATCGCGAGTCCGGGGGCGTGAGCGGCCTTGCCGTCAACGCGGCGGGTGACCTGTATGTGATCCGCAACAATATCGTCGGCGTAAATGAGTACACACCATCAGGTAATCTCATGCGGACTCTCGAGCCGGGTGGGCACCCCGCCTACCCTGAAGGCCCAGCCCCGTCGCTAGCACTCGACCCGGCGGGCAACGTCTACATCGATATCTATGCAAACTACACTCATCGCATCGACGAGTACAACGCTGAGGGTGTCAAAATCGTGAGCTTCGATAAAGGTGAGAAGGCACCCCCCGGCATCGCCGACAAGGAAGACGGAATACCGGGCATGGCATATAACTCACACACCAAGAAGCTATACGTTCTCAACGCCGACGTCAACGTCAAGCCGATCGTGGAGCGTGTACGCATCGTGGCGCCACCGCAGCCCTGAGCGCACCGCCGTCAGCGAGGCCACGGCCGGGAGACATGACGGTTGCCGGCAACGCAGAAGCGCCACGGCAGCTCGACAGCCCGAGAGATGCCGATCCTCGGCCCCTCAAGCAGCCTCGGCTCCTGCCACGCTCGCGAAGGCGGGACGATACGCAGCGCACCGGCCGAGAGATCACTGCCGTTCTCAGCCAGCGATACGCCAAGCGCCTGTGTCAGCTTGCCGGGCCCCGAACAGAGGTGCTCATCGGCATGCGTGCGAGCAACAGGACTGTTAACGGCTGGGCGCCGCGCGCGCATTGCTTCAAGACCGGTGATCGGCTGCAGAGCTCGGATCAGCACGGCCGCACCGACGCCCTCCGGCTCACAGACTGCATTGAGCAGCGCGTGGATGCCATAAGAGCGATACACATAGGCGCGACCGGGCGGCCCGAACAGCGTGCGCGTGCGCGATGTCGGCCCGATGAAGGCGTGACAGGCCGGCTCGCGCTCGTGATAGGCCTCGGTCTCTACAATCACCCCCGCGGCGGACCCATGTTCGACGATGCAGCCGATCAAATCCCGTGCGACCTCGAGAACCGGCCGTGCGTAGAAGTCAGCCGCGAGGACATTCATCGAGAGTGGCTCTTGCCAACATGAGTTGCTCGCGGACGCGCTCCAGCGAGGTACCTCCCTCGGAGACCTTGGACTCCAGCCAGGAACTCTGCGCAAGCACGGCGTCGAACTGCGCGCGCTGCGTGGCGAGCAGCGGGCAGACGGCGATGATCTCATCGTCGGTCAGAGCCAACAGACCCTTGCCTCCATCCACTGCCGTGCGCACCAGTCCAGCGACAACACCATGCGCCTCGCGAAACGGCATACCCAATCTCACGAGGAGGTCGGCCACGTCGGTCGCCGCGATAAGCTCATCGGCTGCGGCCTCGCTCATGCGCTCGCGCTCAAAGCGCACTCCGTCGATCATTCCCTTCGCTGCGGCAAGCGTCAGCTCGACGGTGTCGACGGCGTCGAAGAGATGCTCCTTGTCCTCCTGCAAGTCCTTGTTATAAGTGAGCGGCAGTGCGTGCATGACCCCATGCAAGGCCGCAAGATGACCTACCACCCGAGGCGCCTTTGCGCGCAGCAGCTCGGCCGCGTCCGGGTTCTTCTTCTGCGGCATGATCGAGGAGCCCGAGGTCCACGCGTCGGGCAGCTCGCAGAAGCCGAACTCAGAGCTCGACCACAGGACAAGCTCGGCCCCGAGGCGGGAGAGATGGGTCGAGCAGGTGGCTGCTGCGCCGAGATAGTCGAGCACAAAGTCTCTTCCGGAGACCGCATCGATCGAATTGACCGCGACCTCGCGGAAGCCGAGCTCGCGCGCGACCATTCGCCTGTCGGTGTCGAAGTTAACTCCGGCCAGGGCACCTGCGCCGAGCGGCAGACGTCCTGACTCGTGCTCGGCGAAAGCGAAACGCGAGCGGTCTCGAGCAAGCATCCAGAAGTAGGCAAGCAGGTGGTGGCTGAGATACACGGGTTGAGCTCGCTGCAGGTGGGTATAGCCGGGCAGCGGCCATTCCAGGTGCTCCTCGGCCCTCCGCAGCAGGACCTCCATCAACTCCACGATGCCGCGCTGTGCTCCACGCGCGCGCTCGCTCACATACATAGCCAGATCTGTCACCACCTGATCGTTGCGCGAGCGCGCCGTGTGCAGCTTCCCGCCCACAGCGCCGGCGATCTCCGTGACCCGCCGCTCGATCGCCATGTGAATGTCCTCGTCGCCCGCAGCGAACACGAAGCGCTCCTCGCGCAACTCCTCCTCGATCGCCGTCAAAGCATCGAGCAGGCCGTCGCGCTCCTCGGTAGCGATGATGCCCCGTGCGGCCAGCATCGCGGCATGCGCACGCGACTGCGCTATGTCCTGGGGCCATAGACGACGATCGAAGCCGATCGAGGCGTTGAGGCGCTGAAAGTCGGGGTGCTGAGGTTCGTGGAAGCGGGCCATTGCAGAGGAGTCTATTGAGCCATCGATCTCGCCCGCGGCACATCCTGAAGGACAATCCGGCTATATGATCTCTCCCCGGCCGCTCGGCGAGTCCACGCGGCCTGCGTCGCATTGCCTAGGGCTGATTCGCCGCCAGATAGGTGAGTTCTTCGTGGGCCAGCGGCCCACGATATTGACTGCACTGCTGGACTACGTAACCCGCCAAGCAGTCCGTCTTTGCGGCCCACCTACGCACGTATTCACTGGTCATTTCCTCATAGGCTCGGTGTCTACTTTGAGCAAGTAGCTGTCCTTCGATCGTTGTGCGCACCACGGCCATGGGCTTCACGTACCCCGGCCGTACGTGCCGGACGACGAACGCGACATAGCGGCCATCAAGCGGCATCGGGCGACTGGCCACACCTACCCTGGCCGCGAAGATCGCCTCAAGCAAACGGCGTTTCTCCGCTGGTCCCGTGAAGTGATCGGACCTGAGATAGGTCTCGTGGAAGGCCAGCCTCGCCAGCGGCGAGGTCTGCCCGATACCGCGTCCTACGAACGCATCGGCCTCGGCAACGCTCTTGAATCCCTCAGCAAGATCGAATTCCCGGAGCTCCGGGACACGATAACGGGCGATGTGGGAGCGGTAGAAGCTCTCCACACGGACAGCCGTCACCAACGCCCTGGCAGTCTTCTCGGCCCGTTCACCGAGCAGACGGCGCAGTTCCGATGCAGCCCATTGCGCCCGCGTTTCAAAGCTGGCGTCCGCCGAGGTCTCCTTGGTGGCGGCAAGCGTCGCCCGAAATTCGGCCTGCCCGCCGATCGTCGCTTCGCCCTGCTCTCGCACGCGTCGCTTGAGCTCACTGTCGGAGAGCGTCAGACCCTGTTCGCGGGCTTCGCCGAGCAACCAGTTCGCGGTGATCAAGAATCGCAGCGCCCGTTGCCGGGGGGACTGATGCGGTGAGCCCGAGGAGATCGCCGGGTTGGCTCCGTGCGCAATCGCCGCGCCCCAATGCGCAACGGCATGACTATCGATCGCTAGAGCCCCCACACGGACCGCTGTAGGACCCGAGCTGCTTCCGCCACAACCCGCGAGGACGCTCGCGAGCACAACAGCAACAGCAGCAACGACACCAGGGAGGCGACTCATCACGATCACCGAGACTCAGGCCAGCGCCTCGCGCATGCGACGGCTGGCCAGCACTATCGCCCCACCGTCGGGGGCAAACGACACCGAACTCCTCGCCGCGCCCTCCGAGCTCGCCGCAGCGGGGCGCAAGTCCAGTTCCCTAAGCACCGTGTTCATGACCTCGCGCATCTCCAGCTGCGCGAAGCTCACGGCCACGCACCGACGCACGCCACCACCAAACGGAATCCAGGAGTAGGTTCCCGCCGACTCCTCGAGGAACCGCTCCGGCCTAAAGCTCAGCGGATCCGGATATATGTCGGCACGACGGTGCAGCAGGTAGATGCACGGCGCGACGATCGTCTCGGCAGGCAACGTGTAGGCGCCGAGATGCATCGGCTCTGTCAGCCGGCGCATTATGATCGGCACGGCCGGACATAGACGCAGCGTCTCCTTGACGACAGCGTCGAGATACTCTTCGCCCTCCTCTGCCAGCAGCTCCGCGCGCAAGCGCTCGAGCTTCTCCGGATGGCGCAGCAGGCGCTCGAACACCCACGCGAGTGACGTCGCGGTCGGCCCGTCGGAGAGCATCGTGACGAGTTCGTCGCGCATCTTCTCCTCGCTCGCCCATTCTCCGTCGACGGCGTGGGCGCGCTCGAGCATCGAGTGGATGCCGTCGAACACCGAGTGCATGACCACTTCGAGCGAGATTGCCTGCATGCGCGGCCACAGCGCGAACGGCTCGCCAAGCGGCCAGCGCTCGATCTGTTCCTCGGCGACGGCGCCCATCATCGCGCCGTACGCCTTCATCCGCTGGGCGTGGAAGGAGGGCAGCAAACGCCGGCGGTCGCTTAGGTGCTGCGGCTCGTCCAGCAGCATCACCGAGCGGGGCCCGAGCAGCGGACCGAGCAGCGGATTGGCTTCGCCGGCCCCCGCCCGCAGCAGCTCAGAGTCGGTGGTAAAAACCTCCTTGACATGCTCGGGCTGTGTAAGAAACACCCACGGGCGCCCGCGCCGGACACGCAGCGTGAAGATGTTGCCGTAGCGGGCGTAGCATCGATCCATCACCTCGAGCGGCCGTAGCGCCCACGCCAATGCTTGCACGGTACTTGGCAACGGGGGCCCCGGTGGCAGCAACTCCCGGCGACCAGCATCAACGACCATCGTGTCTTCACCCGCCATGTCTCCAACCCCCCCTCCAGTGTTATCTTGTCGTTTCTCTCTAACTATCTGACCGTGCATGTCTCTGTCCTCTGATTCGCCTCTTTGCACCAGTTTCGCGTCTATCCGCGAGGAGACCGAGCCCATCTGAGGCGTTGCGCTTGCGATTCGTCTCGCTGCGATTTAGGATACCGCGACAGTCCTGGCAAATGGGACTTTACTTTGTCGTGAGCGCTCCACGGTGGGAGGCGTTTGGCTGCACCCGCACCAGTACCTTAATCGGTGAAAGGACCGGTCTTAAACACCGGTGATCCGGGTTCGAGCCCCGGCTGGTGCATGGAAAACAAAATACAGTCAGGAGTCTTACGTCATCGACCAGCCTTCCAAGCCTGTCGTTGCCGCGAGCCTGCTCGCGAAGCGCTTCGACGCGGGCCTGACCCATGTTCATCACGCCCAGGAACATCCCGAGGAGTTGCGTTTGGTGGATTACTACGGCGCCGTCGACACAACCTGGGTCGTCTACGGTCCGGTCAAGCATTTCACGGGCGAGGTGATCGGTCAGCGCGTGCCCTGGCTATTCACCGGGAGGCCAGGCTCGCCTGCCTGCGCACGACCCTCGCGAACGTAGCTCACCCGCCGTCACGGCCGAGGGCGGCCTGCATGCATGTGCCGACACGCTCTCCTCACGCGAGACCTCCGCCTCCATGTCCACAGCCCCTTGCATATCCCTGAGCGCAGACCGTCCTAGCAGCCCACCTCCGTTCCTCTGCCGCACGCGTGGCCGTCGAAGCCTGCCGGCCCGCGAGGTACTCGACGATTCGGTCCTCCACGCGCGCAAGCCCCGGCTCGTGCGCTGGGCTGACGTGCAACACCTCGAAAATATAGTACCAGTCGCCCCGCAGCGGACCGACGAGCAGCCGCGGCCTGGCGCGGAAGATATTGGCGACTAAGCCCTCACCGCGCATGCCCCTCCGTCCCACCAGGTCCTGCAGAGCCCCACCTAAGTGCGCCAGTGGGCCTTGCGAGACATGCCGCGCTACGCGGGCAGGATCCTTTCCAGATTCAATTTCGCGTTTCGCTTTCAACGTCGGGCCAAGTCGCGGAGTCTCGATCACCACTACCTTGCGATGCTCGGGAACGAGGAAATGTCTTTTGTGGCGCGTGTAGTACGCAACGACCTGTGTGTGACCGATCCCTTGCGCCGCTAGCACCGTTCGGGCCTGCTGAATCTCCGCTTCCAGCAGCTCTAGCTTGACCACCCGAACCTGATCAGCCTCTGTCGCACGAGAGCCAACAACCTGCATTCGCTTCGCTGCCCGAGGGACATCTCCGAAAGCGATCCCAGCACGCCGCTCGTAGTTCAGCACTTCCGTCTCGCGTCTGGCGCGTCGCTCGCTCACCGTGAGCCCAAGCTCTCGGCCCTCGCCAAGCGTCCACTGCTCGGAGATCAAAAAGCTCAGCGCCCTGGCTTCCACGACACGCTTGCCGCTGGTATTGCCTGGGGCGAGGCCATCTTCGACGGCTATCCAATGGTCGAGATCCGTCCGCGTGATCGCCACCCCGGCGACACGCGCCACAACATCGATTGAGCCCCCGCCGCACGCACCGACCGCGATCGCCACGACCACGGCGGCGCCGCACGCGCAGGTCAAATGACGCACATTCATCACATCCGACAAGGTAGCTCATGTGAACGGATCAACTGCTCGAAAAGCATTTGTGGCCGCTGTGGCGGGTCCCACAATTCCAGCGTGGCTCTACCGCCGGGTCGCTAGCTCAGCATACCCGACGCGGCTGCTGCACAGGAACGGGTTTTCGAGATGCACCTTGACCGGCAGCGACAGAGCCGTGCCACCCGCAGCATGAATCTGCATCTTCAAACGTAGAAGAGCGCCGCACGATTCGTCAACTCTTGTCTCTGTCTCGAAGGATTCGTGTTGATTGACCGTGCCGGCTCATCCGCCTAGCTGGCGCATTGCGGTATCAACCATCCCGTGCGACACGTAGTTCTTGCCCGCAAGCGTCGCTGCAGGTCGGGGAGTAGGCTGCCCGTCACGTCACGCTTGGCGAGGCGCCGCCTGATCGTGGCTTCGACCGTGCGCAATGGTTGCAGCGTGGGCCGGATCGCCCGGGTCACTTTGAAGACGTAGGAGAGCGCCTGCTGCACGGGGCCTATGAGCACTCTCAACCTCGCGCCGAAGACATGCCTTTCGAACGGTGCCTCTCCGCTGCCGCGGACTAAGCCCATGATTAAGCCTCCGTGCGCCTCGGGCGAGACATTCAGGCGCTTGGCAACGTAGGAGAAACGCTTGCCGGAGAGCACTTCGCGCTTGCCACGCTGCGCGATGGCCTGGTCAAAGGTCATGAAGACCGCGATGTCACGCCGTTCAGGGATCACGAAGTCGACCTCATGTCCGCGGTAGTAGTCGATCAGTTGAGCGCGACCTACCGTTGCTTCGGCCTGCATCACGAGGCGCTGCTGCACGCGAGCAGCGAGGATCTGGAGCTTGGCCAGCCAGAGACGATCGGCAGCCGTCAACTTGGAACTCGCGAGTAATCGCTGCAACTCGGTTTCGCGCGGCCCGAGGCCAAGGCTGAGGCCTCCCGTGCGAGCATATCCGAGCAATTCAAGGCGCCTGCCGGCTTCGGCGTCGTTGGCGCTTACACCGAGTTCGCGAGCCTCATCCACAGTCCACTCGAAGCCGATCAACTTGCTCAGGACGACCCGTCCGTCCACAGGACCATGCCCAACGTCCTCCGTAATGTCGACCCAATGCTCAAGCACAGACCTCGAGATCGCGCTCCCACCAACTTGTGCGACAGGCGACCCGGCTGCGGAGCCGCCACAGCCGGACACTGACAACAGCAGCATTACCACCACACACGGCAGGACCTGAGATAACGGCATCGCCGCGGCACCGTAGCGCAGCATTCCGTTGCGCCACCTCTCGAGCGGCGAAGATGTGCCGCTTTAGCGTCCGAGACTCGCGACCAGCACACGCGTGACGCGCTCGACCTGACCCTCTCCCATCCCCGGGAAGAACGGCAGTGCCAGCAACTGCGCGGCCACCCGCGCATACGGGGAATTCCCCTCTGTGGTGCCCAAAACGCTCTTTGTAAAAGCTCATCAGATGAATCGCGGGAAGATATGGCTTGCTCTGGATGCCGTCCGCAGCGAGGTGGTCGATCACGCGAGCGCGATCAGCATCATCTGGCAGTTGCGCGACGAACGCGAACCATCCTCGAATGTCTCCGTCCAGGTCCTCACAGGGCAACCCCAGCTCCTCGACGTTGGCGAGTGCCTCGCGATAGAGCGCGGCGACGCGTGCGCGCGCAGCGAGCATGCCCTTCAGGCGCTCGAGCTGTGCAATTCCCAGCGCGCACGGGATATCCGAAAGCCTGTAGTTGACGGTGCTCGAGCAGCAGCTCGCTGACCATGCCGATCTCTGCATCGGTCAGATCCGATAGGCCCTCGCCAGCGTCCAGCGCGGTGCGCACGAGCCCGGCGACCACGCCATGGGCCTCGCGGAAGGGCAGCCCAGGCGGACGAGCAGGTCGGCCACGTCGGTGGCGGTGATCAGCTCGTCGCAGGCCGCCTCGCGCATGCGTTGACGATCAAAGCTCACACCGGCGATCATTCCGGCGGCGGCCGCGAGCGTCAGCTCAAGCGTGTCGGCCGCGTCGAAGAGGTGCTCCTTGTCCTCTCCTGCAGGTCCTTGTTGTAGGTCATGGGCAGCGCATGCAGCACACCGTGGAACACCGCCAGGTGGCCGACGAGGCGCCTTCGCCCGCAGCAGCTCGGCGGCGTCGGGGTTCTTCTTTTGGGGCATGCGGCATGAGCGCGCGACTGCGCGACGTCCTCGCGCCACAGCCGCCGATCGAAGCCGATCGAGGTGTTCAAGCGCTCGAATCGGGGTGCCGAGGCTCGTGAAATCGGGACATACAGCGAGTCTATGGCGATGCTGCTGCTCGCCGGCCGCAGCTCCTAGTGGCCCCCGGGCATGTCGAGCGACGCTTCGGCGACGCTACCGGCGTTGTGGAGAGCCGCTTCGAGGTCGGGGACCGCCGGATACTGCCTGCACATCTCCACGACGTAGCCTGGGCGGCAGTCGCTCCTCGCCTTCCAGCGCGCCACCCACGCATTCGCGAACGCGGTGAAGGCCCGCTTGCGCTTTTCGGTTGTCAGCTGATGTTCGATTTCGCCCCGTACAGCCGCGAAGGGCCGCAGCTTACTCGGGATGATGCTCGTCATCAGGAACACCGAGTAGTGGTGCCCCAGAAATTCAATCGGGCCGCCCACCGCATGCGCCTTGGCGGCGAAGATCGCGCCCTCGATCGCGCGTTTGGCGGGTTCGGTGTGGAGCCAGTGGCTACGCGTCAGCGACTCTTGCAGCGCCGGGCGCGAGAACGCGTGTTTCTGCTGCGCTTCGCGCTTGAGTTGCTGCGCGACGGTAAGCGAGAGCTCGTTGATGATTTCGAAGTAGCGTTCTTCGTCGATCGTGAACTGACTCTTGTGGTGTTCGTAGTAGTCGCGAGCCTCTGTCGGCGCGAGGCTGACGTTGCCACCTTCTGCGATCTGGCTGAGTGCCGCCGCGGCGAGCTCGGTCTTGATCTCCAAGCGAGCGTCCGCCGTCGTCTCGCCGCTAGTCTTGAGGAAACTCGCGAATTCTGCCTTGCTCGGGAAGCTCGCTTCCTGAGTGCGCAGCGCCTTTTTTATGCTCGCCTCAGATACCGGTGCTCCATGAGTGCCGACTTCACCGGTAACCCACGCCGACCACATCAGAAAGCCCAGCGCACGTTCTCTTGGGGTCTGCCCGCTCTGTGCGACGGCACTCGGAAGCGTCGCTCCACGTGCGATCACCGCGGTCCAATGCGCCACCGAAGGCGCCGCGATCGTCTTCCCGCCGACGCGCACCGCGACGTCGTGCACCGCGACCGGGCTCGCTGGGTCGGCGCTCCGCATGCCACCGGCACAGGAAGACGCGCCCACCCCGGCGAGCAGGACGAGAAGCGTTGCGATGCTTCGCTTCATAGCCAAACGACCCTAGCCAGCGCACTTGCCTGCGTGTTTAACTGTTTCCAATCTTGATTCACACGATTTCGCTCAGACCGCCGCCAGCTCTCGGCGGGTGGCGATCACGCGTGCACCACCCGCCGGAGTGAACGAGACCGAGCTTCTGGCCGCGCCCTCCGAGCGCGAGTCCGCGGCACGCAGGTCGAGTCCACTCAGGACCACCTGCATCACGCGCTTGATCTCGAGCTGTGCAAAGCTCGCCGCGACACAGCGCCGTACCCCGCCGCCGAACGGGATCCACGTGTAGGTGCCCGCGGAGCCCGTCAAGAAGCGCTCGGGGCGAAAGCTCAGCGGGTCCGGATAGACATCGCGGCGGCGATGCATCAGATACACACAGGGCGCGACGATCGTCTCGGGCGCCAGCTCATACCCACCGACCCGCATCGGCTCGGCGAGCCGCCGCATCACCACCGGCACCGCCGGACACAGGCGCAGCGTCTCCTTGACGACGGCGTCGAGATACTCCTCCTCGCCTGTGAGCACCTCTTCGCGCAGGCGCGCTAGCTTCTCCGGATGGCGCAGCAGACGCTCGAACACCCACGCCAGCGAGGTGGCCGTGGGGCCGTCGGAGAGCATCGTGATGAGTTCGTCGCGCATCTTCTCCTCATCGGCCAGCGAACCGCCCTCGGCGTGAGCGCGCTCGAGCATCGAGTGAATGTCTTCGCGCTCGCCCATGCCGCTCGCACGGCGCTCGTGGACCTCCTCGAGCACGACCGCCTCCACCCTGGACATCGCTCTGCGGAACCCCGCGTTGCCGGTGAGCGTGCGCGAGCCGAAGGCTGCGAGCAGAGCCAGCCGCCGCGGCGAGTTGATCCAGTCCGTGAGCTCGACCACTCGTGCACGCAGACGCTCGCGCCGGTCGCTGTCGAGGTCCTCGAAGACCGCCCGCATCACGACCTCGAGGCTGATGGCCTGCATGCGCGGCCACAGCGCGAACGGCTCGCCCAGCGGCCAGCGTGAGATCTCGGCTCGCGCGACATCGCTCATCATCGCTCCATAGTCCTTCATGCGCTGTCCGTGGAAGGAGGGCAGCAGGCGTTTGCGGTCGTTCATGTGCTGCGGCTCGTCGAGCAGCATCACCGAGCGTGAGCCGAGCAGAGGCACGAGCAATGGGTTTGCCTCGCCGGCACCCGCGCGCAGCAGCTCGGAGTCGGTCGTGAACACCTGCTTGACGTGCTCGGGGTCTGTCAGAAACACCCACGGCCGTCCGCGGCGCACATGCAGCGTAAAGATGTCCCCGTAACGCTCGTGACAGCGGTCCATCAAGCCGAGCGGACGCAGCGCCCAGACAAGCGCCTGGGCGGCACTCGGAGCACGCGGCCCGGGCGGCAGTGTCGCCGGCACGTCAGTCTCGAGCGAAGTGTTTCTCACATCTGCCATGTCTCACACCCCCTTGTTGTCACTCATACGTTTCTCTTTCCGAGCTCTCCTACCAGTGTCTCTGTCCAGGATTTGCCCGCACACGGCTGGATTCCCGCCACTTTCGGCCTGTCGGTAGCGTTCATTGCAGCAACTGCACTTGCCATTCGAGTGCACGCGACCTAGGATACCGCGAAAGTCCGTCTGCCGGGATCAGTGGATTATATAGGGCAGTGACTATTGGAGCCAAGTGGTCACCGCGAGCACCAGTACCTTAATCGGTGAAAGGACCGGTCTTAAACACCGGTGATCCGGGTTCGAGCCCCGGCTGGTGCATTGCACAACTCTTAACCTGGGAGCCTGCCCATGCCATTTAACCTCTTTGACTATTTCGAGGGCAGTGACACGCGGGCTGAAGCGCCTGCGCTGTGGGCGGCTCGTGCGCCGCGACGACCGCGGTCGGAGTACGACCTCAAGCTTCTCCCGCGACATCCAGAATGGCGTGAGGACCCCAACTCACTAGCTGTGCTGGATCGGCTCCAGGACGAGCCCTGGGCGGCAAAGGTGATTCGAGAACGCGACGGCGTGCGTCTACGCCTCTCCGAGGCCTGGATCGAGACGGCGGGCGCCGCGCTGGAGGCCGGCGGCAGCGGCGAGACCCCACTTGCCGATCTCGCCGAAGGACGGCACTTCTCCGTCCAGTTCTGGGATGCCAACGCGACCAAGGCGCTGCACATCGGCCATCTGCGCAACCTTGCGATCGGCAACGCGCTCGCCGCCGCGCTGGCGCAGGCCGGTGCACAGATCGAGCGCCGCAGCCGGATCTCCGACATGGGCCGCGCGATGGGTGAGGCGATGGCGGGCGTGATGCGCAGCGGACGTCACACGCAGGGCTGGTCCGACGGCGAGGAGAAGAGCGATCACTTCGTGGGCGCCTGCTACGCCGAGTACGTGGCGGCCGGCGCCACACCGATCACCGGCGAGCTCGAGGTCGCGGAGGACTCGCTCTCGCGCGAGGTGCAGGTGCAAAACGACGATGCCGATGACCTGATCAAGCGCGTTCTCTCAGGCGAGCGCGACGCGCTCGAGCTGTGGTACAAGACGCGCGCCTGGGTGATCGCCGGTCAACGCAAGACGCTCGCGCGGCTCGGAGTCGCCTTCGACCGCGTGCTGTTCGAGTCCGACTACCTGCAGGAGACCGTTGAGCTCATACAGCGCGGACTCTCGCGCGGCACGCTCAGACGGCGTGGGGACGGCGTCGTCGTCTACGCCACGGGGTTGAAGGAGCTCGAGGAGCTACCGCTCGTGCGCGCCGACGGGCTTTCGACCCAACACGCGCGCTCGCTGACCTACGCGATGACGGCACCCGAGCTCGAGGGCATGACCTCCCTGCAGGTCACGGGCTCGGAGTGGGTCGCGCACGTGACGAGCATCCGCAAGCTCGCGCTGGAGCTGCGCCCGGAGCTCAACGGCGGCTTTCACCCGAGCCGCAGCATCTTCCACGGGATGGTCTCAAGCGAGAATCGCGCGCTGACCTCGAGCGCGGGCGCGCTGCTGATCGACGAGCTCGCCGAGTGGCTCGATGCGCAAATCGACGGCGATCCCGCTCGGCGCGAGGTGCGTCGCACCCACCCGGCTCCGGAACGGATCGCGGCGCAGCTGGCGCTCGGCTACTTCCTCCCCCACCCCGCAAGCCCCGACATGGACTTCGCGCCCGAGCAGCTCCTGCGCGAGGAGGAGAGCCTCGGCTGGGACCTTGCGCGTGCGCGTGCGCGGTCCAGCCGGACGGGCGCCGGCTACGGGCGCCCGGCAGAAGATCCCGACTACCGCTTCGCGGTGGTCCAGTCTGAGCTCTACCGACGCTATCTCCGCCTCACGGTGCAGCGGCTCGACGTGAGGCCGCTCGCGCACTACCTCAAGCACCTGGCGATCTGGTACCTCGAGGGCGAGCGCGGCGAACACGTCGAGCGGGTCGTGCACACGCTCCTGGACCGCAGCGCACGTGGCCTCGGATTGGAGTCGACGTCGTGAGCACACTGCTGATCGACAACTACGACTCCTACACCTACAACGTCTTCCACCTGCTCGCGGCCGTCTCGGGCAAGGAGCCGATCGTGGTGCGCAACGACGTCGTCTCTTGGCGTGCGCTATTACGGTGGGACTTCGAGGCGATCGTCCTCTCCCCGGGCCCCGGCCGTCCCGAGCGCTGGCACGACTTCGGCGTCTGCGCAGACATCCTGCGCTCGAGCGAGGTGCCCGTGCTCGGCGTGTGTCTCGGCCACCAGGGTCTCGGCTACCTCCTCAACGGCATGGTGGTAGGCGCGCCTACGGTCATGCACGGCCGCCTCAGCGCCGTCCAACACGACGGTAGCGGCCTGTTCGAGGGTATCCCCCAGGGCTTCGCGGCCGTGCGTTACCACTCGCTAGCCGTCACCGACGATCTCGGACCGGAAGGGCGCGTGACAGCCTGGACGGACACCGGGGTCGTGATGGGAATCGAACATCGCCGGCGGCCGATGTGGGGCGTCCAGTTCCATCCGGAGTCCGTGGCGACCGAGCACGGCCGCCGACTGTTCGAGAACTTCTACGCGCTCGCCCGTGCTCATCGCAGCTCGCGAGGCGCGCTTGCAAGGCGCCGCCCGGCGCCGCCGGCGCGACCGCCACGCGCTCCCGAGGCTCGCGCCGAAGCTCCGCCCCTGCAGCTGCGCACACGCACCCTGCAGGGCGAGGTGTGCGCCGAGTCGCTGTTCAAGCGGCTGTTCGGTTCCGCCGAGCACGCCTTCTGGCTCGACAGCGCCGACGCGCCCAGCAAGCTCGCCCACTCCTCCTTCCTCGGCACCACCGCCGGGCCGGGGCGCTGCGTGATCGAGTACGACGTCGAGCGCCAGGGCGTGGCCCTGCATCGCGCGGATGGGACGACTGAGGAGCAGGGCTCGATCTTCGAGGTCCTCGACCGCGAAATCGCCCTGCACCAACTGGAGCACCCGGAGGGTGTCCCAAGCGGCCTGCTCGGCGGGTACGTCGGCTACCTCGGCTACGAGTGCAAGGCCGACTGCGGCTCCCCCAACGTACACAGCTCAGATGTCCCCGACGCGGTCTTGATGCTCGCCAACCGCGTCGTGGCGATCGACCACATCGCCCACCGCACGCATCTACTGGCGCTCTGCCACGGGGCCGAGCCCGAGGCAGAGGCGTGGTTGGAAGAGGCCGAGCAGATCGCCCGGGCGCTTTTGGAGAGCCCAGCGCCGGTGCCACCCTGCACCGGCGCGAGCAACCTCGGCGAGCCGGCGGCTCAGGTTAGCTTCCGTTGCGGGCGCGGGCGCGAGCAGTATCTCGCGGACATAGCGCGCTGCCAGGCGGCGCTGCAGGCCGGCGAGTCCTACGAGGTCTGCTTGACCGACCAGATCCATACCGACGCGAGCCCCGAGCCGTTTGAGCTCTACCGCCTACTGCGCCGGCGCAACCCGGCACCCTTCGCGGCCTATCTGAAGCTCGGCGAGCTCACGGTGCTCAGCTCCTCACCCGAGCGCTTCCTGTCGGTGGACCGCGCGCGGCGCGTGGAGGCTCGCCCGATCAAGGGCACAGCGCCGCGCTCCCCCGACCCGGCCTGCGACGAGCAGTTCTGCCAACAGCTGTTGAGCGATGAGAAGACCTTCGCCGAGCACCTGATGATCGTCGATCTGCTGCGAAACGACCTGGGGCGGGTGTGCGAGGTCGACAGCGTGCGCGTACCGCAGTTCATGGTCGTCGAGCCCTACACAACCGTGCACCAGCTGATCTCGACGATCACAGGCACGCTGGAGCTCGGGCGCACCCCCGTGCAGTGCGTGCGAGCGTGCTTCCCAGGCGGCTCGATGACGGGGGCCCCGAAGCTGCGCACGATGGGGATCATCGACGACATCGAGCGCGAGGCACGGGGCGTCTACTCAGGCGCGATCGGCTACTTCGGCCTCGACGGCAGCGTAGACCTGAGCATCGTGATCCGCACGATCGTGATGCGCCCGGGTGCGACGACGATCGGCGCGGGTGGTGCGATCGTGATTCAGTCCGATCCAGCGGAGGAGTTCGAGGAGATCCTGCTGAAGGCGCGCGCGCCGATGGCCACAATCGCAAGGGCCGTAACGGGCAGCGACGCGATGGACGCGTGGACCGTGCAGCTCGAGCCCGAGCGCGTGGCTGCGGGGGCGCGATGAGCAGATCGGCAATCCGAGGGGCTAGTACAGCGAACGCTGCGAGCCGCAACTGGCATGTTCGTGGCGCCCGACCGCAGGACGTGAAGGCAATCGCGGCCGCTGTGTCGCGCTTGCTGCACGAGCTTGGAGGCACGCCGCCTCCGCTGGCGGCAATGGAGTCCACCACGGCGCGCCTGCTCGGCGACGAGACGGTCGGCGCGGTGCTCGTGGCGGAAGCCGACGGCGGGGTCCTCGTGGGGGTACTCGCGGCGAGCTGGCAGACGGCGATCCACGTCGCCGGGCGCTACGCGCTGATTCAGGACCTCTGGGTGGAGCAGGCGTGGCGCAGCCAGGCGATCGGTAGTGCATTGCTCGACGCGCTCTGCCGGCTCGCCCAAGAGCGGGGCGTGACGCGCCTGGAGGTCGGCCTGCCACGCGAGCATTTCGCAGCGCTGGCTTCAACCGAAGCGTTCTATATGCGGGAGGGCTTCGCGCCGCTCGGGGCGCGGATGCGACGGATCCTCCCGTGAGCGGCCTGGAGCCCTTCCGTCGACGCCTGGATCTGCTCGACGAGCAGGTCACGAGCCTGCTGGGAGAACGCTTCGAGATCTGTCGCGCGATAGCCCTCTACAAGCGCGAGCGCGACATCCCGATGATGCAGCCCGAGCGGGTAGCACAGGTCCGCGCGCGCTATCTCGCCCGCGGCCGCGAGGCCGCTCTGCCGCCGGACTTCAGTGAGCAGCTGTTCGAGCTGCTGATCGCGGCGACCTGCAGGATGGAGGACGAGCTCATCGATAGCCATCCCGCGGCAGGGCAAGGTGGCGCACGGTGACACGCCCGACGTTCATCACGCTCGGGCCCTCAGGGACGTGCCATGAGAACGCCCTCCGTCACTACCTCGACTTTCAGGGGGTGACCGAGTTCGACCTAGAGCTCGTCGACGACCTGCTCGACGCGATCGGCGGCGTTCGCGACCGCACGAACACGTTTCTCGTGCAGTGCAGCGCGCATGTGCAGGTACACCTCGTCACCGAGCGCTACCACAAGGACGTGTTCGTGATCGACACCTTCATCTACCCCACGAAGGAGCTGGGGCTGATCGTGCGCAGAGACGCCGAGCGGCCCACAAGCCTCGGCATCGTCTCCGCCACACGAGGCTACCTCGATCTCTCGCCTTGGGAGCAAATCATTGACCAGCCCTCAAAGCCCGTCGTCGCCGTCAACCTACTCGCCGGTCGCTTCGACGCGGGACTTACCCACGTTCACCACGCAGTGGAACATCCTGAGATCCTGAAACTCGTCGAGTACTACGGGGCTGTCGACACCACGTGGGTGGTCTATGGGCGACAGAAGCGCTTCCGCGGCTCGGTCATCGGGCAGCGTGCGCCTTGGCTGTTCGAGGCGTCAGACGGCTGATATGTGCCTGTGAGCTCGACAGCAACCTTTTGCTCTATGCAGACAACTCCATGAGCGGTATCACATATTCTGCCTTGTGACGATACGGCGCCATTTGCTGGGCTCAACACGGAGACATGGCCGGAGAGTTCGTCGTCTGGTTCTCTAGTGGTGTTTGGTGTGTTTGGTCTTGTGATGGTGGCGGTGGCGGTGGCGGTGGTGGTGGTGGTGTTTGTGGCAGCCGGTGGCGGTGATTTTGGTGTTTTGGGTTATTTGCGCGCCATTTTGGGCAGTGAGTTGGGTGGGCATTGTGAGTTTGGCGGTACAGAGATTGGCATTGGCGGCAAGTGCGGAGTTTGGGCCTTGGGGGAGGGTGAGTTCGAAGCTGCTGAAGGGGGTGTCGGGTGTGGTTTTGAAGGTGGTTGATGTGATGCCTTGGTGGCTGATGTGGGTGGTACCCGTGAGTTGGATGGTGATGTTGTCGCCTTGGAGAATGATGGTGAGGGATGGGAAGGCTTCGCCACCGTGGGAGACGAAGTAGACGGGTCCGGTGAGGGGGACGGGTAGGACGGGTGTGTGGACTGTGGCGTGTCCAACGATTGACTGGGACGGGCAGTTCGCGGGGTTCGTTTCGAATGTTTTGGCGAGACAGGCCTTTTGGAGGGTCGTGAGCCGAGAGGGGAGTTGCTTGGGGAGTTCGACTTTGACTTTCGCGATGTTAGCCTCGCTGCCTTGCGGGAGGGCTGGGTAGGTGAGCTTGGCGGTGAGGCTCGCGCCGCGGGATTTACTGGTCTTGCCGTTCGTGGTGACCGTGAACTTCGGCGTGAATTTTAGGGTCGCACAGTTCGTTGCTTGGAATGGTATTGATACTGGTGATGTTGCGCCTTCATCGGATGTGATGGTGCCGGTCAGAGCGAGGGGTTCGCAGTTGGTGGGGTTGAACGTGAAGTTTGGGCGGTTGATGAGGACGTTGACCTTCTTGATCTGGACGGGTATCCCGTCGATCAGGTGCGGGATCGCGTGGGGGCCCGTGGGGTCGGTTGTGATTGTGAGGTTTGCTGTTGTTGGGTCCACTTCGATTTTTGCTCTTACGACGACGCAGTCGCAGGCGGGTTGGTTGTTGGGGTTGGAGGTGTCGTGCTCGAGGTCGAACGGGCCGGCTTTCACAGGGTTCACGATCGATAGTCCGAATGGCGCTCCGGCGTACTTTTCGGTGATGTAGACGCGGCCGCCCTTGACGGTTACGGGGTCGTTGCCGACACCGGCGCTTACGGTTGTTTCCCCGATCTGCGATTCGGGGGGGCAGGTGCCGGCGTTTGCGTTTGTTTCATCGCAAAGCTTTACCCCAGCAAGGATACCCTCGAGGCCGGCGGGCATGTGCAGCTGGACGGATTGCATGTCCTGGTTGCCATCAGCACGACCGATCGTTGTCGTGAGTGGGGTGAACGCCCCGGCGTTGATGTTGGTCGTGCCGCCCGCGAGGGTTGGGGAGAACGGCAGGGTTGGGCCGGGGCATGGTGAGCCGTTCGGGCCGCTTGTGATCGCAAACGATGAGCTCGAGACAACGGGTGCTATGGCAGACCATGGCGCAAACGACGCGTTCGTGGTGTAAAGGCCTGGGTATGTGCCGTTGTTCTCGCGGCACCGGGCGGGTGTTGTGAGCGGCGCTCGTTCGCCGCCGAAGAAGTGCAGTTCGGCGTCTTCGAACGCGAGCTGTGGGTTGTTCTTGAACTGCGTGATGAGCTGCCCTGGTGCCTGACAGCTCATGCCGTCAAGGATTTCGCCGACGGTGTTGCAGAGCGAGACGCGGCCGGGAAGCTTGACGATCGTGCCCGATACCGGGTCTTCAGCAACAATGTAGGCCGCTATCAGGCTCCCGAACGGGTTCGCATTCTGGGACGCCAGATAGACCGAGCCGACGAGGGGTTCCTTGATCAGTGGCGAGACGATCCTCGCGGTACCGATCTTCGACGCGTTCGGGCAGAACCCGAGCGCGTCAAGGTTCATCCCAGGGCTCAACGGTTCCGGCAGCGTCGCCGTGAACAGGTCTGTTTCGTTTTCGGGTTCCGCTATCGGGTTGAGCTTCGCAGCGCCCGTGAAGCCGACCTGGGTCGTGCTGCAAGAGGAAAGGCCATCGCCGCCGGCTGGGTTCACCGCGACGCCTTCAGGCAACGCGACGGTGATGTCCTTCACGGCGGAGCTCGCGAGGCCCGCAGCGTTATTGTTGACTTCCTGGGGTACCACGACGTCCACTTTCAAGCCCGTGGAGGTGCTCGCGGACTGCACATCGGGCGCGACCTTGATCGACGGGTCAAACGGCAGCGTGTTACAGCCCGAGACGCCGAGTGTCCGGTCGAACTCGTCTTTCAGCGTGTAGCTACCGGCTGTGCTGGTCCGTAGTGGAATCCCGGATGGATGGGCTTGTGTGGGCCAAGAGACGCCTTCAACGCTCGCGGTGAACGGTAGCGAGCAGGCCGTCGGCATTGTCAAAAATGGCGGTGGATGCTGGTCTGTCGTTTTTTCGCATGGGAACAGTTCGGGGGTGAGTACTGGACGGAGTTTGCCGCCTCGTATGCAGCCCCAGCCACGCGCGCTGTCGTGACGCGAATCACCGGGCACACCCCAGATCGTGACAGTCGAAGATAGGAAGTTCGCCAACTCCGTGATGTTGCTCACTGTCGCGACGACCCCATAGTCCGATCCCGCGCGTACACTGGTATCCAGTATGACGGGGGCATGCACGAACTCAAACCCGAACCGTGCCGGCTCACCAACCGCGGGCGTCAAGTTGAACAACGGTATCGTCACTGTTTCCAGCTGCGCATTGATAGGTTCGTCAAACGTTACCGTGACCGCGCCCACCGCTGAATCCTGTGGGCAGCGGTTCCCCGTTCCCTCCGCTAGGAGCGCCGCGAACTGCTGTTCGGTGCACTGCCGTACCGCGGTCGCGTTCCCGATAAACCCAGCCGGCAGGTTGAACGCGATGTTCCGTGGTAGCGCAGGCGGCTGATGCGAGTTCAAGTTCTCGTTGAGCGAGAGCCCTGTCGTGAACTGAAACGGATGCGACCCGGCCTGCACATCGACTTCGCCGCCGTCTTCTTCAGGGACCATCGAAAAATCCTCCACCCCAAACACCGGTGTGGCGCTACTCACCGACACCGGCCGCTTGACACGCGCAACCGGCGCCCCACCGCCAGACACTTCAATGTGGTTCGGGCCCGCAACAGCGCCTGGGTCAGCCTTTACTTTCATCCTGATTTCAAAGCTTTCGAAGCTCTTCAATTCCCCAAACCCCTCGCCGGTCTTCGCAAGGAATCCTTCAACGGTTTCCAGCTGGTCCGGGTGTAGCGTACATGTAACCGACCCCGACGTCGTGCTGCACACCGTGAGACCATCGATCGATTCCAAGAACCCTCCAAGAAACGAGTCCGGGCCAAGATCCAACTGATTCCCTGGAGTCGCCTGCATCGTGTAGAACGCAACCTGCGGCACGCCTCCCACTTCGACGATACTGAGCCCCGCCGGCAGCACATCACTCAAGCTCGCCGCACCCGCGGTCGGCCCATCGCCGACATTCACCGCTTGTACCGTCAGCACGCCTTCCCCACCAGGCGCGATATTCGCCGGCCGGACACCCTGAACCACATGCCACCACGCCTTACAGCTCGGACACGTCGCCGCACCAGCAGAAGCAGCCAGAACAAGCACAAGAACACAAGCCGCTAGCACGAGCCCCAGCCGGCCGAGCCGGCGGCTCCAGCCACGGTTGTTGATGGTCTGCGGCGAGCTCATCGGCCAGCCCTCCGGTGGTTGCTGGCTCTCTTCCTTTTCGTGCCGAGCGGCCCGTATCTCCTACGGGCCTGCCTTTCACAGCCGGCTCGTCTCTTCCGCGTCTTGATCTTATGGCACGCCCTCAACACGCGAGACAGCCTTTCGGCCCTGGTCTGCGCGGCCGTTTTCGGTTTCGCGGCCGGGCTCGTGACGTTTCCTCTACCGCTGAACAGTTGGCTCGCGGGCGCTCCGAACAGATCGGGCTGCGCCGCCGGAGCCGCCCGGCAAGAATCACCCGTGCTGCACCCTGGCGCGACACTCACCACATCCGAAGCGCAAGGCACCGCACTCGAGCACACATGCGCGTTATACACATCAAGCGCCCCATCAACATCCACGCCACGAGCAAGCTGCGCCCCCGTCAAGAAAAACACGTCTTCACCAGACGCTGAGGCATCCAAGAACGCGGATTCTTCACTTGAGCTGCCACCCGAGAGCAACCCCACACAACCAGAACCCGCCAAGCACCCGCCGACACCTGCCGGCTCAAACTCATACACGTCCTCACGCGCATTACTATCACCCGCGACCAACCCCACAGGACTATTAAAAAACAACCGGCCATTATCAAACAAATACCGCGACCGATACGACGCCGCAGGAAGCGAAATCTTAGTCCAGCCCGGGATCGAACCTGCAAGCGACTGCCCCGCCCACACATGCGGACGATCCACCAACGGCGTCCCCGCTTCCGGAGACTCGAACATCCCTTGCGGACGCCCACCAGAGGGCCCACACGACACGCACACAAGCGAGGCATGTTCACGATCATACTCAAACACCTCAACGTCACGTGCGCCACTCACCGCGTCACGATTATCAAATCCCGTCAAAGACCGCGACGACATAAACGCAAAATACCGGCCATTACCAGACACACCGGCAGTCACTTCACCAAGCTCTTCACCGCTCGGCTTCGCGCGCCAGTCAGGCACATCGCTATCCGGGACGACCGCCACCAGCGACGTCGCACCACCCATCACGTCACGCACATACAAATTGCACAACGCTCCAACCACTTCTTCAACTTCACAGCCGCTGTGCGCGGCACCCGGCGTGAGCGCACCAGCAGCCGCGAAATACACATACCGCCCCGTTGCATCGATCCCGATCACATCACCAAGCACCGCGGCAGCTTCATTACGGTTCGGATCAACCGTCAAATCCGAAAGCACACACGACAATTTACCCGCCGCCACCCGCACATCACACATATACAAATCCGGCTGGGCGGCTTTCGCTGTCGCATCCGCCGTCAACCGCGCATCATCGGTAAAGAACACCCGCGAACCATCCCCCGTCGCGACTTGAAACAGCACATGCTGTCCTCCATGTTGCCTCACCCCGCTCTGCGGCGCATCCAACTGCAACGTTTCCCCCCGCACCACATCACGCAACCACAAATGTTCGCCTTCCGCTCGGAACACCACCCGCGAACCATCATTTGAGAGCGCCCCACGCGTCTGTGCGTTGGCGTTGCCGAGAGCCGCACCACCGGTCGGCTGGGCGCACGCGGGGCCACTGCCACCACAAACAACCGTCGCCGGAGCGACCGGAACCCCGCTGACGAACGTCAGCTTCCCCCGGTGCCACTCATACAGATTTGGCCCCGATTCGGGCGCGACACCTTCCACCAGCGGCGGCGTCGCAGCTAGGATCACATTGCTTCCATCCGGCGTCATCGTCACAAAGCTGGTCCCTTCGGCGAATTCGCCGGGGTGGACTTCGCTGCCGGCGAATTTGGTGCCGGGCGGGGTGTTTGCCTCCGTCACCAAGGGAACGAATTCACTTGTGCTCAAAGGCGTGTCTTCTGCGCTGCTTGCGCGTAGATAGGGGGTGTGTTCCTTCCGTTCACCCATCAACGCCGGGTTCAGCGGTGTCGAAGCGACCGCTTCCAAACCCCCAAGCGACAGATCACCCGAGAACGCGAGGTATTCAGAGCGTCTCCCGACGATCACCGCACTGACTTCTTCATGCGGTGTCGAGATATCCCTGGTAGCCCACACACCCGGCGCCCGCCGCACCGACATCAGCTGCGTGTTAGCAACACTACGACTACTCGGCGGTTCGCTATTGACTGGCGCCGTCGCGACATACGTAAACGCATGCCCATCTTCGGCTGCCTGGATCAACGCGCCTTCTTCAGCGAGCCCTTCAAGCACCCCGCCATGCTTACTCACAGGCGAGACCATTTCCCACTGGCGGCCATCCACCAAAGCACCCGCCGGCGCACCACCGCTCATGAACGTCTGATCAGGCCCCACCTGCATACCCAGCGCGTTATGCGCGACAACCCGATAGTGATACAACGTCGAAGGCGCCAGCGCCTGCACCAGCACGTGCACCCCCACGCTTTCACTACCCGCCCCCAACGATTCATCAGGCACCGGCACGCTCAACCCGTACGCCGTGCTCGTGCCATACTCGAAATGAAACGCACCCGCCACACCATGCGCGTTGAGCGTCGCCTCAAATCGCGCACTTTCGCCCGTCACTTCTGAGACCGACTCCGTTTCCACCGACACCGCCGCCGCCGATTCAAAGCTCTGATCAGGCCCATACCCGGTCTGCGACCCGTTTTTCACGACGGCACGAAAATGATACACCGTCGACGGCGCCAACCCCACGAGATCAACAGTAGACGGCTGGGTAGCGGGCTGGTCTTCAAACCCCGCTTCGAGCGTCTGCGGGGTCGTGCTCGATCCATACGCCATGCTCGTCCCATATTCAAAGAACACGCTCGCCGCTTCAGGACCCTCCGAGTTCACGAGGGCATGCGCGACCGCGCTCGTCGGCAACACGCCATCAATATGCTCACTAGCTTCCACCACCACCGGCGCCGCCACAGGAGCCGCCAACCTCACCACTTCACCTCGAGACTCTAGATACAGCACACCCAGTCCGTTCCCGAACGCCAACCCACCACTCCCTGGCACGCCCAAAAGGGTTGAAGAGAGCTGCGTCCCATCCGGCGCATACTCCAACACATGCCCCTGCAAATAGTCATACACAAACAGTTCACCCGCCGGTCCAAGCGTGATCACCGCGCGTTCCCAGCCTGCCACGGGATCGCGCCCGCCGCCTGGCAGTTCCACACCCGTCGGAGCATACTTGTGCACCCCTTCCAATTCACTACCAACCAGATATATGTTGCCTTCTCCGTCAATGGCCAGCCCGCTCACGACACCCACACCAGGCAACGGTACTTCGCCGAGCAACACACCGCCCGAGCTGAACTTCTGCACCCGGTTTTCATCCCCCACATACACCACACCAGCACTATCCACCGCAATCGAATCCCTCGCGAGGCTACCGAACGCACCCGGGCCACCCCCGCCTTCCCCTACCTTACACGCCGCAGCTTCCGCCGCCACACAAACATCACCATTCGTAGCACTGTTCACATTCTTACCGAACAACAGCACAAACACACCTTCAGGCGAGAACTCCTGCACCCGACTATTGGCACCATCCGCGACATACACAGTCCCGTGCGCGAACCCCAACGAGTTATCGACCCCCACCCCCGCGGGAAACCCCCCGAACGCACCCGCACCCGCGCCACTTTCACCGCCAACACACACTTCGCCAGCCACACACAACCCGCCACCGCTCGCCGGGTTCACACCACGACCCCACAACCGTTCAAACACCCCGCCCCCACTCCAACGCTCCACACGCAACCCTTCACGATCAACGACGAACACCCGCCCCGATTCCTGATCAATCGCGACACCCTGCGCCCCAGCGCCCGCGAACTGGCCCGCGCCTTCCCCTTCCGAGCCAAACCCCCCCAACACCGATCCAAACGCAACCCCGACACAACAACCGGCACCCACGAGCCCAGCCAACACCACCACAGCAACCGCTGCACGAACCCACCCCATCAGCTCAGCCACACGCATGTGCAACAATTCCCGATTCCTTTCAACGAACGCCAGCAGACATCAGAACACAAGTCTGACCAGCCACCAGACACGATGCAACCCCCGTCTCCCACTCCCCCACAGCACCCACAGCACCCACAGCACCCACAGCACCCACAGCCCACGTTAGAGACAAACCACCCCATTCCCTTGACCTCGCCACCCCGCCCGTGCCATCCTCCCTCACGGCACGACAGCGCACGCAACCACGACCCGCCAACCAGGCAACCGCGGCCGCGCGTGGCCTCGCGCCAACAACAACCAAACAAAGGAACGGACATGAGATACCTCAAACTGATCACGGCTGCCGTCATGGCACTTGCCGTGATCTCTGCCCTCACGGCAGGAGCCGCGTTCGGCGCCCAAGCGGA
>JACDGG010000149.1 GCA_013815355.1 Solirubrobacterales bacterium
GGTGCTGTCTTGAACTTGAATCACCCGGCGCATACGGTGGATTGGAGCTTCATCCACCTGTCGGTGGCTAACGTCGTGGTGATCGCGCTGATGTTCGTGGTGTTCGTGCTGGCGATCACGCTGCCGTTCCCCGGCGCGTCCCACAGGCGGGGAGGCGCTTCGTGAGCGCAGCCCGTCCAGATCCGGTCCGGTCGAGCTCGTGGACCGTACGTGTTCGCGAAGCCGGCGTTGCGGCGCTACCGCCCGAGAAGCTCCTCCCCGACGGCCAGCCGACCTACGTCGCTTCGTGGATCTACGTGTTTGGGGTGGCGAGCATCGCGGCGCTGATCGTGATTATCGGCTCTGGTGTGATCCTCAGCCTGAAGGGTCCGGCCTGGTGGCATTACACCGGCATCGGTCACTTCATCAACAGCGTCCACCTGTGGGCTGTCGAGCTGTTCTTCTTCGTGATGGTCGTGCACCTGTGGGGCAAGTACTGGATGGCCGCCTGGCGCGGTGGGCGCACGCGTGTGTGGATTACGGGCGCCGTCACGTTCCTGGTGGCGGTGCCGACGGCGCTGACCGGCTATGTGTCCCAGCAGAATTTCGACGCGCAGTGGATTGCCACGCAGGCCAAGGACGGATTGAACTCGGTCGGCGTAGGCGCGTTTTTCAACGTCACGAACTTCGGTCAGATGTACAGCTACCACGTATTGCTGCTGCCGCTCGCCGTGGTCGGTCTGGTGGCCGCCCATGTCCTGCTCGTGCGCCGGCACGGCGTGGTGCCGCCCTTTGAGCTCAACGAGCGCGCCGCGCCCCTGCGGAGCGCAAGTCCCGACTCAGACAGCTCGGCGGCAGGAGCGCGGTCATGAGTCGCCTTTCAGAGCTGCTCGCACCCAGAGACGACACGCAGCCGTGGAAAGGGCGCTACGCCCACTACGACCTGGTCAAGGAGGCGAGCATCGCAGTCGGCATCATGGCCCTGCTCGCGATCGTGCTGAGTGTCCTCTTCTCCTCGCCCGACGACAAGCCGAGCACGGTCGCGCAGTGGTCGCGTGGAACGCCCGTCAACTTCGTCACCGCCGCTACCTTGGAGCTGAACGGCACGAGCCCGACAGCCGAATACGGCCCTCCCTACAACCACAACGCCGCTGGCCAGCACGCCTGGTTCCTGCGGCCGCAGAAATGGTTGGCGGTAAGCCACCCGATCAACACTGCCAACGACTTCGTGATCGATCCGCTGAGGACGGTCTCGGGCGATCCCACGCTGCGAAGCGCCGTTGCCGAATACCAGGCCGCGCCCGAGAAAACCAAAAAGGCCTGGGGCGAAGCGTACGCCAAGCCGCTCGAAGAATACGAAACGGCGGCTGAAGAAAAGAAGACTCTGCCCAAGACGGTGACGCTCGACTCCACCACGGACGCGGTGAGCGTCCAGGTGAGCGGTGCCGGCCCGGTGCCGAGAATGATGGCCGGCCTGCTGAGCCTGGCCCAGAGCGGCGGCCTGGACGGCAGCCTGCTCACCAGCAAACAATTCTTCCAGACCGACTACACCAAGCCGCTTCTATTCATGAGCGACGGCGGGCTGCTCACAGAACGCGCCGAAGGACAACATCTGCTCGGCGATCAGTGGGGCATGATGAACGAGACCGGAAGCTACCCAGGCCAGACGTGGCTGTGGCTGTACACCGTCTGGTACCAGGTCGAACCGTTCAAGGCCTCCCAAAACGCCGACATACTCGTGATGCTCGTGATGGGTCTCCTCAGCCTCCTGTTCATCTGCATCCCCTTCATCCCAATCATCAACCGACTCCCACGCTGGATCCCGATCTACCGCCTGATCTGGAAAGAGCACTACCGCTCGTTGGCGCCCACGGGCCGATCAGGTCCCAGCGCCTGAACACCCACACGGCGGCGAGCACAGCGACCGCGGCGAGAGCCGACATGACAAGCGCAGCATCGGCGTGAAACCGTTGTGTGGAGACCAGGGCCACGTGCTGAAACGGCGATAGGCACTGCGGTGCGATCAAGATGGAACCCGAGCCCAGCTGAGCCCGACAGCGGCATTGGCGCGGACGGTCCGGAGGTCAGCGGCCGTCTCCCCATGTGCACAGCCTCCCCTCGAGGGTGTCGCAGCCCTCGAGCGAGGAGGATCACCGGCCCCTCCCAGCCGAAGGTGGCCGGGAGGGGCCAAAAGCGGAGGGGGGGAGATTCGAACTCCCGGTACGCCAATAAGACGCACAACGGTTTTCGAGACCGCCGCATTCAACCGCTCTGCCACCCCTCCAAGGGGTACATCGAGAAGGCTAGATGATCGACGCCGTTGAGTAGGGCGAGAGTGGGCCCGCCGGGCAAGCCCGTCTCGCCGCACTCACCGCCGCGCGGCGAAGAAGCTGCTGATGAGCTCGCCGCACTCCTGGCCGAGCAGCCCGCCGGCGACCTCAGGACGATGGTTCAGCCGCTCCTCGCCGGTCACATCCAGCACGCTCCCGCACGCACCCGCCTTGGGGTCGCTCGCGCCGAAGACGACGCGAGCCACGCGCCCGAGCACGATCGCCCCTGCGCACATCGCGCATGGCTCGAGCGTCACGTAGAGCACCGCGTCCAGCACGCGCCAGCTGCCGAGCGCCCGGGCCGCCTCGCGCAGGGCGAGCATCTCGGCGTGCGCCGTTGGATCCTGGCGCAGCTCGCGCTCGTTGTGCCCGGCCCCCAGCAGCTCGCCGTCGCGCGCGATCACCGCGCCGATCGGCACATCTCCGTGTTCCAAGGCGCATCGGGCCTCGCCGAGCGCGAGGCGCATGAAGTGCTCATCGAGGGGAAGAAGGGGCTCGCTCATCTGTCTCGCCCGTCACGTCTGTGACAGTGGATCGCCGCCCGTCGGGCACCGGCTCACCATCATTACCCAAAGCACCATGCCCACCTCCGCTCACCGATCTTCGCCGAGACCCGGCACGCGCGCCCGCGCGCTGGCGGCAGGCTCGCTTGCGTGCATCCTGCTCGCACTCGCCGCGACGGGCAGCGCACGCGCAGCCGAGCCCGGCGGATACGCGGCCAATGTCATCGTCGTGCGCTACGGCGCCGCGACGGCGGCAGCGCACTCCGCCCGCTCCTCCAGCGCGCGGCAGTCCGAACACACGAGCCTCGTGCACCTGCCGAGCGGCGAAGGCATCGCCACCGCGCTGCGCCGCCTGCGGGCCAGGCCCGGTGTTCGCTGGGCGGTCCCCGACTACCGGGCTCACGCCGCGGGCGCGCTGATCCCCAACGATCCCGGCACCGCCGCAACCGCCGCGGGATGGCAGGCGCTGCAATGGAACTTCAGCGGGCCCTTCAGCGTCAACGCTCCCGAAGCATGGGCGAACGTCGCCGCCGACGGCGCCCCCGGCGGCAAAGGCGTGACGGTCGCGGTGCTCGACACCGGCGTCGCCTACGCCAACCGCGGCCCGTTTCGCCGCTCGCCGGACCTCAGCCGCTTCGAGTTCGTCGGCGGCTATGACTTCGTGCGCCACAACCGCTTCCCGAACGATCGCAACGGCCACGGCACGTTCGTGGCGTCCGCGATCGCCGAGGCCACGAACAACGGCTACGGGCTCGCCGGCCTCGCCTTCGCAGCCCACATCATGCCCGTCCGGGTACTCGACACCCAGGGCGAAGGCGAAGCCTCCACTATCGCCGAAGGGGTGCTGTTCGCCGTCAAGCACGGCGCCCAGGTGATCAACCTGAGCCTCGAGTTCTCACCGGGCGTGACGGCCTCGGACATCCCCGAGCTGATCGAAGCAATCCGCTACGCCCACCGTCACCGCGTGCTCGTGGTCGCCGCCGCCGGCAACGAGGGTCACACGGCGATCGCATACCCCGCGCGCGCGCCGGATGTGATCTCGGTCGGCGCGACCACGGAACACGGCTGCCTCGCCTCCTACTCAAACGACGGCTCGGGCCTGACGCTCGTGGCGCCGGGAGGCGGCGCCGACGCGAGCCTCCCCGGCGACCCGAATTGCAACCCCGAACTGCCCTCCGGGCGCGACATCTACCAGGTGACGTTCATCGGCAGCTCTCCGCGGCGCTTCGGCATCCCCTCGGGGTATGAAGGGACCTCGATGGCCACCCCGCAGGTGTCCGCCACGGCGGCGCTGATCATCGCCAGCGGCGTGCTCGGACGCCATCCCACACCGAACCAGCTCACCGCGCGAATGATCGCGACGGCGCGCCCGCTGGGCGGGGGCGGCGACGAACGCCTCTACGGCGCGGGGCTGATAGACGCCGCCGCCGCGACCGCTTCCGGCGGTCCCGGCGCCGCCGCAGGGTAGCCTCCGCGGCATGGCCTCATCCCCTGCCCAGAGCGGAGCGCCCCCCGAGCGCTGCGATCTCGCGATCGTCGGCGGCGGGATCGTGGGCCTCGCGGTCGCCCGCGAGATGCTCGCGCGCAACCCGCAGGCAAGCGTCTGCGTGCTCGAGCGCGAGAGCGAGATCGGCACCCACCAGACGGGCCACAACTCGGGCGTGATCCACGCCGGCGTCTACTACGTGCCCGGATCGCTGAAGGCCCGGCTGTGCGTCGAAGGGGCGCGGGAGATGTATGAGTATTGCGACCGTCGCGCAATTCCCGTCGAGCGCTGTGGCAAGGTGATCGTCGCAACCGATCCCACCGAGCTGGCACGACTCGATGAGCTCGAGCGACGTGGCATGGCCAACGGGGTTCCGGGCCTGCGCCGCATCGACGCCGGCGGGATCGAGGAGCTCGAGCCGCACGCGCGGGGTATAGCGGGACTGCACTCGCCGGGCACGGGCATCGCCGACTTCCCGGCCGTCGCCCGCGCCTACGCCGAGGACGTCCGCGAGGCCGGCGGCTCGCTGAGCACGAGCTGCGAGGTTCAGGGCGTCGATCAAGCTGGACGCGCGCTGCGCCTGACCCATTCACAGGGCAGCACCGAGGCCGGGCATGCACTGTTCTGCGCCGGTGCCTGGGCCGACCGCCTGGCGGTCGCCGCGGGCGCCGATCCGGACCCGCGGATCGTGCCGTTCCGCGGTGCCTACCTGCGCCTGGCTCCCGCGCGGCGCCACCTCGTCCGCTCGCTGATCTACCCCGTTCCAGACCCATCGCTGCCGTTCCTCGGCGTGCACCTGACCAAGCACATCGACGGCGACGTGCTGATCGGACCGACCGCGCTGATGGCCGCCGCGCGCGACGCCTACCGTCTCACGAAGGTGCGCCGCCAGGACGTGATCGACACGCTGCGCTGGCCGGGAACCTGGCGCATGCTCGCGAAGTGGTGGTCCACCGGCGTCACCGAGCTGCGCCACGCGGCGCTACGCTCGGCGTTCGTGCGCGCCGCCTCGCGCTACGTGCCCGAGCTCGAGACCGGCGACGTCGAGCCGGCGTTTGCCGGAGTGCGCGCCCAGGCCCTTGGCCGCGACGGACGGCTCGTCGACGACTTCGTCTTCTCCCACACCGAGCGCGCCCTGCACGTGCGCAACGCCCCCTCCCCCGCCGCAACCTCATCGCTGGCGATCGCTCGGCACATCGCCGACGAGGCGCAGCGCGCCTTCGCATAGGCCGAGCCACTAGCAGGACACCTCGACGTGGATCTTTGGGTGACGCGCGGTCCAGTGAAAGTTCCTTGGTAGCACCTCGTGCATCCGTCCAGAGCACCCGCGAACAGCTGGTTCGACGCCCCCGCGCGCTAACGTCAGCGGCCGATGCGTGTACCGCTGAGAGGTTCCGGGATGATCCTGTGCGCGCTGCTGGCGCTCTTGCTCGCTGTCACGCTCGCGGTCTCCGCATCCGCCACGCCGGCATGGACGACCTACCACCGCGACGCCGCCCGGTCGGGGGCCGACCCCGACGGCGTCGAACCTCGCCCCCCCTCCCTGGACTGGCGCTCCCCGGATCTCGGCGCGCCGATCTGGGGCCAGCCGCTGCTGCTCGGCGGGCGCGTCTATGTCGCGACCGTCGGCGACCGACTGAGCGCGCTGGACGCGGCCAGCGGCGCGGTCGTGTGGAGCACGAGCCTCGGCACGCCGGTACCCGCGGGCGCGCTGCCATGCGGGGATGTCACACCGACCGTCGGCGTCGTCGGCACGCCCGTGATCGACCCGGGCGCCGGGGTCATCTACGCGGTCGCCGACACCTGGGATGCCACCGCCGGCGAAGCCCATCACGTGCTCGTCGGCCTCGCGCTGGCCGGCGGCGAACAGGTCCTGCGCACGCCCGTGGACCCGCCCGGCGCGGACCCCAAGGCGCTCCTGCAGCGCACCGCGCTGAACCTCGACGCCGGCCACGTCGTGTTCGGCTTCGGCGGCAACGACGGCGACTGCGGCGAATATCGCGGAGCCGTCGTGTCGGTGCCCGAGGACGGATCGCCCGCGAGCTTCTGGCAGACGCCGATCGCACTCCCCTCGAAGTCGGGCGGCGCGGTGTGGGCGACGAGCGGGCCCGCCGTCGACGGCGAAGGTCACATCTTCGCCGCGACCGGCAACCCGAATCCCCCTTCGGGACAGACCGCGAGCAAATACGACTACTCCGACAGCGTCGTGGAGCTGAGCCCCTCGCTCGCCCTGCAGGGCGCCTTCGCGCCGCCCAACTGGGAAGCCGAGAGCAACAGCGACCTCGATCTCGCCTCGGCCGGCCCCGAGCTGCTGCCCGGCGGCATGCTCTTCCAGGCGGGCAAGGACGGAATCGGCCACCTGATCGCCGAGGCCAGCATGGGCGCGCAGGCGCCCGCCGTCTACAGCCACGCGGTGTGCGGCGGGCACGGTAGCTTCGGAGGCGACGCCTACGCCGCGGGCGTGATCTACATTCCGTGCACCAACGGCGTGCAGGCGCTCGCCTACGATCAGGCTGCACGCAGCTTCACCCCGATCTGGCAGGGACCCGGCGATGCCTTCGGGGCGCCGATCCTCTCCGCCGGGCTCGTCTGGTCGGCCGCCACGGGCGGCTTCAAAGGCGGCGGCACAAAGCTCTACGGCCTCGATCCAGCCAGCGGCGCGGTGCGCTACACCGAGACGTTGCCACAGCCGATCGCCGACCACTTCGGCTCACCGAGCGCGGGCGGTGGGCGCCTGTTCATCTCCACCGGCACGAGCGTGACGGCCTACCGCGTCGCGCAGCTGACGGCGCTCTCCGAACCGGCGCTCTCCGAACCGGCGGCGCCGGGGAGATCCACGCC
>JACDGG010000150.1 GCA_013815355.1 Solirubrobacterales bacterium
GCCGAGCGCTTCGCGCACGGATGCCATGTTCACGCCGAGATCCGCCGCGAGCGCGCGCTGCGGCGGCAGACGCTCGCCAGGGCGGTAGGCGCCCGCGAGGATCGCCTCGCGCAGGCGAGCGAAGACCTGATCGGGCACGGAGCTGCGCGTGATCGATGCAGATGTGAGCACGGTCCGCGAGGCAGCCATATGCCCCTGAGTGTACCGGTGTTCGGAACAATTGTGTGGGCCTTGACCGTCCCCGATCATCAGCGGGACCCGAGCCCCGCCGATAGAGACAACGAGCGCGGCGGCGCATGCCCGGCCTGCGGTCCGTCAGACTGCGTGGATGGGAACCGCCCGCCCGCGCTTGGAGCTGCTCGGAGATTCCGCGGCCTCCCCCGAGGAGGGAGCCGCGATCGTGGCTGCGCTTGAGCGGTTCAGGCGCGCGACCGCACCGGCCCCGCAAGCCCCCGCGAACGGCCCCGACCCATGGCAGCGCGCGGCTATTCTCGAAGGCGTCTGCAGAGATCCGGAACCCGGCGTAGCGGTCCCCTGGATAAATACCTAAAAGTCGCTAGGCTTTAGCGCAATAGGTCTCCGCGCAGCGTCAAGTGGAAAGCAGCCCGGGCCGATGAGTCCGGATCAGGAGGTTTTGAATGGAGCAAGGTTCCATCTCCGCCCAGCGTGGCACTCTCGAGGACCCTGAGGTCCTCCAGAATGTCCCTGGGCACTTGATCCCGATCATCGAGCGCGAGTTCGACGACTTCAAGACCGAGGCCGGCAAGTTCCTCTCCGGCGAGACCCCCGAAGACGAGTTCATCAAGTTCCGCCTCAAGCAGGGCGTTTACGGACAGCGCCAGCCGGACGTGCAGATGATCCGCGTGAAGCTCCCCTTCGGCGGCATCACACCGGAGCAGATGGAGTCCTTCGCGAACGTGATCGAGAAGTACGTGCCGCTCAACAAGGGCCACGTCACGACGCGCCAGAACGTGCAGATGCACCACATCCCGCTGCCGGAAATCGAGAAGGCGATCCGCGAGCTGAGCGAGTCGGGCCTGTCCAGCCGCGAGGGCTGCGGTAACACGGTCAGAAACGTGACCGGCGATCCGTGGGCCGGCGTGGCCAAGGACGAGCTGTTCGACATGACCCCCTACGTGGGCGCCTACGTGCGCTACTTCGTGCGCCACCCCACGACCCAGGCGATGCCGCGCAAGATCAAGACGTCCTTCGACGGCAGCCCCAGCGACCGGGCGATCAGCGGCATCCATGACATCGCCTACCGCGCCCGCGTCAAGCACATCGATCGTGGAGATGGAAGCCCACCCACCCAGGTCCGCGGCGCGGAGATGCTCGTCGGCGGCGGCACATCGATCATGGCGCGCGTTGCGCCCGCCCTGTATGACTTCGTGGAGCTCGACAACGGTGACTACCTGAAGTTCGCCGAGGCCGTGTTTCGCATCTTCGACCGCCAGGAGTGGCTGCGCGTCAACCGCGCCCGCGCCAGGATCAAGGTGTTCGTCGACAAGTACGGCATTGATGAGCTGCGCAACCAGGTCGAGGAGGAGCTGAAGGGCGACTGGGTCGCCGAACGCGACTTCTCGATCGAGCAGCGGCTGTTCCTCGACGACGAGCGCTCCTCTGCGCCAGCGCCGCCGCAGAGCTACGCGAGCCCCAACGGCGACCTCTCCGAGTTCGACGACTTCCGCGAGCGCAACGTGGCGGAGCAGAAGCAGCAGGGCTTCGTCACCGTCGAGGTCAAGATCACCCGCGGCGATCTCACGCCCGAGCAGTTCCGCGGCCTCGCTCAGATCATGCGCTCACACGCCGGCGGCTACGCGCGCACGACGGTGCAGCAGAACCTGCTGCTGCGATGGGTGCGCGAGGAGTCGGTCTATGACGTCTGGCAGGCGCTGGGCGAGCTGGGTCTGACGGATGCCGGCCCGCGCGAGATCAGCGACGTGGTGTCTTGCCCCGGCACCGACTCCTGCAAGCTCGGGATCACGAGCTCGATGGGCCTCAACCAGGCCGTTCAGGAGCGGATCGAAGAGATGGGGATTACCGACGAGCTGACGCGTGACATCCACATCAAGATGAGCGGCTGCCCCAACGGCTGCTCGCAGCACCACGTCGCGGACATCGGCTTCTACGGCGCCTCGATCAAAGTCGGCGAGCACACGATTCCCGCATACATCCCGCACGTCGGCGGTGTCTATGAAGGCGGCAGCGTGAAGTTCGGAACGCGCCTGAAGCTGCGCCTGCCGGCCAAGCGCGTGCCCGAGGCGATCGAACGCTGGATTCGCCACTACGAGGCCAGCCGCGAGCAGGGCGAGGCCTGGGCACCGTTCGCCGAACGCGTCGGCACCACCGAGCTCGAGGGCCTGGTCAAGGACCTCTCGATGCCGGTGGACTTCGGGCTGGAGACAATGAACACCTTCATTGACTGGAATCGCGACGTCCCGTTCGAAGTGATTCGCGGCGAGGGCGAGTGCGCGGTATAGATCATGCGATGCAAAGACGAGGATCAATCCCATGTCCACGCTGGATAGCCAGATGACAGAGCTCACCTCCACCTTCGACCCGGCGCCCGGTCTGACGCACACGCTGCGCGAGGCGGCGCGCCACGGGGCCAAGGCGGTGCTCCTGTGCTCGTTTCAGAAGGAGGAGTCGGTGCTGCTCGACGAGCTCTTGCGGCTCGACCAGGGCACGGGCAGGGCGGTGAGGATCGTGACGATCGACACCGGGGTTCTCTTCCCCGAGACGCTCGAGGCGTGGCGCGCCTTCGAGCAGCACTTCGGCGTGGCGATCGAGGTGCAGGATGCAAGCAGCCTGGGCGCGCCCTGGAGCGGGCCTGAGCACTGCTGCTCGGCAGCCAAGGTCGCCGCGCTTGAAAACTCGCTCGATGGGGCCGAGGGCTGGATCACCGGCATCCGCCGCGAGCAGGGGCCGACGCGATCTGAGGCTGAGCTGATCGAACGCGACGATCAGCGCGGGCTGTGGAAGTACAACCCGCTCGCTCACTGGAGCGAGAAGGACCTGTGGCGGCGCATTCATGAGCGCGGCCTTCCCTACAACAAGCTCCACGACCAGGGCTATGAGTCGATCGGCTGCGCGCCGTGCACCCAGCCCGGAAGCGGCCGCGAGGGCCGCTGGGCGGGGACCGAGAAGACGGAGTGCGGGCTGCACATCGAGATCGTCGAGTAGTCGTGAGCGTCGCCGCCCGTCCGCAGCTGAGTCACCTGCGCGCGCTCGAGTCCGAGGCGATTCACGTGATGCGCGAGGTGGCCGCGGAATTCGAGCGTCCCGTGCTGCTGTTCAGCGGCGGCAAGGACTCGATTGTGCTGCTGCGCCTGGCCGAGAAGGCCTTCCGTCCGGCGCCGTTTCCGTTCCCGCTGATGCACGTCGACACGGGGCACAACTTCCCCGAGGTGATCGAGTACCGCGACCGTCGCGTGGCCGAGCTCGGCGAGCGGCTGATCGTGGCCAGTGTGCAGGACTCGATCGACAGCGGCCGCGCCGTCGAGGAGACGGGCCCGCGTGCCTCGCGCAACCGCCTGCAGACGGTGACGCTGCTCGACGCGATCGCCGAGCACGGCTTCGATGCGGCCTTCGGCGGCGCGCGCCGCGACGAGGAGCGCGCACGGGCGAAGGAGCGGATCATGTCCTTCCGCGACGACTTCGGCCAGTGGGACCCCAAGAATCAGCGCCCGGAGCTGTGGAACCTCTACAACGGGCGCATCGCTAAGGGCGAGCACGTGCGCGTCTTCCCGCTGTCGAACTGGACCGAGCTCGATGTGTGGGAGTACATCGACCAAGAGCAGCTCGAGGTACCGCTGATCTACTTCGCCCACGAGCGCAAAGTGTTCAAGCGCGACGGCATGCTCTACGCCTGGCGCGAGGGCACCGAGCTGATCGAGGGCGAGGAGACCTTCGACGCGACGGTGCGCTACAGGACCGTCGGGGACATGAGCTGCACCGGCGGCGTGCAGTCGAGCGCGGCGACGCTCGAGGAGGTCGTGCTGGAGATCGCGGCGACGCGCATCACCGAGCGCGGCGAGACCCGCGCCGATGACCGCGTCTCGGAGGCGGCGATGGAGGATCGCAAGAAGGCCGGCTACTTCTAGTGCCGGGCAGGACGATTTTTAGGGGCGCGCTCCGCGCGCGGGCGGGCGTGCGCAGTGTCGAGATGGGGCAGCCGTGACCCTCGACCTGCTGCGCTTCACCACGGCAGGCTCGGTCGATGACGGCAAGAGCACGCTGATCGGCCGCCTGCTCTATGACTCAAAGCAGGTCTTCGAGGACCAGCTCGAACACGTCGCGCAGGCCAGTGAGCGCCGCGGCGGCGAGGGCGCGCTGGACCTGGCGCTGCTCACCGACGGGCTGCGCGCCGAGCGCGAGCAGGGCATCACGATCGACGTGGCCTACCGCTACTTCGCAACGGCCAAGCGCCGCTTCATCATCGCCGACTGTCCCGGGCATCGCCAGTACACGCGCAACATGGTGACCGGCGCCTCCACGGCGGATGTGTCGGTCGTGCTGATAGACGCGCGCCGCGGCGTGCTCGAGCAGTCAAAGCGCCACGCTTTCATCAGCGCGCTCTTGGGCATCCCTGAGATGGTCGTGGCGATCAACAAGATGGACCTCGTCGACTACTCCCAGGAGCGCTACGAGGAGCTGGTGGCCGAGTTCGCTGGCTTCGCGGAGAAGCTGACAGGCGTCAAGAGCATCGCCTACATCCCGATGTCGGCGCTGAACGGCGACAACGTCGTCGAGCGCTCGGAGCTTATGAGCTGGTATGACGGTCCGGTGCTGCTCGACCTGCTCGAGCAGGTCGAGGTTGCCTACGACCACCCGAACGACAAGCCCGCGCGCTTCCCGGTGCAATGGGTGATCCGCCCGGCCTCGGCGGCGGGAGTCGAGGACTACCGCGGCTACTCCGGGCAGCTCGCGAGCGGCGCGCTCAAACGCGGCGAGGAGATCATGGTGCTCCCCGGTGGGGGGCGCACACGGATCGCCGCGATCGACACCTACGACGGTGAGCTCGAGGAGGCGATGGCGCCGATGTCGCTGACGCTGCGCCTCCAGGACGAGCTGGACATCTCGCGCGGCGAGCTGATCTGTCACCCGGAGGAGGCACCGCTCGTTGCGCGCGAGCTGGAGGCGGACATCTGCTGGATGACCGATGAGCTGTTGCGGCCGCGCTCGCGCTATGTGATCAAGCAGACCTCGCGCAGCGCGGTGGCGGTCGTCGATGCGGTCGAGGATCTCCTCGACGTGCACACGCTCGAGCGCGTCGCCGCGCCCCAGGAGCTCGGCCTCAACGACATCGGCCGCGTGCACCTGCGCACGAGCACGCCGCTCGTGTTCGACCCCTACACAAGCAACCGGCGCACCGGCAGCTTCATCCTGATCGACGAGACGAGCAACCGCACCGTCGGCGCCGGGATGATCGCGGCCGCCGCGTGAGGCACAGACCCCTGTTGCACCACTGTGAACGCCTCCAGGCGGCCCTCGAGGCCGCCTCCTAATAAGCTCCCGCCCGGTGTTCAACAAGGTCCTCATAGCCAATCGCGGTGAGATCGCGGTCCGCATCGTGCGCGCGCTCGATGAGCTCGGCGTGGCGAGCGTGGCCGTCTACTCCGAGCTAGACCGCGACGCCCCGCACGTGCGCCGCGCCGGCGAGTCCTACAACCTCGGCGAGGGACCGGCCGCGGAGAACTACCTGAGCGTCGAGAAGATCATCGACGTCGCACGCCGCGCCGGCGCCGAGGCGATCCATCCCGGCTACGGCTTCCTCGCCGAGAACGCACCGTTCGCTCAAGCCTGCGAGGACGCGGGCATCGTCTTCATCGGCCCACCTGCGAGCGCGATCGAGGCGATGGGATCAAAGACGCGTGCGCGCGAGCTGATGCAGGCCGCGGGCGTACCGATCGTCCCGGGCACGACCGCGCCGGTGGCGACGGTCGCCGACGCGCTGCGCATCGCCAAGGAGGAGATCGGTTTCCCCGTCGCGGTCAAGGCCGCGGGCGGCGGCGGCGGCAAGGGCTTTCGCGTCGCTCTCTCAGAGGATGAGCTCGAGGGCGCCTTCGAGGGCTCAAGCCGCGAAGGCGAGAAGTTCTTCTCCGATCCGACCGTCTACCTCGAGCGCTACCTGCACGACCCGCGCCACGTCGAGGTGCAGGTGCTCGCCGACCGCCACGGCAACGTGATCCACCTCGGCGAGCGCGACTGCTCGATCCAGCGCCGCCACCAGAAGGTGATCGAGGAGTGCCCCGCTCCGGAGTGGGTCGTCGACCCCGAGATGCGTGCGCGCATCGGCGAGATCGGCGTGAACGCGGCCAAGGCCGTGGACTACGTGGGCGCCGGCACGATCGAGGGTCTCTTCTCGGTGACTGGGAGCCCACCCACCGCCGAGCCGGAGTACTTCTTCCTGGAGATGAACACGCGCGTGCAGGTCGAGCACTGCGTCACCGAGATGACGACCGGCATCGACATCGTCAAGGAGGGCATCCGCGCCGCGGCCGGTGCCGAGCTCTCCTACGCCCAGGAGGACGTCGTCCTGCGCGGGCACGCGATCGAGTGCCGCATCAACGCCGAGGACGCCTCGAAGAACTTCGCGCCCGCACCGGGCAAGATCGGCGCCTACCGCGAGCCGACAGGGCCGGGCGTTCGTGTGGACTCGGGCGTCGAGGCCGGTGGGGAAGTCTCGCCGATGTATGACCCGATGGTCGCCAAGCTGATCGTCTGGGACGCCGATCGCGAGCAGGCCACCAAGCGCATGCTGCGGGCCCTCGGCGAATACGAGATCGAGGGCCTGAAGACGCTGATCCCCTTCCACCAGGCGCTGCTCGCAACCGAGCAGTGGGCCAAGGGCGAGACCTGCAGGGACCTGCTGGAGGACAAGAAGTGGCTGAAGACGCTCGCCTTCGGAGCCCCGACCCCGCCCAGCGGGGAGGACGAGCCCGAAAAGGTCGAGCAGACCTATGAGGTCGAGGTCTCCGGCAAGCGCTTCGACGTGCGGGGCGTCGGTCCGCCGTTCGCGGGCGGCGGCGGCGGTGCGC
>JACDGG010000151.1 GCA_013815355.1 Solirubrobacterales bacterium
GCGCGGGGCTGCGCGCATTGGCGGAGAGCGGTGAGGGCTCAGGCGGCAGCGTCGAGGTGCTCGAGGGCGATGAGGCGAGCCCGGCGGGCGTGGCCGCGTCGCTGGCGGCGATGACGCTCGCGATCGGACGCCGCGTGCTCATCGTCGAAGGCGTCGAGCGCTGGCGTCAGGCGGACGTCGAGAAGCAGCTCGCGCCGACTTTGGCGCAGATGCCGCCGGAGACGACGCTCGCGATGTTCGCGCGCGAGGAGGCGCGCGCGAAGGCGCCGGCGGCGCTGCACGACGCGGTCAAGCAAGCGGGCGGACAGATCGTGGCGCAGATGACCGTCAAGTCCTGGGAGCTGGCGAAGTGGGCCCGTGCGCAGGGGACAAAGCTGGGGATCGAGCTCGACGGCGCGGCCGCCAAGGTGCTCGTGGCGCAGGTCGGCGATCGCCAGCAACGGCTGCTGCGTGAGCTCGAGAAGCTCGCGCTCGAAGGCGAACAGGTAGAGGGAGAGACTCGTGTGGTGAGCGCGCAGGAGATCGAAGCGCGCGCCGCGCACTCGGCCGAGTGGCGCGCCTACGGCCTCGCCGACGCCCTCGTGGGCGGCGACTCGCGCGAGGCGACGCTCTCCTACCTACGCCTGCGCGGGCAGGGGGAGCGCCTGTCGGGGTTGCTCTATTTGATGGCTGCGCGCCTGCGCGACGCGCTTGCGATCTCGCTGCGCCTGCAGGCGGGCGAATCGGTCGCGGAGGTCAAGCGCGGGCTGCGGATGCCGGCGCGCGCGGCGGAGCGCTTCGTGGCGGATGTGTCGCGCACCGATCCGGAGCGGCTGCGCGCAGCGCTGGCGGAGCTGGCCGACCTCGAGCTCGACTCGCGCGGAGGCGCGCTGCTGCTGGAGAGCCGCACGCGGATGGCGGCGCTCTCAGAGGACACGATCGCCGTGCGGGCGATCGAAGCGGTGACTACTCGCTAGCGGCTGAGGAGCGCGCGAGCGTGCGGGCCGCGCGGGACTTCTTGCGCGCGCCGGTGTTCTTGTGCATCGCGCCACGCTTGACGGCCTTGTCGATCGTGCTGACGAGCTCTCGGTGCGCGGTCGTGGCGGCCTCGCCCTCGCCACCCTCGACCAGGCCCTCCAGGCGCCGGAAGTGGGTCTTGATCGTGGAGGTGTAGAGGCGGTTCTCCAGCCGCTCGCGCTCGGAGCGGAGGATGCGCTTCTTCTGTGAGTGGATGTTCGCCATGACGATGATGCGCACGCGGAGAACGACGGGCTCCGCGCCGCAGAGCGCCGTACTATAGCGGCCTTGTCCGCGCCCGTAGAACCCGCCGAGGAGCAGCCCGCGGGCCCAGCGCCTCCGAGCGGCGGCCGGGTGGCGCGCAACACCGCGATCTTCTCACTGGGCACGGGTATCTCGCGCATCGTTGGGCTGCTGCGCGAAGTGGTGTTCGCGAGCTACTTCGGCACCAGCGGCCGGGCCTCGGCCTACACGATCGCCTCGCTCGTACCGAACCTCGTGGCGCAGCTGTTCGCGCAATCGGCGCTGTCGGCGGCGTTTGTGCCGGTCTTCACCGACCTGCTGCAGAAGGGCCGGCGCCGCGAGGCGCTGAGCCTCGCCTCGACGCTGTTCTGGATCATGCTGATCGGGCTCGGCGCGCTGACGGCTATCTTCATCCTCGCGGCTCCTCTGATCATGCCGGTGTTCATCGGCCCGACGTTCAGCAGCGGGCTGAACGACCTCACGATCGGCCTCTCGCAGATCATGTTCCCCGTGATCCTGCTGCTGGGCCTGAACGGCCTGCTCGTGGGGATCCTGCAGTCCTACGATCACTTCACGATCCCGGCGATCTCGCCGGCGATCTGGAACGCAGTGATCATCGTGCTGCTGGTCTTGCTCGCGCCGCACTTCCACGGCAAAGATGAGATCTACGCCTATGCGATCGGCATCCTCGCGGCGACGGGTGTGCAGCTGGCGCTCGCGTTCGGCGCGCTCGGGAGGATCGACTTCCGCCTGCGCTTCAGCGTCGACTGGCACGATCCGCGCGTCAAGCAGGTCTTCATCCTGATGCTGCCCGTGACGATCGGCCTGGGGATCGTCAACCTCGACCAGCTGATCAACTCGGCCTTCGGCAGCCTCGTCTCCGACGAAGCGCCGCGCGCGATCGACAACGCGTTTCGCATCTACATGCTGCCCCAGGGTGTCTTCAGCGTTGCGGTGGCGACGGTGCTCTTCCCGACGCTCAGCCGTCTGGCCTCGCGCCGGGACCCGGCGGGGATGCGGCGCACCGTCGGCAGCGGCATGCGTCAGATAAATCTGCTGCTGATCCCGGCGGCGGCGTTCATGATCGTGCTGCCGACACCGATCACGCGCCTCGTCTTCCAGCGCGGGCACTTCAACACACACTCGACGCATCTCGTGGCGATCGCGCTGTTCTGGTTCGCGTTCAGCCTGCCGTTCGGGGGCATCAACCTGCTGCTGACTCGCACGTTCTTCGCGCTGCAGCGCCCGTGGATCCCGACGCGACTGGCGGCGATGAACATGGTCGTGGACGTGATCGTGAGCCTCGCGCTCTACAAGCCACTCGGCATCGCGGGCCTCGTGATCGGCACGGTTGCGGCTAACGCCGTAATGGCGGCGCTGCAGCTGCAGCGGCTGCGCACGGGCTTCAACGGACGCCTGGAGGGTGCCCAGACGACGATGATCACGGCGCGCATCGCGGTCGCCTCGGCGCTTTTGGCGGGCGTCTCGTGGGTCGTCTGGTATGCGATCGACAGCGTGATCGGGCGCTCGCTGCCGGCGCAGATCGTCTCGGTCGGCGCGGCCGGTCTCGCGGGCGTGTGGCTTTACTCGCGCGCGGTGCTGGCGATGCGCGTGCCCGAGGCACACCAGGTCAGCCGCCTGATCCGCGTGCGGCTCGGGCGCGCCTGATCGCGGTGCGCGAGCCGCCTGCGCGCGCCGCCGAGCCGCCGACGTGTCGAGAGCCGCGGAGCAGCCGACGCGAAGCGCAGGCGCCTCTGAATCGAGCCGATCACGGTCACCGAGCCGCTGGCCCAGGCCCGCAGGTCGAGCAGAGGCCGGGTGAGCCGAAGCCCACCCGGCATGCGCCCGAACAGAGATCGCCGCTTACTACATACGTCCCAGGACTGTGTGTTTCGCCTGGGCGGCTTAACACTCTCGACACCTGGACAGGCCGCCGGCCCGAAGACCGGCGCGTTGCCGCGGCTGGGTGAACCCTCGTCGAGTTGGCGATCCGCCGGACGGTTAACGCTAGCGGGTCGGGCAAGGTTGCCGGGTAGCGCTCCACCATCCACGCCCCAACCACCTCGACCCACCATCTATCGTGGCGCGAACCCCCATGGACCAGGCCCACATCCGCAACTTCTCGATCATCGCGCACATCGACCACGGCAAGTCGACGCTGGCCGATCGCATCCTCGAGCTGACGCACACGGTGACGCCGCGCGAGATGCGCGCGCAGCTGCTGGACTCGATGGACCTCGAGCGTGAGCGCGGGATCACGATCAAGGCACAGGCGGTGCGCGTGTTCTTCACGGCGCGCGACGGCGAGACCTACCAGCTGCACCTGATCGACACGCCGGGCCATGTGGACTTCACGTATGAGGTGTCGCGCTCGCTGGAGGCGTGCGAGGGCGCGCTGCTCGTCGTGGACGCGGCGCAGGGCGTCGAGGCCCAGACGGTGGCGAACACCTATCTGGCGGTGGAGTCGGGCCTGGAGCTGATCCCGTGCCTGAACAAGATCGATTTGCCGGGCGCCGAGCCCGAGCGCGTGGCCGGCGAAGTCTCAGAGCTGATCGGCGAGCCGGCGGACTCGATCCTGAAGATCAGCGGCAAGACGGGGGAAGGCGTGGGGGAGGTGCTCGAGGAGCTGATCGCGCGCGTGCCCCCGCCGAGCGGCGATCCGGACGGGCCGGCGCGCGCGCTGATCTTCGACTCGGAGTTCGACCAGTACCGCGGCGTGATCGCCTACATCCGCGTGGTAGACGGCGTGTTCCGCAAGGGTCAGCCGATCCGCGCGATGGCGGCGGGCACGGAGGCGGACATCGACGACATCGGCTTCTTCAGCCCGCAGATGATGCCCACCGATCAGCTGGCGGCGGGAGAGGTCGGCTATCTGATCACGGGCCTGAAGGACGTCACGCTGCTGCGTGTGGGAGACACGCTGACGACGCGCGCGCACTCCGGCGCGAGTGCGGGCGCGGCGACAGAGGCGCTGCCGGGCTATCGCGAGGTCAAGCCGATGGTGTTCTGCGGCCTCTTCCCGATCGACTCCGACGACTACCCGGACCTGCGCGACGCGCTCGAAAAGCTCGTGCTCAACGACGCGGCGCTGTCGTGGGAGCCGGAGACCTCCGACGCGCTCGGTTTCGGCTTCCGCTGCGGCTTCCTGGGCCTTTTGCACATGGACATCGTGCGCGAGCGCCTGGAGCGCGAGTATGACCTGGAACTGCTCGCGACGATGCCCTCGGTGGAGTTTGACGTGACGCTGACCAATGGCGAGGAGCGCGAGGTGCACAACCCCTCGGACATGCCCGACCCGGGCACGATCGAGGAAGTGCGCGAGCCCTTCATCAAAGCGTCGGTGATCGCGCCGAAAGAGTTCGTCGGTGCGGTGATGGAGCTCTGCCAGGAACGCCGCGGCGTGCACTCCGGCATGCACTATCTCTCGCCGGAGCGCGTGCAGATGACCTACGACCTGCCACTCGCGGAAATCGTGCTGGACTTCTTCGACCAGCTGAAGTCGCGCACCCGCGGCTACGCCTCGCTCGACTACGAGCTGGACGGCGTGCGCCCCTCGGACATGGTCAAGCTCGACGTGCTGCTGGCGGGCGACACGGTCGACGCGCTGTCGATGATCGTGCACCGCGACAAGGCATATGAGATGGGGCGCACGCTGACGGAGAAGCTGCGCAAGCGGATCCCGCGCCAGCAGTACGACGTGCCGATCCAGGCCGCGATCGGCGCGCACGTGATCGCGCGCGAGACGGTCAAGGCGTTTCGCAAGGACGTGATCTCCGGCTGCTACGGCGGCGACATCACGCGCAAGAAAAAGCTGCTTGCCAAACAGAAGGAGGGCAAGAAGCGGATGAAGCAGGTGGGACGCGTGGAGGTGCCACAGGAGGCGTTCCTGGCGGTGCTCGAGCTCGGCGATGAGTGAGGAGCCGGCTGGGCGCGTGCGGCTGCTGTTCGTGTGCCTCGGCAACATCTGCCGCTCGCCGACGGCGGAGGGCGTGATGCGCTCGCTCCTCGAGCAGGCCGGGATGCAGCAGAGCGTCGAGATCGACTCGGCCGGCACGGGCGCATGGCATGTGGGCAACCCCGCGGATGCGCGCGCGAGCGCGACCGCACGGGCTCGCGGCGTGGCGCTCGGGAGCGTCGCACGGCAGGTTCTCTTGAATGATTTGGAGGCGTTCGACGTGGTGCTCGCGATGGACGGTGAGAACCTGCGCGCGCTCAGCCACATCGCAAAGAACGACGAGCAGCGCGCAAAGCTCCATCTGCTGCGCGAGTTCGACCCGGCGAGCGCAGGAGCGAGCGATCTCGACGTGCCCGACCCCTACTACGGCGCGGACGGAGGGTTCGAGGAGGTCTATGACCTCGTGCACGCGGCGTGCGCAGGGCTGCTCGAGAGGATCAGGGCGGGCGAGCTGCCGTGAGCCTGCTGCCGGGCGCGCGCGAGGTGCGGCCGGTGGGCGGCGGTGACATCAACGAGTCGTTCCGCGTCGTGCTGGGCGACGGACGCGAGGCGTTCGTGAAGACGCGCGCGGAGGTGCCCGCGGGCGAGTACGCGGCCGAGGCGGAGGGTCTTCGCTGGCTGGCCGAGCCCGGAGCGCTGCGCACGCCGGAGGTGCTCGCGGTGGATAAGGCCTATCTGGCGCTCGAGTGGATCGAGCCCGGCAGGCTCGACGCTGCGGGCGCGGAGGAGCTGGGACGCGGTCTCGCCGAGACGCACGCGGCGGGCGCGCCCTGCTTCGGCAAGGAGGGCCTCGGCGCGACGAGCGGCTTCGGCTGGCTGCGCTTGTCGAACGAGCCCGCCGAGGACTGGGCGCGCTTCTACGCCGAGCGTAGGCTCGCGCCGCTGACGCGCATGTGCGCCGAGCGCGCGCTGCTCTCGGCCTCGGCCGTGGCCGCGCTCGAGCGGCTGTGCGAGCGCATGCCGGCGCTTCTCGGCCCGGCCGAGCCCCCGGCGCGCCTGCACGGCGATCTGTGGAGCGGCAACGTGATGGCCGACCGCGAGGGCCGTCCCTGGCTTATCGACCCGGCTGCGTATGGAGGCCACCGCGAGGTCGACCTGGCGATGCTGCGCCTGTTCGGAGCGTCGTCGCAGCGGATCTTTGCGGCCTACGAGGAGCACAGCCCGCTCGCGGAGGGCTGGCAGGATCGGGTCGAGCTGTGCCAGTTGCTGCCGTTGCTCGTGCACTCACTGCTGTTCGGCGACTCCTACGTGGGCTCGGTGCAGCGCATCGCCAAGCGGTTCGGCGGCTGAGCTTCATCGTCAGATCATTCGTTGTCCCGTTGGCGGCGGCCGGTCGGAGTGGAGGATGTGCACCCCGAGACGCTCGCCGCCAGACGCCGGCTGTACCTGCTCGGGCGCGTCGTGGTGGCGCGCCACTACCGCCAGCCGCTGACGCTCGCAAGCGTGGCGCATGCGCTGTCGAGCTCCCCGCGCGCGCTGCAGCGCGCCTATGCCCAGTTCGGCGAGAGCTTCAGCGAGGACCTCACGGCGCGGCGCATGTCGGCGGCGGCGGAGCTGCTGCTCGAGCAGCGCTCGATCCCGATCGCCTCGGTGGCGCGACTGGCGGGCTACCGCTACCCGTCGCACTTCGCAGGCGCCTTCCGCCGCCGCTTCGGTGTCTCGCCGGCGGGCTTTCGCGAAGGCCCGCCGGCGCATGAGGAACCGCCGGCGCATGAGCGCCCGCCGCCGAGTGTGGGCCCACCGGCCGCGCAGAGAGCCCGCTACAGCGGATCGAGCGGCGCGGCCCCGCCGCGCCCGGCGCTCAGGACCTCCGG
>JACDGG010000152.1 GCA_013815355.1 Solirubrobacterales bacterium
GGCGACGCTCGACCAGTAGCGCGCGTTGGTGCCCACCAGCGCTGCCGCGCCGCGGGCGGCGAGCCTCCACTCGAGGCCCCCCTCTGCGCCGGCGCGCTGCGCGCTCTCGCCGAGCGCCTGACCTGATTCCGCGGACTTGTCGGGCGGCATGCGGGCGAGTGTGACGCGCTCACTCATTGAGCGCGAGCGTGGGAGAGACGCGTGCGGCCGACCAGCCGGGCACGGCGACGATCGCGAGGACTGCCGCGATCACGAGCGTCATGATCTCCAGCGGGCGCCCGCTGGCGCCGAGATTCGCGACCGGGAAGCCGGTGATGTGCTTGAGATAGGCGTCGATCACGACCTGACCGTAGATGCCGGCGATCGCTCCGCTCACGCAGCCGGTGCCGAGCATCAGCGCCGCTTCGAGCATCAGGATGCGCCGCAGGCGCGGCACGCGCACGCCCGAGAGGCGCAGGCCCGCGAGCGCACGGCGGCGCTGCCAGACGCTCGAGCCGAGGGCCGCTGCCATCGTCAGGATCGCGGCGATGACGAGCAACGTGGAGATCTCCCCGAGGCGGCTGAGGCCTTCGGTCGTGAGCCGCTCGATCCGCGCTTCGCGCGCCGCGGCAGTCGAGACTTCCAGGCCGCTTCCGGCGCCGAGCGCGTGCGCCACGGCGTTGCGCATCGCGGGGACGCTCGTGTTCGGCGCGAGCGTCACCCCCAGCGCGGTGGGCGCCTGCGTGTGCCACAACCGCCGGTAGTCGCCGGCACCGATGAAGATCACGCCAGGACTCCACGCCAGGTTGGTCGTGGTGGCGGCGACGCGGAAGCGCACATCGCCCGAGGGCGTCGGCAGCGTCAGGGCGCCTCCCGGGCGCACATGGCGCTCGGCCGCGATCTGCTGGGAGATCGTGATCCAGCCGCTGCCCCCGAGCAGCCCGACGGCGCGGCCCGCGCTGCCTTCGACGATCTGGCTGGCGAGCACATTCCGGTTCGCGCCGGAGGGGCGAGCGATGACCCAGATGCGGCGGTTGCCCAGTTCCAGGAATCCTCCCTGGAAGCGCTGGACGGCGAGCACGCCTCCGACGTGCGCGATACGCGCCGGGTAGCCGTCCGCCTCGAAGGTCACCGTCGCCTGGTTGTCCTGGGGGTTCGTGACCCACAACGCCGCGTCGGCGGAGTAGCTGTGTGCGAAGCCGTCGATCCCGCGCAGCAGGTCGTCGCGCGAGCCGCCCAGCGCGATGCCGCCGAAGATCGCCACGGCGCCCGTCGCCGCGAGGGCGAGCGAGCGCAACGTGGTCGCCTTCAGCGATGTCAGCGCCACCTGCAGGACCGTGAGCCGCTGGTGGCGCTCGGCCACGGCGCGGGCGAAGCGCAGCACGGCGGCGAACACCAGCGGGATCGCGAGCACGGTCGCGAGCGCGAGCATGCCGCTGGCGAGCAGCGCCAGCGACGGCTGCAGCTCGAACAGGATCGTGGTTGCCACCAGCAGCGCCGCCGCGGCGAGGCCCAGCCGCAACGCCAGGCGCGCGCTGAGCGTGTTCCCCGGCGCGCCATCGGCGGCATAGACGGCATCGAGTGCGCGGTCGCGGCGCAGGTCGAGCATTGGCACAGCCGAGGCGAGGAACGTGGCGAGCATGCCGCCGAGCAGCGCGAGCAGCAGCGGACGGAGCCCGACGACGGTGCTCGAGCCGAGCGTGAACGCCTCGGCCAGATAGCTCGAGGATTGATGGAAGACCCCACGCGAGAGCGCATAGCCGCCCGCCAGGCCCAGCAGCGAGGCGAAGAGGCCGAGGCACAGCGCCTGGAAGGCGACGATCTGGATGATCGCGGCGCGCTTCGTGCCGATCAGGCGCAGGTCGGCGATCGCCTGGCGGCGCTCGGGGACCGTCAGCAGCATCGCGTTGAACGCGAACAGGAATCCGAGCAGCGCGCTGATCGCGGCGAAGAACCCGCTCGCCTGATCGCTCGGACGCAGCGCCTCGCGCAACAGCGAGATCTCGGCGTCGGCGCGGGCGACCGTCAGATGCCCGCCCGCGAGCTTGCCGAGCTCGGCGCGCACCCTGGCCTGCTGGCCGGGTTGCGTGCGGATCAGGATTCGCGTCAGGCCTCCGGGCAATCCGGCCAGCTGCTGCAGGCGTTCCAGCGGTAGCACCGCGATGCGGGCCTCGGCGAGCGGTCCCGCCGCTTCGGGACCGAGCACGGCGGCCACCTTCAGCGTGTGGACTTTGCCGCGCAGTTGTAGCTCGATCGATGTGCCGCTCAGTGCGCCCACACCCAGTTCGCCGGCGCTCATGCGGCTGATGCCGATGCCGCCAGGGGAGAAGGCCGCGACCGGGAGCGTGTGCGCGAGCCCGTTGAGCAGTGCAAAGCTGAGATCGGTGCCGGCGAGGTCGACCGTGGCTCGCCGCCCGCCGGCGGTGCGCAGCGTGGCGGTCTGTTCGAGCAGCGGCGCCGCCTGGCGCACGCCGGGCATCGCACGCACCCGCGCGAGCAGGCGCTCGTCCATGCCCGAGGAGTCGCGCGCGTGCAGCTGCAGATCGGCGGGTCCGATCACGGCGTGGACGATCTGCTCGGCAGAGCCCGCGACGCTGCCGTTGGCGACGATCGCGGCGAAGACCAGCGCCACGGCGACCGCCACGCCCAGGCCGGCGAGTAGCTCCTGCACGAGATGTACGCGCAGGCGGCGCGTGTAGAGGTAGACGAGCGCGTAGGGCCGCACCAGGAGCCTGGCCTCGAGCGGCCTGCTGTGAGGCTTGCCGATCACGCCTGGGCGGCCGGTCGGCGTTGGTCGAGCGCCACCGCCGGTGGCTCCGTTGCGGCATGGTGGCCGTCGAGCAGCTCGCCGTCGCGCAGCGTGCAGCAGCGGTCGGCGATCAGCGCGGCCTCGGCGTCGTGGGTCACGAGCAGGACCGCTGCGCCGCGCTCGTGCGCGATCGAGCGCAGCAGCTCGATCGTCTCGGCGCTGCGCGCGCTGTCGAGGTTGCCGGTCGGCTCGTCGGCCAGGATCAGGCTCGGCTCTCCGCACAGCGCCCGCGCGATCGCCACACGCTGGCGCTCGCCGCCGGAGAGCTCCTCAGGCGTGCGCCGCAGGTGGGCGCCGAGGCCGACGCGCTCCAGCCAGGGCCGTGCGCGCGCCTGGGCATCGCGCATTGCCACGCCGCCTAGCATCAGCTTGATCGACGCGTTCTCGAGGGTGGATACACGCGGCATCAGGTGCACGCCCTGATAGATGAAGCCGATGTCGTTCATGAGGTAGTCGCACGCCTCGTTCTCGCTCAGCGTCGAGAGGTCGCGCCCGTCGAAGCGCACGGTTCCCGCGTCGGGGCGCATCAGCGCCGCGGCGAGCAGCAGGAGCGTCGTCTTGCCCGAGCCGCTCGGCCCGAGCAGGGCGAGCATCTCACCCGGTGCGATCGTCAGATCGACGCCGCTCACCGCGCGAACCTCGCCCGCGCCTGACTGGTAGTGCTTGACCACCCTGTCGAGCTCGAGCATGGATGCCGCCTAGTCGGTCGTGAGCGCGCGGCGCGCGGGCGCGCGTCGCGTCCTAATCATGCCTGCCGGCGCAACGGAACGACCGGCGCGAGCTCAGGCGCAGGCGTGCCCCGCAGCTCACCTTCGCTCAGCGTCAGTGCACGTGCACCGGAGAGGCAGGTGGAGTCTCCGGTGGTGGTCACGATCGCGATGCCGTCCTTGGCGAGCGAGAGCAGCAACGCCAGCAACGAGTCGCGAACGAGCAGATCGACGCCGATCGTGGGCTCGTCGATCAGCAGCACCCGTGGCCGCAGGACGATCGTCCGGGCGATTGCGACGCGAATGCTCTCAGCCGGGTCGAGCTCGGCCGGGCGCCGCGCGGCGCACGATCCGGCCTCGACGCGCTCGAGCGCCGCGTGGCCGAGCTCGAGTGCACGCTTCAGCGAAGCGCCGCGCGCGACCTGTCCGATCGCGAGGTGGTCGATGACGTGCGGGCCTTCGCTCGGGCGGAAGCTTCGCCGGCAGTAGCCGATGCCGCCGCCGAGCACGTCGTGACCGGGCTCGCGCAGATCGCGTCCTTCGAAGCGCACGGCTCCAGCGTCCGGCGCCTCGATGCCACCGGCCACGCGCAGGAACGTCGAGCGGCCCGAGCGGCGCAAGCCCCAGACGGCAATCAGCTCGCCCGCTTCCACCTCGAGCGAGGCTCCGCGCAACACGCCGGGATCGCGGGGAGCGCTGCTGAAGGACTTCTCGACGCGGTCGAGCTCGAGCAGGCTCATCGCGGTTGTGTCCGGCTCGCGGCCAGCGCCTTGAACTCGCGCCGTGCGTACTCCACCCAGGGCAGCTTGGCTTCCATTGACAGGCGGCTCTCCTCGGAGACCAGACGCGAGGCCAGGCCGGCGATCGGGTCGGGCGCGGAGTCACTCGCGGTGGGTGCCAGCGAGGTGTTCGCGGCCTCCTGCAGGCAGGCCTCGCCATAGCGCTCGATGATCTGCAGGCCCATCTCCGGCTCCTGGGCGAAGACCGCCAGCTGGCGCGCGAACAGGCGTGCGCGGCGCATGTCCTCCTGGATCTGGTCGGTCAGCCGCTCCTGGTATGCGCCCACGCCCTCGGCGGTGGCGCGGTAGCGCGGCTTCGGTTGGCGCCCCGCGCGCGTGCCGGCGATCTCTTCGGTGAGGCCACGGCGCTGGAGCGTGTCGAGCGCGGTGTAGACGTAGGAGATCCCGCTGAGGTGAAGCATGCCGGCGTATGCGTGTTCGAAGCGGTGCGCCAGCTCGTAGCCGTAGCTGGGGCGCTCGATCACGAGCCCCAGGAGCGCCCAGTGCACAGCCGACTGCATCGGCCCCGTATCCCGCTTGGAGGTTCTTGCTACCGTCGTTCTCGTGGCTGTCGCGCGCGCTTCCATGGACGTCACAGCCTAGTAACAGTCGAAACATCTAGAAAGCAACGTTTCTATCTTTCTGTTCCCGACAGTCAGGACAGTCAGAACCTAGAACATTCAAGCGTCTGCCTTATCAGCAGAGTCAAAGCGCTTCATCATTGTGGACGATGAGCGGCCAGACAGACACGAGCGCCTCGGCGCTCCTCGGCTCTGCAGACGCGCTCTCGATGAGCGCCCATAGCCCGAGCCAGGGGTTCGACGCGCCCGCCGAAACGACACGTTCCACGCGCGTACCCGCTCAGAAACGCACGGATACCGCCTCGGAGGCGATCACGATCGAGCTCTCCGCGGCGCAGGTCGACCGGGTGGTGCGCGACGCGGCCGACGGAGGGAACATGTCCGTGTTGCTCTCCGGGTTGAAGGACGTGCGCACGGTGCTCGCTCAGGAGCCGCGTCAGCTCGAGGACAGCCGGCTCTCACGCTCGCTGCTCGCAGGCCTGTTGATGCTCGCCTCGTTCCCGACCGACGGCAGCTATCTCGGCAACGCTGAAATCGCACGGATGCTCGACATGAACCCGAGCACCACGCACCGCTACGTCTCGACGCTCGTGGCAGTGGGGCTGCTCGAGCGCGACCCCGCGACCCGCCGCTACCGCCTCGTCTGATGTCGAGGAACGGGAAGGGCGCCGCCACGATCACCTCGCCCGAGGCCGCGCTCGCCGACCTGCAGACGGAGGTCTCAGACCCCGAGTACGTGGTGGTCCACAGCGACGAGGACCTGCGCCGGCTCGGCCAGGAGATCCTCGGCGAGCGCGAGGGCCCGATCGTCGGCGTGACGCTGCGCGACGGCACGCACGAGCCGGTGCTGCGGGCGAGCGACATCCGCACCGTCGTCGGCGAGAGCGTGCGCATCTATCTGCTGGCCGACGACGAGTTGCTGCTTGGCTTGCGCGAGATCCTCGGCGCGCGCCTGCGCCTCGATGCGGGAACCGTGCGCATCTGGTGGCCCGGCGCCGCGATTCGCTGCGATCCCTCAGACCACCCGGTCGTCGTGGGGCTCGAGGACGAGGACTACCTGGACACGCTGCAGGAGCTCGCCCGCGAGTTCGACCTCAGTCGTCCGCACGTACGCGGCCAGGTGCGCGTGATCGAAGATGCGCGTGCGTTCCTGGAGCATGAGATCTTGCGCGTGCAGGAGTACAACCGCCGAATTCACGAGCGTCTGCGCGACGCCCAGATCGAGTCACATCAGCTGCGCACGCGCGCAGAGCTGGCCGAGGCACGCGTGGCGGCGCTCAAGCGCCTCACACGCCACGAGTAGCGCTCAGGCACCCCCGTATGAGCTGGGCGCCGGAGGGTCTTCGCGCGTGGCGGCGATCAGCGCGAGCAGCTGACTGGCCGAGGTGCCGCCGAGCACGCGCAGGCGATGCAGGCGGTAGGGGTCTTCGTGCGGGTGCGCCCAGCCTGGGATCACGGTCGTCGAGCCCGAGTAGCCCGCGGCCCTCACCGCCGCGATCACGCGGGCGTCGTAGTGCCCGGAGGGGTAGCAGAACCAGTTCACCTGGACATGGAAGCGGTGCTGCAGCACGGTCCGCGAGACGGCCACCTCGTGTTGCAGGGCCGCCGCGCCGAGCGTGATCAGATCGGCATGGCTGAAGCCCTGCGTGTCGAGCTCCCAGCCGGCAGCGAGCAGCGCCCGGATCTCCTTCTGCCCGATACCGCCCTGCGACGGCGGCAGCCCGCTCAGCTGCAGGTTCTCGACGCCGACCCAACCGAGACTGCGCATGATCGGCAGCGCCTTCGTGTACTGGGACTCATAGCCGTTGTCGAAGCTGATCACGATCGGGCGCCCGCTGCCGAGCGAGACGCCGCGCTTCCAGAAGGCTTCGACCTGATCGGGAGTGACGGCGTGCCAGCCGGCGTGCTTGAGCGCGCGCATCTGTTCGGCGAATTCGGCGGGCGCGACATACAGGCCCGGGAAGGGAGCGCCCGCGGGCGGCGGGGCGATCACGTGATACATCAGGATCGGCACCGGCTCGCTGCCGGGAGGACCCGTGGCGGCGTTCGGCTTGACGGTGCTCGCGGGTGCTCGCGCGGGCCGTGCCCCGGGCGTGGAGCGCGCGGTGCTGGCGCGCGAGCGCGGGGCCGGCGAGGGGTGCTC
>JACDGG010000015.1 GCA_013815355.1 Solirubrobacterales bacterium
TCGCAGGGCTGCGTGCGGCGGGGGGGAGCGAGGGGCAGCCGCAGAGCGCGTTCTCGCGCGACGGGCCGCTGGCCGCCGCGGCGCTCGAGCAGCTCGACCCAGAGCACGATCTGCTCGTGGCCTACGTCGGCAAGCTGATCGTCAGCAAGGGCGTCGATCTGCTGATCGCCGCGTGGCCGCTGGTGCTCGCGCGCGCGCCGCGCGCGCGTCTGGTCATCGTCGGCTTCGGCGCCTACCGCGACGCTCTACAGCGGCTGTGCGCTGCCCTGCTGGCCGGCGAGATGCAGGCCGCGCGAGAGCTTGCGCAGCAGGGCCGGGCGCTGGAGGCCGCGAACACGCCCGCGCAGCCGCTCACGCATCTGCTGGCGTTTCTCGAGAGCCTTGAGGGTGAGACGCGCGCGAGCTACATCGCGGCGGCGGCGGGCCTGCGGGAACGCATCGTGTTCACCGGCCGCCTGGAGCATGATGAGCTCGCCGAGCTGCTGCCCGCGTGCCAGGCGCTCGTGATGCCGAGCACATTTCCCGAGGCCTTCGGCATGGTCGCCGCCGAGGCGGCCGCGTGCGGAGCGCTACCGGTCAGCGCCGCGCATTCAGGGCTCGCGGAGGTGAGCGAGGCACTTGCCGGCGCGCTGCCCGCGCCCGCAGCTTCTTCGCTTTCGTTTGCGGTGGACGATGGCTCTGTGAGGGCGATCGCGGGCTGTGTCGCGGACTGGCTCGAGCTCGATCCGGCGCTGCGCGCACAGGCGCGCGAGGGTCTTGTGCAGACCGTGGCGCGGCGCTGGTCGTGGGATCGCGTCGCGCTCGGCGTGATCGCGGCGGCGCGAGGCGAATTGGATGGCCTGCAGGAGCCGTGAAGGACCGTGCGAACAGGCCCGCGGGGCGTCGGGGCACCCGTCCGTTCGGATAGTGTTCCGCCCGCGAATGAGCTTCAGCGTCGCCGATACCGCCACCCCTCCGCGCCTGCGTGGAGGGCCCCTGCGCGCGGCGATCGCCGTGGCGCTCGTGGCGTGCGCTCTGATCGCGGCGGGATGCTCAGTCAAGGGTGCCGATAACTCCAACCTGATCGCCGGGAAGAAGGCCTTCGTGGCCAAGTGTGGCTCCTGCCACACGCTCGCGCGGGCCAACACGAAGGGCCTCGTCGGGCCGAACCTCGACGAAGCCTTCCGTGCGAGCCTCGCCGAAGGGCTCGAGCGCGACTCTGTCCGCGGCGTCGTGGAAGGCCAGATCCGCCTGCCCAACCCCGAAGGCGCGATGCCGAAAGACCTCGTCAGCGGCTCAACCGTCCAGGACGTCTCGGCCTACATCGCCAAGGTCGTGGACCGGACCGGCAAGGACCCCGGCCTGCTCGCCACGGCCGTCGAAGCCCCCGGCGCGGGCAAGCCCGCGGTCGAGAAGAGCGGCAAGCTCTCGATCGCCGCGAGCCCGAGCGGCCAGCTGGCCTACGTGAGCAGCAAGGCCACCGCGAGCGCCGGCTCGGTGATCGTCGAAATGCCGAACACCTCGGGCGTCTCGCACAACATCGCGATCGAATCCGGCGAACACGGCGCGACTCCCGGTGGCGCGAAGCTCGGCGCGAGCACCTTCACGACCAAGACCACCGCCTCTGTGAGCGTGAAACTGACGCCCGGCAAGTACACGTTCTTCTGCGAGGCCCCCGGTCACCGGCCGGCCGGGATGTACGGCGTCCTAACCGTCAAATAGCCCTCTGAGCGTCGTGGGCCGGCGCGAGGCTGTGTCCTCGGTCGCTCGCGTGCTAAAAGCACGCCACGCTCCCTGCGTCCTTGCCTCGCTTGGCCCACGGCGCTCAGACACGCCCTACTGCGACGGGCGATGATGGGGCAGGCGTCGCATCGATCCCAGGCCGCGTCAGAGCACTCGGCTCAGAAGATCGCGCGGGCGATCAGGATGATCGCGATCACCGCGACCACGAAGCCCAGCACGTAGAGGAGCGCCCGGAAGGCCTCCTCCTCGGATCGCAGCGGGTTCAGCACGGTCACCTTCCAGTCTGACGGTCTTCGAGCAAGCGGAGAAAGGGGGACGCAGCACCGCGCCGTGCCCACGCTCGGCAGACCTTCAGAGGATGTAGACGGTCGTGTATACGACCAGCCACATGACGTCGACGAAGTGCCAGTAGATGCCGGGCACCTCGACGCCGCGGTGCTCCTCGGGCGAGTAGTGGCCGCGGAAGGCGCGGATCGTCACGAACAGCAACAGCAAGAGGCCGATGAACACGTGCGCACCGTGTAGGCCCGTCAGCGAGTAGAAGATCGTCTGCTGCGCGGCGTCCTGGGGGGCGAAGCCGATGTTGGCGTACTCGTTGATCTGGATGAACAGGAACGAGCATCCCAGCAGGAACGTCGTGAGCATCCCCGCCTTCAGGCCGAGGTGGTTGCCCTTCTTGATCGCCTGCTCGGCCCAGTGGATCGTGAACGAGGACGACACGAGGATCGCGGTGTTCATGCCCGCCACGCCGACCGGCAGCGTCGTGCCGTGGGCCGGCCACGGATCGCCGTTGGCGATGCGGATGAAGAAGTAGGCCGTGAAGAAGGCCCCGAAGACCATGATCTCCGAGATGATGAAAAGCAGCATGCCGAGCAGCTGCGGCTCGACGCGCGAGCTGCGGTTGGCCGCCGGCGGGCCGTGGTGCTCATGCTCTGCGTGAGCGGCGGGGTGGGGGATGCTGGCGGCCTCCATCGCGAGCTCCTAGGCCGAGGCCGGGCTGGGGGTCTGCGCGTCGACGACGATGTGCTCGACGCGCGCCGCCGTGGCGCCGCGGACGCGCTCGATCAGGTTCGAGCGCAGCCAGCCCGAGCGCTCCCCGGGCAGCGTTGAGATCACGACGTCATCGACCCTGAACAGCTCGAGCGCGTAGATCGCGGCCGTGTAGGGGTCGGGGTCTCCGATCATCCCGGAGCTGAGCAGCCCGGCTGCGCTGAGGCGGTCGAGCATCTTCGCCAGGCGCGAGCGCGCCTCGCCCGGGGCGCCGCCGCTGCCGTCGGTCTGTGGCACGACCGCGATGAACAGGTGGGGGCCGCCGCTTGCGGCCATCTCGCTGAGGTGTCCGATCAGCTCCTCGCCGCTGGAGGTCTTGTTGGCGAGCACGAGCGTCACGCGGAAGGGCGGCTCTTCGTGCTCGAGGTCAACGACGATGTGCTCGACCGGCAGCCCCGAGGCGTTGTCGATGCGTTCGACGAGGTCGCGCCGCAGCCAGCCGGAGTGAAGCGCAGGGTGGGTGGAGATGATGACCTCGTCCGGCCTGCGTGTCGCGACCGCGTCCATCGTGGCCAGGAACGGATCGCTGTCGCCGACTTCCCCGCTGCCCTCGATGCTCTCGTGGGCCATCGCCGAGAGCGCGAGGTCCACGCGCACCTGCGCCGCTTCGCGGACGGCCTCGTCGTAGATCACGAGGCCCGCGGAGGGCTTGCTCTCCGGGACGACGAGACGAAAGCGGACATCACCGCCGCTCGCCCGCGAACGGACGGCCTCCAGCAGCTTGGCGCCGCCGAGCGTGCGATTGGCCACGACCAGGACTTCCCTCATGCTCGCCGCCCGCCGATCATTGGCTCGGGGCGTGTACGACGCCTGCGCCCGCGTCCGCGACGGTCGGTGAAGGGGCCGGCGCGAAGATGCCGTGCACCGCACCCGGCACGCCGTACTCGTAGGGACCGCCGACGACGGTCGGGACGCGGTCGAAGTTGAACACGGGCGGCGGCGAGGAGACCTGCCACTCGAGCGTCAGCGCGCGCCACGGGTTGCCGACCGCGCGCGGTCCGCCGCGCCAGCTCGTGATGATGTTGTAGATGAAGAGCAGCGTGCTGAGGCCGAGCCCGAAGCTGGCGATCGAGATGAACAGGTTGAGGTCGGCGAACTGGCTCGCGTAGGTCGAGACGCGTCGCGGCATGCCCTGCAGCCCGAGGATGTGCATCGGCCCGAAGGTGAGGTTGAAGAAGACGAAGGTGGTCCAGAAGTGCCACTTGCCCAGGCGCTCGTCGTACATGCGCCCGGTCATCTTCGGGAACCAGTAGTAGACGCCCGCATAGATCGTCATCAGCGAGCCGCCGAACAGCACGTAGTGGATGTGCGCGACGATGAAGTAGGTGGCGCTGACGTGGATGTCGAACGGAACCATCGCCAGCATCACCCCGCTGATGCCGCCGAGCGTGAAGGTCGTCAGGAAGCCGAGCGCGAACAGCATCGCCGTGTCGAGGTGCAGCACCCCGCGCCACAGGGTCGCCAGCCAGGAGAAGATCTTGATGCCGGTCGGCACCGCGATGACGGCGGTCGTGATCGCCATCGGGATGCGGATCCAAGCGGCCATCCCGGAGGTGAACATGTGGTGCGCCCAGACCGTGAAGCCGAGGCCGACAATCGCCAGCAGCGAGAAGGCCATCATGCGATAGCCGAAGATCGGCTTGCGCGCCTTCACGGCGATTACTTCGCTGATGATGCCGAAGCCCGGCAGCATCATGATGTAGACGGCCGGGTGCGAGTAGAACCAGAAGACATGCTGGTACATCAGCACGTCGCCGCCCTTGGCGGCGTTGAAGAAGTTGAAGCCGAGTGCGCGGTCGAGCAGCACGAAGAACTGCGAGGCGGCGATGAAGGGGGTCGCGATCACGACCAGCAGCGAGGTCGCGAAGTTCGCCCAGACGAGCAGCGGCATGCGGAAGAAGCTCATCCCCGGCGCGCGCATGGTGATGATCGTGACGAGGAAGTTGAGCGCCGTCATGATCGAGGAGGCGCCGGCGAACTGCACGCCGAGCGCGAAGAAGGTCTGCCCGATCGGCGCGTTCACCGACAGCGGCGCGTAGGCCGTCCAGCCGTCGGCGAAGGCGCCGCCGGGGGCGAAGAAGCTGCCGAGCATCATCAGCCCGGCGACCGGAAGCAGCCAGAAGGACAGCGCGTTCAGGCGCGGGAAGGCCATGTCCGGAGCGCCGATCATCAGCGGGATCACGAAGTTGCCGAGACCCGCGAACACGGGGATGATGAACAGGAAGATCAGCAGTGAGGCGTGCACCGAGAACAGGCCGTTGAAGGTGTTGCCGTCGACGAAGTGCGATCCCGGCTGGGCGAGCTGGGCGCGCATCAGCATCGCGATCAGGCCGCCGACGAGCAGGAAGAAGAACGAGTTGACCGTGTACTGCACACCGATCACCTTGTGATCGGTGTTGATGCGGAAGTAGTCCTTCCAGCTACTCGCGCCATGGCTTGAATGGTCCTCGGGTCGCGTCGCGCGCCCGGCGGCCCAGTAGAACCAGTAGTCAAAGCCGCCGATGCCGACCAGGAAGGCGAGCGGGACGGCGATCAGCGAGACCGTCAGGATCGCGTCCGGCGAGAGGTAGTGGTGGAAGGTGGCGTGGCCCGTGGCCATCCTCACGATCCACGTCAGCGCGGTCGCGAACAGCACGCCGCCGAGCATCATCAGCGCGGCGCGGTAGAAGCCGGGGGCGCGGAACCTGGCGGCCATCAGCTCATCCCCTCGAAGGCGTTCATCGTGGCCCACATTATCCCGAAGCCCCGCCGCTTGTGGAGCCGCCCGAGCTCGCGCTCAGCTGGCTGGCGATCCAGGCTTTGAACTGCGCCTCCGGCACGACGTGCACGGTTGAGCGCATCAGCGAGTGCCCCAGGCCGCAGAGCAGGTTGCAGACGACCGGATAGTCGCCTGTGAGCGTCGGCGTCGTGCGCCAGTGCGTGGTGATGCCCGGCACGACGTCCTCCTGCAGGCGGAAGGCGGGAATCCAGAAGGCGTGGATCACGTCGTTGCTGCGCATCGCGAAGTCCACCGACGTGCCCTTGGGAACGTAGAGCTGGTTGCTGTTCACCGCCGCCCCGCCGGTTACCGACGGTGGGTATTGGTAGCTCCACGCGAACTGCTGGCCGGTGACGCCGATCTGGATCTCGTGGGCGGGCTTTTTCTCGTTGTTGCGCAGCACCACGAAGGAATAGCCCACGAGTCCCAGCAGCAGAACGGTCGGGATCGCGGTCCAGAAGACCTCCAGGCGCGTGTTGCCGTGGATCGGCGGGCCGTCCTTGAGCTCCTCGCCGGGCTTCATGTGGAACTGCCAGACCGAGTAGAGGATCACGCTCACCACGATCACGAAGATCGGGATCGAGGCGATCACGAGCACGTGGTAGAGCGTGTCCGATTCCTTCGCCTGCGTGGATGCCTGAGCGGGGAACCAGTGGATCGCGTAGCTGATCACGATGCCGATCGCGATCGCGATCACGGCCGACACTGCGGCGATGACGATCGGGCGTTGCTGCCTACCCACGAGCGCCAGCTCCGGCGTCGGCGGGGAAGTTCTCGGGGACGTTCCTCTCCATCGGGAGCGTGATCCTAATGCCTGCGTCCCCGGATCGCTCGGACCTTGACGTCGGCGCGCCCAACCACTAGATTGAGGCAATAGTTGCTAAGCCGTGGGTGAGCGGTTTCCGGGCCCCGTCCGTCGCCTTGCAGCGGACGGTCCCGGAAGGGAAACAGAGAGAGAGAGCCAGAGGCGCGATGCAGGTTCACGAAGGCATGAGTCGGATGGTCTTGACCGTGGGACCCGGACACACGCTGCGCGCGGTCGCGCGCCTGATGAGCGAGCGCAAGGTGGGCGCCGCGGTCGTGATGGACCCCGACGGGCACGGGCCCGGGATCATCACCGAGCGCGACATCCTCGTCTCCGTCGGCGAGGGACAGGACCCCGACGGCGAGCTGGTCGCCGAGCATCTGACCAGGGACGTCGTCTTCGCAGCGCCCGACTGGTCTTTGGAGGAGGCGGCCGACGCGATGGTTCGCGGCGGCTTTCGTCATCTCATCGTGCTTGACGGAGCCGAGACGGTCGGCATTCTTTCGGTTCGCGACATCGTTCGCTGCTGGACCGAGGATGGAGCGATCTGTCCAGTTCCGGACAAGGCGGCCGTGGGGTAAGGACGGCATGCCTGCTGGGGGCGGGTGTGCCTCCGGCCGCGGCGGCCGGGCGCGGTTTGGGGAACCGCGCCCGTCTCGCCATCTGGGCGCGCCGCGCTCGAGTGACGCCCTACGCCTCGGCCAGTGCCCGGCGCGAGCGGCCAACGCTGAGCAGGGCGATCGCGGTGCTGGCGAGCGCGCCGAGGGCGCCGAGGGCGAGCACGAGCCCGGTGCTCGGCCACACCGGGCCGCCGCTCTGGCCCGACAGCCGCGGCTCGACCGGCACGAGCACGAGCACATAGGCGATCAGCCCAACCGTGACGAGCATCATCGCCGCGGCCAGCACCACCCCAGCGCGTGAAGACCAGCGCAGCGCGTCGGCGGAGGGCGCCAAGCGGGCGAGCGCCAGTCGAGGCGCGAGGGCGCAGGCCGTCGCGCAGGCGAGCCCAGCGAGCCACCAGGGCACGAGCACTGCCAGTGCGATCCACGTCGAGCGAGCTACGCTGCCGGAGGGGGCGAGCGCGACCAGCAGCCGGGTCAGCGCGGCGAAGCAGGCAAGCGCCGCGAGCGGGAGCACGACGATTAGCTGTAGCGGACGATCGTGCTGCCTAAAAGCCTGGAGCAGTGCCTGGCCGAGCAGTGGCAAGCCGCCGATCGCGATCGCAGCGGCGCCGAGCAGCGCGCCGGCGAGCACGGTGTCGTGGGCCAAACCCAGCAGCGTGTGATGCGCCGCGGCCCGGGAGAACGCCGGATCCTCGATCTCCTTCTGAAAGCCGATGCCGATCATCGAGACCGCGATCCAGCAGCAGAACAGCGCCGACAGGGAGAGCCGCGCTCGCACCGCGGGGGCGATGCTCTTAGTCCAGGTGCACTGGGGGCGCAGGTGCGCGTCCGCCGCTCCCACCAGCAGGGTGCCGAGCCCGCGCAGGCTGGGCGGGTCGTCTTCGAGCAGGCCGAGCATCTCCGTGCCGTAGCGCTTGCGCCAGGCCGCTGGATACAGGCCCACGAGCAGGCTCGCCAGCCGCTTCGGGGAGATCCCGGTGGCTCGTCTCATGCCCCGACCGGCGTGGCGCGCAGGCGGCTTAGGCCGGTGTCGGCCACCGCGGCGATCGTCGTGAGCTGCTCCCTCAGCACTCGCGCTCCCGCCCCCGTGAGGCGGTAAGGCCGGCGGCGCCCCTCGGCGGCCAGCGCCGCGATCAGCCCCTGCTCCTCCAAGCGCGAAAGGGCCCCGTAGAGGGTGCCGGGACCAAGGTGCACGCCAGCCATCGCCTCGATGTCGCTAACCATCGCATAGCCGTGCTTCTCGCCCTCGGCCAGGCTCGCCAGCACGAGCAGGCCGGGCTCCGACCAGCGTCCCATCTGCTCCAGCTTCGCCATCTTGCCTCCGTTGCCCGCGGTCTTGCAGACCTCGCCCGCAAACGCCGCTAGTTCGTTAGGCGATGTATCGTAGCACGAAGTAGATCGTCAGGTTTCGCTGTGATCGAGCGGCAGCGCGTCGGTTTCCCGCCGCGTCTCACCGATCCAGCGCACAACGCATACGAGCGTGAGCAGGCCGCCGATCACCGTGAGCTCGATGAACGTCGTGAGTCCGACGAGCACGAGCGTGATGCCCAGCGCGGTGAGAGCCGGCAGCACCGATGGCCCGGGGAGGTGGATCTCCTCGCCGACCGGCGGGACCTCGGGGTCGAGCGGGCTCATGAGACGTAGACGGCCGCGACCACGAACGTGATGCCGAACATGAACATGCAAACTGCCCCGACGATCAGGCCGGTGCGGATGTTCTTGCGTGCGAGGCGGCGGGTCATCATCAGCAGGCGCGCATTCTATAGGTGGGTGTCGGCGACCATCGCGCAGAAGAGCAGTGCGAGATAGGCGAGCGAGAACAGGTACAGGCGCAGCGCCGAGCGGCGGTCGGCCTTGCGGTAAAGCTGCACCGCCCCTGCGATGAAGCCGAAGCCGAGCACGAGCGAGGAGACGAGGTAGATCGCGCCGAAGCCGCCCGCGCAGAACGGCAGCTGCGTGACCGCGTAGAGCAGCACCGAGTAGAGCAGGATCTGCCGGCGCGTCTCGGCCTCGCCGCGCACGACCGGCAGCATCGGCACGCCGACCTTGCGGTACTCCTCCTTCATCAGCAGCGACAGCGCCCAGAAGTGCGGTGGCGTCCAGAAGAAGACGATGAAGAACAGGATCACCGCCGTGCCGCCGACCGAGCCGGTGACGGCTGCCCAGCCGACGAGCGGCGGGACCGCGCCGGCGGCGCCACCGATTACGATGTTCTGCGGCGTGCGCCGCTTCAGCCAGACGGTGTAGATGAAGACGTAGCCGAGGAAGCCGGAGAAGGACAGCGCGGCCGCCAGCGGATTGACCGCCAGCGAGAGCTCGAGCAGCGACATCAGCGCGAGCGTGCAGCCGAAGATCAGCGCGGCCCGCGGCGCGATCCGCCCGGCCGGGATCGGCCGCGTGGCGGTGCGCGCCATCTGCACGTCGATGTCGCGATCGAACCAGTGGTTGACCGCGCCGGCGCCGCCGGCTGAGAGATAGCCGCCGAGGCACGTCAGGAACACGAGCAGCGGCGAGGGATCGCCAGCCACGTACATCGTCGTGATCGTGGTCAGCAGCAGCAGCGACTGGACCTTGGGCTTGGTCAGCTCGACGTAGTCACTGAGGACCTGGCGGACCCGCTCGGATCCGTGTACGCCGAGGCCCGCTGGCTCCAGGGCGCCCGCCGCGCTGTTGGGAGGCGCCGCGCTCACCTAGACACCGACCTGGGTGTTGCCGGCGGGGACGGTGGCGGCGCCCCTGTCACGGCCGTCGAGACTGCGCCGGTCGACCTCGCGGCGGATGTCCTTCATCGGCTCTGCAGAGCGGATGGCGGGCACGACGTCGAAGTTGTTGGCCGGGGGAGGCGAGGCCGTGAACCACTCAAGGGTGTTCGCCTTCCACGGGTCCGGTCCCGCGGCGACGCCGACCTTGAGGCTGCGCGCGACGTTCACGATCGTGACGAGCACGCCGAGCGCGAGGACGAACGAGCCGCCCGTCGAGATCGCGTTGTAGAGCTTCAGGTGCCCGACGTTGTCGTACTCATAGACACGGCGCGGCATCCCGTCAAGACCGAGCACGTGCTGGATCAGGAACGTGCTCAGCACGCCGAGGAACATCAGCCCGAAGCTCGCCTTGCCGAGACCCTCGCTGAGCATTCGCCCCGTGATCTTCGGGAACCAGTAGTAGATCGCCGCGAAGATCGTGAACACCGCGCCGCCCATCAGCACGAAGTGCAGGTGCGCCACCAAGAAGTAGGTTTCGTTGACCTGCCAGTCGATCGGGAACGTCGCCAGCAACACGCCCGAGAGGCCGCCGATCAAGAAGATCGTGATGCCCCCGACGCAGAACAGGAGCGGCGTTCGGAACTCGATCGTGCCGCGCCACAGCGTGGCCACCCAGTTGAGGATCTTCACGCCCGTGGGCACCGCGACGAGGTAGGAGCTGATCATCACGAACACGAGGATCGCCTCGGGGATCGGTGCCGTGAACATGTGGTGCGCCCAGGTGAGGAAGCCGAAGAACGCGATCGCCACCGTCGAGGCCGCGATCGCCTTGTAGCCGAAGATCGGCTTGCGCGCGAACACCGGCAGGATCTCTGAGATCACGCCGAAGCCGGGCAGCACCATGATGTAGACCTCGGGATGCCCGAAGAACCAGAACAGGTGCTGCCACAGAAGCGGTGAGCCGCCGCTGGTGGAGTCGAAGAAGTGCGTGCCGAAGTGGCGGTCGGTCAGCAGCATCGTGACCGCCGCGGCGATCACCGGCATCGCGAAGATGATCAGCACCGAGTAGGTCAGGATCGTCCACACGAACAACGGCAGGCGACCCCAGCTCATGCCGCGGGCACGCATGTTGGCGATCGTCGCGTAGAGGTTGATCGCGCCCAGGATCGAGGAGATCCCGGTGAGGTGGACCAGGTAGATCCAGGCGTCCTGTCCGCCGCTGGGGGTGTAGGTGGAGCTCGACAGCGGCACGTAGCTCGTCCAGCCGGCTTCCGGCGGATTCCAGAAGATCGAGGCGTAGAAGACGATCCCGCCGGCCAGCAGCAGCCAGTAGGAGAGCGCGTTCAGGCGCGGATAGGCCATGTCGCGCGCGCCGATCATCAGCGGCACGAAGTAGTTGGCGAGCCCGGCCATCATCGGCACCACGAACAGGAAGACCATCGTCGTCCCATGCATCGTGAACAGCTGGTTGTAGGTCTGGGGCGTGACCAGCGTGTTGTTGGGCGAGCCGAGCTGCAGGCGCATCATCAGCGCCTCGGCGCCGCCCAGGCCGAAGAAGATGAAGGTCGTGACCATGTACATGATCCCGATGCGCTTGTGGTCGGTGGTCGTGATCCAGCTCGTCCAGCCGCGCACCTCGCGCTCGGCGCGATCGGCGCTCACCTGGGGTACCGGGGCTACATAAGTGGCCATGTCGTGCGCTCGAGCTCCTCGATGTCCTAGGGGTTTTCGACCTGTCCGGCGCCGGTCTGTGAGCTCAACTTCGCCCGCTCGGTCTTGGCTTCGGCGTTGGCTTCGGCTATCTGCTGCTTCTGCGCGGAGAGCCACGCGTCGAACTGTGCCGGCGGGACCGCCTTGACGGTCGCGATCATGCGCGCGTGCCCGCGCCCGCAGAGCACCGCGCACTGGCCGCGGTAGATGCCCGGCTTGGGAATCTTGAACCAGGTGTAGTTGTGGTAGCCGGGCACGGCCTGGAACTTGCCGCCCAGTTCGGGAATCCACCAGGAGTGCACCACGTCGGATGAGGTGATGTCGAGCGCGACCGTCGTTTCGGTCGGAACGACGAGCTCCTCATAGGAGTAGGGGGCGCCGAGCCCGTCCGATTCGGCGGCGCCCGGATAGACGAACTGCCAGATGTACTGGCGCGCGAGAACCTGGATGTTGAGCGCTTTGCCGTTGGGGGGAAGTTTGCGCTCGGCGCTGGCGTATGCGAGGCCACCCGTGCCGGCGAGCCTGTCGCCCTGGATGCCGGAGTTGGGGGGGTTCTCGATCGAGCCGAGCTTCGTGAACGTCAGCACGGCGAGCGCCAGCAGGATCAGCGCCGCGGCACTCGTCCAGCCGAGCTCCAGACGCGTGTTGCCGCGGATCTGCGCGGCGACGGCGCCCTTGCGCGCGCGGAACTTCACGAGCGCGTAGAGCAGGCCGCCCTCGACGAGGATGAAGATCACGAGCGCGGCGATCAGCGTGATCTTGTACAGGTTGTCGATGTGGTCAGCGTTCGGCGAGCCGCCCGAGAGCGGGGTGAAGAACGCGAGCACGGAATGATGCAGATCGCCCAAGGCGGCCGGGATTCTATTCAGCCCTGGACCGGAGCGGCTTGATGACGTTTGCCACGAGCCCGCTACGTCCCCGAGAAACGCGCCTGGCGACGCTCCACGAAGGCCATCGCGCCCTCCAGGAAATCGTCGCTTCCGGCCATCTCCTGCTGGATCTGGGCCTCCAGCTCGAGCTGCTCCTCCATGCGCGCGTACAGCCAGTTGTTGAGCTGGCGCTTGGTGCCCGCGTAGGAGCGGGTCGGGCCGCCCGCGAGGCGCGCGGCGAGCGTCTGGGCCTCCGCGAGGAGCTGCTCGTCGGGGTGCACGCGGTTGATGAGCCCCCACTCGAGCGCTCTGGCCGCTGCGAGCTTCTCGCCGAGCATCGCGAGCTCGCTCGCTCGCGCCATGCCGACCCTGCTTGGTAGGAACAGCGAGGAGCCGCCGTCGGGGACGAGGCCGATGTTGACGAAGGCCAGCAGGAAGTAGGCGCTCTCGCCGGCGAGGATCAAGTCGCAGCAGAGCGCCAGCGAGCAGCCGATGCCGACGGCCGGTCCGTTCACGGCCGCGATCACAGGCTTGGGGATCTGGCGGATCGCGTGCATGATCGGGTGGTAGCGCTCGGTCAGCGTCTTGTAGACGTCGGGGCGCCCGTCCGACGTGCTCTCCCCGCCGCTGAAGTCCTTGAGATCGGCCCCCGAGGAGAAGGCGCGTCCCGCGCCGGTGATCACGAGCGCGCGCACCGTCTCCTCGGCGCCCGCTGCTCTGAGCGCCGCGAGCAGGTCGGCACCGAGCTGTGCGTTCCAGGCGTTGAGTGCCTGCGGTCGGTTCAGCTCGATCGTCGCGACGCCGTCGGCGATGCGGGTGTTGACCGTCTCCAGCGGCAGATCCGGTTCGCTCATGGCTCTCCTCTCTCGTGCCGGTCGCGAGTGGGCTCGCCCTCGCCGATCGAGGATGGCGCCCTTCTCGGCTTGATCCTATGGTGTGGAGGATGAGACGGGCATTGATCGGCATCTGCACCGCCCTGGAGCGCGCCCGCTGGAGCGTGTGGGACCAGCCGGTGGCGCTGCTGCCGCTGGGCTACATCGAGGCCGTGCAGCGCGCCGGGGGCATCGCGCTGCTGCTCGCGCCCGACGCTCACCTGAGCGATGACCCTGCGCAGGTGCTCGAGCTGCTCGACGGACTGATACTCGCCGGCGGCGCCGACATCGATCCGTCCTCCTACGGCCGTGAGGCGCACCCCGAGACCCACGACACGGTGCCCGCGCGAGATGCCTTTGAGATCTCGCTCGCGCGCGGCGCGATCGAGCGCGACCTGCCGCTGCTCGGCATCTGCCGCGGCATGCAGCTGCTCAACGTGGCGCTCGGCGGCACGCTGATCCAGCACCTGCCCGAGCACGTCGGACATGGCGAGCACCGCCGCGTGCCCGGCTCCTTCGACGGCGCCGAGCATGACGTGAAGCTGAGCGAGGGCTCGCTGGCCGCGCGCGCCGCCGGTGAGCGCGAGCACGTCACCCGTTCCCACCACCACCAGGGCGTCGAGCGCCTCGGCGAGGGCCTCGTGGTCAGCGGCGTCTCGCAGCTCGACGAGGTGCCCGAGGCGATCGAGCTGCCCGACCGGCGCTTCGTGCTCGGCGTGCAGTGGCATCCCGAGGCCGACGTGCACAGCAGCGTGCTCGGCGCGCTCGTGGCCGCGGCGAGGCGCCACGGGGCCACGCTCGCAAGCGACTAGCCGCCCAGCGGTGCGCGGGCGGCGGGCGTGCCAAGCCGGCGCGAGCGCCTCATATACTCACCGCCCTGTGCGGCCCTCGAAGGCGATCAGAGCAACCGCATGGGGGATCGTGCTCGCGGGCGTCGCAGCGCCGCTCGTGCGTAAGCGCGTGCCAGCGCCGCCGCTCGTGCTGCAGACGCTCGCCTACGGCGCCCCGGTCGCGCTGTGCGTCGTGCTGCCGCGCTCGCGGGGACGCGACATCGCCACCTGCACGCTTCAGATGTGGGCCTACCTGGCGGCCTACAAGACCCCTCACGACGACGCGGACGCGCAGGCCGAGCGCGTGCACGTTCGCTATCCGATCGTCGCCGACCGTGTGCTCGGCCTCGGCGAGCTGCCGACGCTTCGCCTGCAGCGCGGGCTCGCGCGCCGCGCGGCCGGGGAGCCTGAGTGGCGCGCGTTTGAGCGTGTGCTGGTGTGGGCGCACTGGAGCTGGTTTCTCGTCCCTCACGGCACGCTGCTCTACATCCTCGCGCGCCGGCCCGAGCGCTTCGGCCGCGCCGCGGTGATGACCTATGCGGTCTTCAACATCGGCGCGAGCGTCTACTGGGTTCTGCCGACCGCGCCGCCCTGGTACGCCGCCGACGTCGATGAGGAAACGGGGCAGGGTGCGGTCGAGGTGCGGCGCATGATGGTCGAGTACGGCGAGTACTTCTGGAGAGACGGCTGGGGCTCGCTCTACAGTGTGTTCGGAGGTAACCCCCTTGCTGCGATGCCCTCTCTGCACTTCGCCACAACCGTGATGGCCGCGCTCCTGCTCGCCGAGTCGGGCACGGTGGCAGGCGCGCTCGGCTTCACGTATGCGGCGACGCTCGGATTTGCGCTGGTCTACCTGGGGGAGCATTACCTCGTGGATCTGCTGGCGGGCACGGCGCTGACCGTCGCCGTTCGCCGGCTGGGACCGCGAGCCGGGCCGGCGATAGCCGGGCTGGGACGCGCGCTGGCTGCGCTTGAGGCGAGGGCTCACGAGACGGTCTGACACCAACGGGAGGTGAGCGCAGGGTGATGTGGCAGCAGGCGGAAGGGGGGACGGAGCAGCAGCCGGCGCCCGCACGGCAGGGGGTGAGCCGCTCGGAGGAGGAGATGCCGCGCGTGGTCCTCACGCGGCGTCAGATCGTGCTGTTCGGCGTGTTCATCCTCTCGGGCATCGCGTTCTTCTACTTCGTGCTGCCAAAGCTCGCCGGAGTCGGCACGACGCTCCACCGCATCGAGCGTGGCGATAACTGGTGGATCGCCGCCGGGGTCGTCCTCGAGATCGCCTCATTCGCGGGCTATGTCGCGTTGTTCCGTGCGGTCTTCGTGCGCGGCCAGGGCCGCATCGGCTGGCGCGAGAGCTATGAGATCACGATGGCCGGGCTCGTCGCCACGCGCCTGTTCGCCGCTGCGGGGGCGGGCGGCGTCGCGCTTACCGCCTGGGCGCTGCGGCGCTCCGGGATGGAGCCGCGCCTCGTGGCGTGCCGGATGGTCGCCTTCATGGTGCTGCTTTACGTGATCTACGCCGCCTCGCTGCTGATCGACGGCGTCGGGCTGGGATCGGGACTGTTCCCAGGGGGCGGCTCCTTCGCGATCACGATCCTGCCAGCGTTGATCGCGGCGGTGCTGTTCGTGATCGCGGGCGCGATGGCCCTGCTCCCCGGAGATCTCGAGCGGCGCCTGTCCGGCTGGGCGTCGGGGTCCGGGCGCCTGGCGCACTGGGTGGCGCGCTCGGTCACCGTGCCCGCGCTCGCCGCCAGCGGCGTGCGCACGGCGATCGATCTGATCCGCTCGCGCAACGGCGGATTGCTCGGTGCGCTTGCGTGGTGGGGCTTTGACATCTCGGTGCTGTGGGCGATGTTCCACGCTTTCGGCACCTCGCCGCCGTTCACCGTGATCTGGATGGCCTATTTCGTGGGCATGCTCGGCAACCTGCTGCCGCTCCCGGGCGGCCTGGGCGGCGTCGAGGGGGGCATGATCGGCGCGTTCGCGGCGTTCGGCGTCGACTTCAACCTGGCGCTGCTCGCGGTGCTCTCCTATCGCGGCATTTCCTTCTGGCTGCCGACACTGCCCGGCGCTGTGGCCTATTTCCAGTTGCGGCGCACGGTGGCGCGCTGGCGCGATGAGCAGAGCGACTCGGGCCCGGCCGGGGCGCGCGCTGGAGCGGCCGAGCCCGCGGGCGCGCTGCAAAGCTCCGGATGAACCCGCAAAGCCAGTTGCGGTGCTAAACTATACAAAGTAAAGTGCACTGGAAAGAACCCCAGAGACAGTGCGCACAGGCGCTCGCTGAAGCGTCAGAATTGGAGATCAGATGAGTGACGTCGAGAACGTGATCATCGTCGGCAGCGGACCGGCCGGCTACACCGCGGGCCTGTACACAGCGCGCGCGAACCTGCACCCGCTCATGATCGAGGGCTTTGCGTGGGGCGGGCTTCTGCAGCAGACGACCGACGTCGAGAACTACCCCGGCTTCCCCGACGGTGTGATGGGTCCGGAGATGATGCAGAAGTTCCGCGACCAGGCCGAGCGCTTCGGCACGCGCCTCGTGACCGATCAGGCCGATCGCGTCGAGCTCTCCAGCGACCCGGGCGGCCTGCACAGCGTGTGGGTCGGCGATGTCGAGCACAGGGCGCGCACGGTCGTGCTGGCAATGGGCGCCGAGCACAAGAAGCTGGGCGTGATCGGCGAGGAGGAGCTCTCCGGGCGCGGCATCAGCTACTGCGCCACCTGCGACGCCGCCTTCTTCAAGGGCGCGCCCACGATCATCGTCGGCGGAGGCGACTCGGCGATGGAGGAGGCGATCTTCCTCTCCAAGTTCGCCTCGAAGGTGTTCGTCGTGCACCGTCGCGACGAGTTCCGCGCCTCGAAGATCATGCTGGAGCGGGCGCGCGAGCAGGCGAACATCGAGTTCCTCACCCCCTACCGCGTCGAGCGCTTCCTCGCCGGCGAGACCGGCGCGCTCGGTCACGCCGAGCTCGTGCACATCGAGACCGGCGAGACCCGCGAGGTGCCCGTGTCGGGGACGTTCATCGCCGTCGGGCACGAGCCGCAATCGGGGCTCGTGCGCGGGCAGATCGATGTGGATGAGAACGGCTACGTGGTGACCGACGGCAAGTCCACCCGCACGAACCGCCCCGGCGTGTTCGCGGCGGGCGATCTCGTCGATCACACCTACCGCCAGGCGATCACCGCCGCGGCCTCGGGATGCGCCGCCGCGCTCGACGCCGAGTGGTACCTGCGCGACACCCCCGGGGTGCCGACGCCGGCGGGCATGCCGATCGGCGACCCCGCCGAAGCGCAGTGGGCGCCGGTAGCCGAGTCGGCTTCCTAGCTCCGAGCAGCTCAGCGGCCGCCCTGGAGGGCGCCCTCCAGGTTCAGGAGGTAGCGCTTGCGCTCCAGGCCGCCGCCGTAGCCGCCGAGCGCGCCGCCGCTGCGCAGCACGCGATGGCAGGGGATCACGATCGGGATCGGGTTCGATCCGAGTGCGTTGCCGGCCGCGCGCGAGCCGCGCGGGCTGCCCGCCTCGGCGGCGACCTCCGCGTAGCTGAGCACGCCGCCGTAGGGGATCTCGGCGGTCGCGTGCAGCACGCGCCGCCCGAAGGGGCCGATCAGCGACCAGTCGAGCGCGACCTCGAAGGCACGGCGGCTGCCGGCGAAGTAGCCCTCGAGCTCGCGGCGCACGGTCTCAAACGGCCTGCTCGCCTCTACGATCCGCGGCGAGAGGCGCCGCGCGAGGCCCTCGAGCACCGCATCGACGTTCTCCTCGGGGAACGCCAAGCGCACAAGCCCGCGCGCCGTCGCCGCAGCGAGCAGGGGCCCGAAGGGGGAGTCGAGCGGCGAGTAGCTGACGTCTGTCAGGCCCTCCGCGGCCGCCCGCTCGGAGAGCCGGCGCGCGGCTGCGGCCGCCGCCCTGGCGCTCTCCTTTCGGCTCCGTGCGCTCGGCGCGCTCTGCCTCTGTGCACGCCCCGCCGCGCGGCTGAGCGCACCGCCCAGGTCCTCTGTCTCGCTGCGCTTGTTTCTGCTCATGCCGGCACCGCCTTTCTCAGCTTGCTCAAACCCTCGTGCAGCGAGCGTCGCGCCGCCTCCTCCGAGCAGCCGATCGCGGCCGCGATCTCACGGTGGGGCAGATCGCCGAGATAGCGCAGCACGACCGCCGAGCGCTGGCGCTCGGGCAGGGCGCCCACCGCGTTCCACAGCTCCTCATCGCGCACGGGCGCACTGGCGGGAGCCGCTGCCTCCACGGCCTGCGGCTCGGCCACCGGCACCGGGCGCCGCGCCCGGCCGCGGTGCGCGTCGATCGCCTTGCTGTGCGCGATCGTCATCACCCACGCGCGCAGGTTCGACTGCGCGCGCAGGCGGGGGTAGGCCTTCAGCGCGGCGATGAACGTCTCCTGGAAGCAGTCCTCCGCCTCGGCCGCGCCTACCGAGGAGACCAGGAAGCGCCACACCACTTCGCGGTGCGCGTCGAGGAAGCCTTGGAAGGGTGGCAGCGTCTCGCTCACTGGCAGTTCAACGCGCGGGCGCGTGAAACGTGAGGTCGCTCAGCTCGCGTACTCGAAGAAGCCGGCCCCGACGCGGCGGCCGAGCCTGCCGGCGGCCACCATCCGGCGCAGCGCCGGCGCAGGGCGGTAGCGCTCCTCGCGGTACTCATCGCATAGCGCCTCGAGCACCGCCAGCACATGCTCGAGCCCGATCGTGTCCGCCCACGCGAACGGGCCGTGCGGGTGGCTCAGGCCGAGCACCATGCCGAGGTCGATGTCGCGCGCCTCGCCGACGCCCTCCCCGAGCGCGAATGCGGACTCGTTGATCACCTGGCAGACGATCCGCCCGAGCACCAGACCGGGCGCGTCGCCGACCCACGCAACGTGCTTCCCCAGCGCGTTGAAGAAGCGCTCCGCGCGCGCCGCCGCGAGCGGCGAGGTGCTCTCGCTGCGCGTCAGCTCCACGAGCCGCGACTCCGCGAACGGGGGCAGCGCGTGAAAGCCGACGGCGCTTCCCTCGGGGTCCAGCGCGCCCAGCGATCCGCTCGCGCACAGCAGCACGCGCGCGGCGCCCTGGGAGAGGTGGTGCACCTCCCCGCGGGGCTCGGTGAGGGTGAGCGTGGCGCGCGGCTCGGGCGGGGACGGCGCGCAGTCGAGGATCAGCGCGGGCAGCACGCCTCCACTCGGCTCCTGCGGCGAGCGCACCTCATAGCCCGCGCTTAGCGCGGCCTCGCGCAGCTCATCGGCGAGCACTCCGTGGCCGGCGATCACGACGACGCCTTCGCAGTCGCCCTGCTTTGCCTCGGGTGGGGCGGGGTCATCGGCGCGGTAGCTCGTGCCCGCCCCCGCGGTCGGGTAGGTGTAGTAGCCGCGCCCGCTCTTGCGCCCGTGCAGGCCCGCCGCCACGTAGCGCGCCGCGATCATCGAGGGCCGCCAGCGCGGCTCGCCGAAGCTCTGCGCGTAGAAGCTCTTTGAGATCTCAAAGCCCGTGTCGACGCCCACGAGGTCCATCAGCTCGAAGGGACCCATGCGGAAGGCGCCCTCCATGCGGCAGATGCGATCGACCGTCTCGACGTCGGCAATCTGCTCCTGCACGAGGCGCAGCGCCTCAAGGCCAAAGGGCCGATTGCAGCGGTTCACGAGGAAGCCCGGTCCGTCGCTCGCGCGGATCACGGTCTTGCCCATCGCCTCGCCCGTCGCGTGCGCGACCGCGAGCGCCTGCTCTGAGGATTGCTCGCCCGCCACGACCTCGAGCAGCTTCATCACCGGTGCAGGGTTGAAGAAGTGCATTCCGACCACGCGCTCCGGGTGACTCGCGGCGGTGGCGATCGCGGTCACGAGCAGTGATGAGGTGTTGCTCGCGAGCACGCACTCACCGCTCACGATCTCCGAGAGTTGACGGTAGATGTCGTGCTTGAGCTCGATCCGCTCGGGCACCGCCTCGATCACCAGATCGCACTCCGCGAGCGCGCCGAGCTCCGCGACGGTGCTCAGGCGCTCCCCCGCCGCAGCCGCCTCCTCGTCGCTCAGCCGCCCTTTCGCCGCTTCTCTGCGCAGCCCGTCCCGGAGCTTCTCCGCACCGCTCGCCAGCGCCGCCGCGACCGGGTCGAACAGCAGCGTCTGCGCGCCCGAGCGACACGCGAGCTGCGCGATGCCGGCGCCCATCGTGCCGGCTCCCAGCACGCCGATGATCTGCGCTGTGCTGCCCGCCCGGCCGGCCGTGCCGGCCCTCTCATCATCCTTCACGCTCTCCGGATCTGACATCGATCGTTCGCAGCCGCCGCCTCAGGCGGGGACGAGCGCGTTGATGCCGGTCATCGCGCGCCCGATGATGAGCTTCTGGATCTGGGAGGTGCCCTCATACAGCGTCGTCACGCGCACGTCGCGGAAGTAGCGCTCGACGGGGTGGTCGTCGACGTAGCCCGCGCCGCCGTGGATCTGGATCGCGGTGTTCGCGCACTCCACGGCCGCCTCGGTGGAGTGGAGCTTGGCGATCGAGGTCTCAAGCGTGTTCGAACGCCCCTTATCCTTCAGCCAGCCCGCGCGCCACGTCAGCATGCGCGAGGCGTCGGTCTTCAGCACCATGTCCGCGATCATCGCCTGCACGAGCTGGAAGCTCGCGATCGGCTTGCCGAACTGTTCGCGCTCCTTTGAGTACTTGACGGACTCCTCGACGCAGCCCTGACAGATGCCGACGCAGCCCGCCGCCACCGAGTAGCGCCCGGAGTCGAGCGATGACATCGCGATCTTGAAGCCGTCGCCGATCGTCCCGAGCAGCGCGTCCTCTGAGACCTCCACGTCTTCGAGTGCGATCGAGGCCGTGTCGGAGGCGTGCAGGCCCATCTTGTGCTCGATCGGAGCCGGTTTGTAGCCGTCCTGATCGGTGTCCACGAGGAAGCAGCCGAGGCCCTTGTAGCCGAGTGAGGGGTCGGTCTGGGCAAAGATCATCGCGACCTTCGCGTAGTTGCCCATCGAGATCCACATCTTCGCGCCGTTGATGACCCAGCCCGAGTCGGTCTTCCTCGCGCGCGTCTTCTGGTTGGCGGCGTCTGAGCCAGTGTCGGGCTCGGTCAGCCCGAAGCAGCCGAGCCACTCGCCCGAGCACAGCTTCGGTAGATACTTGTGCTTCTGCTCCTCGGTGCCCCAGCGCAGGATGCCCGAGCAGACGAGCGAGGTCTGCACCGATACGACGGTCCTGACAGAGGAGCACCCGCGGCCGATCTCCTCGACGACGAGCCCGTAGCTGACGTAGTCCAGGCCCGCCCCGCCGTACTCGCTCGGCACGATCGCGCCGAGGTAGCCCTGGTCGGCGAGCTTCTTGACGATCTCCAGGTCGAAGTGGTGGTTGCGCGCGTTTTCACGCGACTGCACCACGATCTCTTTGTCGGTGAACTCGCGGGCGGTCTGCTTGATCAGCTGCTGCTCGTCGGTCAGGTCGAAGTCCATCCCTCTCCTCTCGGTTATGCGGTGGGGGCGCTCACGCCCAGCTTTGGTGTGCTCCACGGCGCGTTCACGCGCCGCACGATCTCCTCGGCGAGGCCCTCGATCGGCAGACGCTCCTGCTCGAGCGAGTCGCGGTCGCGCAGCGTCACCGTGCGATCCTCGATGCTCTGGTGGTCGACCGTCAGGCAGAACGGCGTGCCGATCTCGTCGTGGCGGCGGTAGCGCTTGCCGATCGCACCGCCGTCGTCGTACTCGGATTGCACCTGCGCGCGCAGCGTCCGGTGCAGCTCGCGTGCGAGCTCGGGCTGGCCGTCCTTGTTGACGAGCGGCAGGACCGCCGCCTTCACGGGCGCAAGGCGCGGGTGCAGGCGCAGCACGGTGCGCACCTCGCCCGAGCCCGTGCCCTCGCGCTCGACGACTTCCTCGTCGTAGGCGTCGACGAGGAACGCGAGCGTCGCCCGGTCGGCGCCCGCGGCCGGCTCGATCACATGCGGGATATAACGCTCGCCGCTGGCCTGATCGAAGTACTCGAGCTTCTGCCCGGAGAACTCCGCGTGGCGGCTGAGGTCGAAGTCACCGCGGTTGGCGATTCCCTCGAGCTCTGACCAGCCGATCGGGAACAGGTATTCCACGTCGCTCGTGCCGGATGAGTAGTGCGAGAGCTCATCCGCGTCGTGCGCGCGCAGGCGCAGGCGCTCGGGGCGGATGCCGAGGCTCGTGTACCAGCGCTCGCGCTCACCCAGCCAGTGCTCGAACCACTTCTGCGCTTCTGCAGGCGGCACGAAGAACTCCATCTCCATCTGCTCGAACTCGCGCGTGCGAAAGATGAAGTTGCCGGGCGTGATCTCGTTGCGGAAGGACTTGCCGACCTGCGCGATTCCGAACGGCGGCTTCTTGCGCGAGAACTGCAGCACGTTCTTGAAGTTGATGAAGATCCCCTGCGCCGTCTCCGGGCGCAGGTAGGCAGCCGAGCCGGACTCCTTCACGGGGCCGATCGTGGTCTCGAACATGAGGTTGAAGTCGCGCGCCTCGGTGAGGTCGCACTCGTCGGTTTCGCCGGGGTGCTTGGACGGTTTGCGCCCGCACTCGAGGTCCTGCAGGTGGTCGGCGCGGAAGCGCTTGCCGCAGGTCTTGCAGTCGACGAGCGGGTCGGTGAAGCCCTCCAGGTGGCCGGAGGCCTCCCACACGCGGGGGTGTTGCAGGATCGCCGAGTCGATCGCCACGATGTCGTCGCGCTCCTGGAGCATCGAGCGCCACCACTCGTTCTTGACGTTGCTCTTCAGGAGCACGCCGTAGTGGCCGTAGTCGTAGGTCGAGCCGACGCCGCCGTAGATCTCCGAGGAGGGGAAGATGAAGCCGCGGCGCTTGCACAGCGCCACGATCTTCTCCATCGTGACCACGTCCGGTGCCTGTGGGTCTGCCATCCGGCGACCATATCGATTCGGCGTGGCGGCGACCGCGCCGAGTGGACGGGGCGGGCGTGGTGCGCGCACGAGCCTCCGCGGCGGACCTTCGCCGTGGGAGGAGCGCAGAGCGCTCCCCGCGGCGGCCCCGCAGACGAGCGGCGCCAGCGGTCGCGTGGCGGCCCCTCGCCTAGAGACCAGCGCACGGCGCCCGCGCGCTCGCGCCCGTAGGATCGCCCGCCGTGGCGCGGATAATGATCGTCGGAGGGGGGTGTCGGGGGAGGGAGCTCGCCGCGCGGATGGTGGCCGACGGCCACGCCGTGCGCATCGTCACGCGCACCGAGGCCGGGCGCGCTGCGATCGAGCAGTCCGGCGCGGAGTGCTGGATCGGCACGCCCGACCGCCTCGCCACGCTGCGCGGCGCCCTGGACAGCGTCACGATCCTCTGCTGGGCGCTCGGCTCGGCACTGGGGGATCCCGCGGAGCTCGCGGCGCTTCACTCGACGCGCCTGGAGTTCTTCCTCACACAGGCGATCGACACGACCGTGCGCGGCTTTTTGTATGAGGCACGGGGCACGAGCACGCCCGCCGAGCAGCTGGCGTCGGGCGAGCAAATCGTGCGCACGCTCACAGAGCGCAACTCGATCCCCGCGGCCTACCTGCGTGCCGACCCGCAGGATCGAGGCGTCTGGGTGGATGAGGCCGCCGGCGCAGTCAACGCGCTGCTCACACGCGGATAGGAGCCGCCCTCCTGTCAAGCCGGGAGCGCTCGGCACCGATGAGGCCTCAACATGGCTGGCGATCGCTCCCGATACGGTCTCGTGATCTCGGCGCTCGGCGCGATCGTGCTGGGGATCTCGGTGTTTCTGCCGTGGTACGGCGTGAGCCTCACCGCGACCGGCATCGCCTACATCCAGGAGGTCAGCGGGCAGCTCGTCGCGCAGTACGGCAATGCCTCGCTGCAGAGCTACATGGCGGGCCTGCACGGCACGCTCGACGGCCTCGCCGGGCAGCAGGTGGCCGCGCTCAGCGCCCACCAGATCCTCCACGAGCTGAACGTGATCCTGCTGGCGCTCGTTGTGCTCGGACTTCTCGACACGCTGCTTGCGCTCGCGCGCCCCGTGGCCACCACGCCCGCCGGCGCCGGTGCGTCGGTCGTCGTGCTCGGCGCGCTCGCCGCGATGCTCGTGCTCTACCGCATGATCGACCGCCCCTCGCCTGCGGGGCCGCTGCTGTCGCTGTCGCTTCGCGAGGGCGCCTGGCTGGCGCTGCTCGGGGCGCTGAGCATGGTCGTGGGCGGCCTGTGGCCGCGGGTGAAGCCCGCCACGAGTGCCTCTGAGGCGCAGTTGCGCGGCGCCTGGTCGGGGCTCTCCGGCTGGACGCCCGGCGCCTGAGCTTCAGGCACGCGCGGGCATCTCACAGGCACTGCATCAAGGCCGGTCGGCCTTGTGGCGAGCGCTATCCTGAGTCCTAATCACGGTAAAGCGGATCAGGTTTTAGGATAGTGTCTGAGCTCCGCGACAGCTGTCCGAGAAAGGAACACCATGACGCTGCAACTAGGCGATGAAGCACCCGACTTCGAGGCCGACACCACCGAGGGTCGCATCAAGTTCCACGATTGGATCGGAGACTCCTGGGCGGTGCTGTTCTCGCACCCCAAGGACTTCACGCCGGTGTGCACGACCGAGCTCGGCTACATGGCCAACGCCAAGCCGGAGTTCGACAAGCGCAATACCAAGATCATCGGCCTCTCCGTCGATGCGCTCGACAATCACGAGCAGTGGGCGAAGGACATCGAGGAGACACAGGGCACCGCCCCGAACTACCCGATCATCAGCGACAGCGACTTCAACGTGTCAAAGCTCTACGGGATGCTGCCCGCCGCGACCTCCGGCGACCCGCTCGTGCGCACCCCCGCGGACAACCAGACGGTGCGCAACGTGTTCGTGATCGGCCCTGACAAGAAGGTCAAGCTGATCTTCATCTACCCGATGACCACAGGCCGGAACTTCGACGAGGTGCTGCGTGTGATCGACTCGCTGCAGCTGACCGCCAACCACAAGGTGGCAACGCCCGTCAACTGGAAGCCCGGTGAGAAGGTCATCATCGCCGGCTCCGTCTCAAACGACCAGGCCAAAGAGACCTATCCGGACGGGTGGGAGGAGCCCCGCCCCTACATCCGGATCGTTCCCCAGCCGACCGGCTGACATCTGCGTGGCGAGCGGACGCTCAGCCTGCGAGCGTCTCCAGGTCTGAGCCCTCGGGGAGCCGTTCGAGCAGGTTCTCGATGATGCGTGCGGTGGCGCCCCAGATCAGGTGCTCGTCAACCACGAACGCGTCCGTCTCAAAGGTGAAGCCGCGACGTTCCATCTGCGTTCGCGTCCTGCCGGAGCGCACCGCCGCGAGCGGTAGCTCGAGCACTGCGTCGACCTCCCTGGTGGAGGGGCGCCACGCGATCCCCGCTGGGATCGTCGCGAGGAATGGATGGATCACGTAGTTGGTCGCGAACGTCGAGGTCGGCGGCAGCTCGCCGAGCATGCGTACCTGCGCGCGCTCCAGCCCGATCTCCTCTTCGGCCTCGCGCAGCGCCGTATCGCTGAGGTCGGCATCGTCTTCGTCGCGGCGGCCTCCCGGGAATGAGATCTCACCCGCGTGGCGGCGAAGATCGGCGCGGCGGCGCGTCAGCACGAGGTAGGGCTCCTCGCTCGCGCCGGCGAGGTAGAGCGGCACGAGGACCGCTGCGGCGACCTGCTCGGCCTGGGGCCGAGACGCTGCGGTTGGGTCCTCAGGCGGCCAGGTGAACGCGCTCAATGCGCTCCTGGAACATGACCTCGCCGTCGAGCGCGCGGTGAACGGGGCACTTCGCGGCGATCACCTGCAGCCGCTGCACCTGCTCCTCGGGCAGATCGTCGGGGAAGCGCATGACCAGCTGAAACTTCGTCGGACAGCCGCGCTCGGCCGGGCTGTACTCGACGTCGACCTCGACGTGCCCGATGTCCCATCCCTTGCGCGCCGCGTACATCTCCATCGTGATCGCCGTGCACGAGGCAAGGCTCGCGGCCAGGAGCTCCTGCGGGTCCGGACCCGTGTCCTCGCCGCCCGCCTGGAGCGGCTCGTCGGCGACCAGCTGGTGGTCGCGGACCTGAACCGTGTGCTTGAACGTGGCGCCCTCGCGCCGCGCGGTGGCTTTCATCCTTGTGAGCCCTTGCGTCTCGCCCATATCGACCCCTTCGATCGCCGTGATGCTCCTGCTTTTGATGATACCCACCGGTCGGCCTAGGAAAGCGGGTTGAACAGCAGCCCGGTGAGCAGCTTAGGAAAGAAGTAGGTCGACTTCGGCGGCATGTTCTCTCCGGCGGCCGCGACCTCGCGCACCTGCTCCACCGGCGTGGGGCGCATCAGGAAGGCGGCTTCGTAATCGCCGGAAGCGACCATCGCGATCGCCTCCTCGCTGTCGCGCGCATAGAACATGCCGTTGAAGTGCGAGATGTCATCGTCTGAGAAACCGAGCGTGTTCTTCAAGATCAATGTCTCCAAAACGCCCGTGTCCAGTTCGCGGTAGGCCGGCGAGCGATCGGGCAGCGCCGCATCGGCGATCGCCTGGTCCTTGAGTCGCAGCAGGCGCGCGCGGGCGCCACCCTCATCGAGCAGGCCGATCTCCAGCGGGCCGCGCCCGGGCGCCGGTGTGAGCTCGCCCGGAGAGACGTCGGTGATCTCGAAGTCGCGTGCAAGCGCCTGCTCCAGGGCCTCGCGGCGTGCGTCGTCCAGACCCCGCACGAGGCGGTGAGTCGGGAACACCGTCAGGCCAGGATCCTCGAGCGCCACCAGGCACATCAGGATGTAACGGTGCTCGCCATCGCCGCCGATCTCATCGGCGTAGGCCTGCATCGTCTCGTAGCGGTGGTGCCCGTCGGCGATCAACAGCTCCGCCGGGGCCGTGGCCGCCTGCACTGCGGCGATCGCCTCGGGGTCGCCGATCCGCCAGATGCGGTGCACGGTGGTCTCGCCGTCTGTGACCTCGCCCCAAGGCGAGGTCTCCGTCGCGGGCGCGAGCGCGCTCCAGGCCGCGTTCGACGGGTCGGAGAAGAGCGAGAAGATCGGTGAGATGTCCGCCTCGGTCGCGCGTGTCAGGCGCAGGCGGTCCTCCTTCGGGCCGGGGTGCGTGCGCTCGTGCGGGCGCACCTTGCCGGGACCGTAGGGCTCGATGCGCACGCGGCAGAAGAAGCCGCGGCGCGTGCGCGCGACGCCATCCGGCCCGGAGTAGTCCTGCGTGTGTGCCCAAATCGCGGGCTCCCCGTCGCGCACGAGGCCGCCGCGTCGCTGCCAGCTATCGAACAGCTCCCGCGCCGCCGCGTAGGGATCGGGCTCGCCCTGCGGAAGATCGACGGCCACCACGTTGTACGGAGACTTCGCCACCAGAGCCGCGCGCTGCCCGGCGTCGATCACGTCATAGGGCGGCGCCACCACATCGGAAAGAGAGCCCACGACGGACTGGTCGTAGTGCAGCGCACGCAGCGGTTGGACGTCGGCCATAGCGGTGGCGGAGGCTAGCAGCGCGTGCTCCGCGGTGCGGATGCTCGCCGGGGGGCTACCCTTATGAGTACGGGGCGTGGCGCAGCTTGGTAGCGCACCTGCTTTGGGAGCAGGGGGTCGCCGGTTCAAATCCGGCCGCCCCGATTAGAAGCTGGTTGGAAGCTGGGAGATGCTGGGGGAGTCTCTGGCTTCGGGAATTGGCTCTGGGCTGGGATCGCGGGATGAGGTGGCCTGATGGGGGCTGCGGGTGGGACCGCAACTTGTTTGAGAAGCTCGGGATCTCACGCGATAAGGGTCGACGCGACCAGCAGCCTCCGACCGAGGCGCAAGCATGGGAGATAATCGCGTGCGCCCATCAGTTCTCTGGGCCGTCCTTCGCGGCCTGGCTGCAGGTCGCAGCGTTCACCGGGCTGCGTCCCGGCGAGTTGGACGCGCTGCGGTGGGAGCGGATCGACTTCGCCCGTGACCGGATCATCGTCTCAGAGCAGTTCAACGCGGCGACCCGGAAGTTCGACACGCCGAAGAACCATCAGCGCCGCGAGTCACCGCTGACCGCACACGCCCGCTCTGCGCTGGAGGGGTTGGCGCGAGAGGGCGAGTTCTGTTTCGTTTCGCTGCGTGGTGAGCACTGGACGCCCAGCTCCCGGGCTTACCACTGGAAGGCCGTACGCGCCGCTTCTGGCTGGAAGGGGAGTCTGTATCTCGCCACGCGTCATTTCGCGGCCTGGTACATGGTCAACGTCCTTGAGATGCCCTCCGAGGACGTGGCGATCGCGCTCGGGCACCAGGACGGCGGGAACCTCGTACGGCGCCTCTACGGGCACCGCGACAAGCACCGCGCCCTCGACCGCATCGTCGGCGCATACGCCGCCCAGGCCGGAGAGAACCGTCTCAAGCCGAAGGGATCATCGGACTCCGTGTCCTCACAAGAGAGCCTGTTCTAAGGAACTTATGTCTGACAAAACTGATAGAGTGTCAACGATGAGCGTGCGCTTTGCGCGTTCGGCAACCAAGCACCGCATCTCCAAGGAGAGCATTCGCCATGTCATCGCCCACTGCGGCCTGTCTTTCGAGGAGCCCCCGCCCACGGGCCCCGACGAGGGGGTACCGGATCGCAGGCTCGTCTGCCTCGGAGATGACGCGACCGGCCGCCCGCTTGAGGTCATCGCCGTCGAAGGCCGCAAAGACGAGCTGATCGTGATCCACGCGATGGAGCTACGCAACAAGTACAGGTCACAGTACGAGGAGGCCAAGAAATGGCGACTTTGAGAACCCGCAGCGGAACCAAGCTCACAAAGAAGGTCATCGACGCCCTCGCCGAAGAGGCCGAGCGCGGCTACGACCTCACGAACGCGAAGCGCGTCCGCATGGGCAGACCCGCGCTTGGCGACGCAGGCGCCTCGCCCCGCGTGCAGGTCAGGGTCGATCCCGAGCTGGCTCAGGCGCTCCATGTCCTTGCTGAGAAGGAGCAGCGCTCTGTCAGCGAGATCGCCCGCTCGGCGCTACGTGAGTACCTCGACCGCGCGGCGTGAGAGTTCCCTCTCTGGCGACGACGCGCAGCATCAAGGGGCGTCGCGCTCAGCGCGAACCGCTTGCAACTCCTCGCGCCCCAACGCCATCGCAGCTTCTTCGTCGAGGTCGCTCCGTGCGCGGATACGTGCGACGAGCGAGCGCAGGTCGTATACGCGGAGCGCTCGGTCCATGATCTCGCCCTCGCTCACATGCGCCTCCTCGGCGTGGGAGCGCAGGATCGAGGCGACCTCCACGTCGAGATCCACACTTACGTGTTGACGGGCGGCAGCCATGTCCAAAGGGTAACCGCCGAGAAGCATGGTTTCGATGCCTGCGGGTTCCGCCGCCGCGCCTCGCTGAGGGCGTTTAACGACGAAGCCCCAGGGGGATCACCGCCGAAGCGGGAGAGCCTTACCTGGGGCATACAAGAGTTAGCGTAGCGCGGGATCGGAGCCCCTGAATACACGACGAAACCTGAGCAGGCGAGCCGACATAGCCGGCGAAGCAGGGCCGCCCGCCCACGCGACCGCACACGCCCCCGGCCAAAGCGAGCCGTAGAGCCAAACCCCACCATTCGCCCCGATTAGTTCACAGATCCTCTCGTCCGATGGGGAAGTGCGCCGTGAACCCGGAGCCCCGGGGGCCGCTTCGTCAGGGGGAAGGCCGGGGGCGGTTAGCACGAGGCTTACTACGAAGGCATCCCAGGATCGAGGCCGGCGTCGCCCGATGTAGCCGCGTGCTGGAGGCGAGCGAGGTAGTGGTCCCATCCGCGGGTGTGGGGCTGCGTTTCCTCCGGTGGGAGCTTGCGGTGTTCCACCTCGACGCGTGTGCCGCCCCGTTCGGCGACTAGCCGCACCTCAACGATGCTGGCACCGGGTGGCACCCGCTCGGATTCGGCGTAGCCCCAACTGATGAGGAGCCGGCTCGGCGCCTCTAGCTCGAGGTAACGGCCGCGCACGGGCGCGCCGCGCACGTCAAGGGTGAAGAGCCCGTTTGGTTTGGCGTCCAGCAGCGCGTAGTCACCCATCCAGCGGACGATCTCCGCAGGTTGCGTGAAGTACTTGTACACGCGCTCGGGCGGAGCAGCCACGAACACTGATGCAGCGACCGGTTCAGCCGCCATCGCCCTCGTCACGCTCTACCGCCTGCTTGAGTCGCTCGAGGCTCTCAGGCCAAAGCTGGGCGAGGAACTCGCGGACCGAATCGAGTCCCTCGGGACGCACCGCGTAGAGGCGCCGCTGTCCTTGAGGACGGACCGCCACCAGCCCGGCGTCCTTGAGCACTTGCAAGTGTTGAGACACAGCCTGCTGACTGATGTCGAACTGAGCGGCGATCTCGTTGACCGAGTGCGGCTCATCGCGGACGAGCATAAGGATCGCCCGACGGCGCGGCTCGGCCAGTGCAGCCAATGCGGCTTCGGCGCTCACCCCCTAAGACTATCAAGTCCTGTCTTGTACAAGCGGGAGCTGGTATAACTAGTCCTTCGCCGAGGCACTGATCGGCTTCGGTAGCGCCGTCACGAACGTCAGGCTCCGCTCCGAACTCGCCGAGGGGAACCAGGCGATGCTGCTCTACGACATGGACGTGGACGGGCTAGGTGAGATGCGCGTTGCAGAGCATTTCACCGTCGCTGGCGATCAAATTACCCGCATCCGCCAGATCCACGACACCGCCCTGCTGCGTGCTGCTGGATTCGGGCAGCACGCTGAGGACTGAGGCAACGGCGCCGTGAATCGCGAGACGGGTTACGAGAGCAGCATCACACTTCGCGCCGCGCGCGGGGACGTTTTCGCAGCGGTCACCACTCTCGAGGGTCTGCGCGGATGGTGGACGACCTTGGTGAAGGGCTCGCCAGCGTCTGGTGGCGAGCTACGCTTCGACTTCGAAGGCGTAGACGAGCACATCGCTCATCCCGGCTTGACCTGCCGTGCCTGGCCGCGGCTAGGCGAAGGGACCGGGGTTTTGGCGTCTGAGCGCGCGTACAGGGTTCGGCGGCTGATCGAGGTGCTCAGCAACGCCCGCTGAGCGTGATTCGATCTCGCTTCGGTCCACCATATAGACGGTTCTCCTGTCATGGGTGTAGGTGAAGTTCGTGTGGGAGTGTGAGGGTTATGGGGCCGCAGGTGAGTAGGACGAGGGCGAGTGCGGCCTGGGCTGAGTGAAACCCGTAGGCGCGGCGGGTGATGA
>JACDGG010000153.1 GCA_013815355.1 Solirubrobacterales bacterium
ACCCGCGTCGCCGGCTCCAACCCGGCGCTCTGGGCCGACATCTTCGCCAGCAACTCCGTCGCCGTCGCCGACGCGGTCTCCTCCGTCGCCCGCCGCCTCGACGCCGCGGCCGAGCTGATCCGCGGCGGCGACCGCGACGGCGTCGCCTCCTGGCAGGCCGCAGCCGGCGAGGATCGCCGGCGTCTGCTCGATGCCGAGCGTGAGGCGGGTCCGCTGCTGGAGCTGCGGATCATCGTCGCCAACCGGCCGGGGACGATGGCGGCGCTGGCCTTGGCGCTCGGCGAGGCCGGCGTCAACATCGAGGACATGGCGCTGCACCCGGCTCCCGACATGAGCTCGGGCGCCGTCTCGCTCTGGGTCGCCGGTGCCGGCGAAGCCGAGCGTGCCGCCGAGCTGGTCCGCGGCCTCGGCCACTCCGTCACCGTGCTCGGCGCCGGGGAGTAGCGGCGCGGAGATGGCGCGCATCGACCCCGCCGGACCGCTGCGCGGCAGCCTTCGCCCGCCCTCGGACAAGTCGATCTCCCACCGCGCGGCGCTGATCGCGGCGATGGGAGAGGGGGAGACGGTCGTCGAGGGCTACCTCGACGCCGCCGACACGCGCACGACCCTGGCGGCGGTGCGGGCGCTCGGCGCCCGGGTCGAGGTCGGCCCCGGTCCGGCCGGGACCGACGAGGCCTGGGGCGGCCCGAACGACCCGGTCGACGGCCCCCTGCGGATTGGTGGGGTCGGCCTGCGCGGAGCCGGCTCGGCAACGATCGACGTCGGCAACGCCGGCACCCTGCTGCGTCTGCTGCCAGGCTGGCTCGCCGGGCAGGACGGCGGCCAGTGGACCCTCGACGGCGACGACTCGATCCGGCGCCGCCCGGTCGACCGGATCGCGGCACCGCTGCGCGAGATGGGCGCCGAGCTCCGCGCCCGCGAGGATCGCCTGCCGCCGCTGACGATTGCCGGCGCTCCCCTTCACGGCATCGCCTACGAGATGCCGATCGCCAGCGCCCAGGTCAAGTCCTGCATCCTCTTCGCCGGCCTGCTCGCCGACGGGGAGACCCGCGTCGTCGAGGGGCACCCGAGCCGCGACCACAGCGAGCGCATGCTCGCCGCCGCCGGCGCCGAGGTCAGCCGCGAGGGGAACGCCGTCGTCATCCAGCCCGCCGAACGCCTCAAGCCGGGCGTGATCGCGGTCCCGGCCGACATCTCCTCGGCCGCCTTCTTCCTCGTCGCGGCCCTGCTGGTCGCAGGCAGCGAAGTCGTCCTCGAGGAGGTCGGGGTCAACCCGACCCGAACCGGGCTGCTGAGCATCCTCGAGCGGATGGGGGCCGAGATCGAGCTCGAGCCGCTGGGCGAGCGCGGGGGGGAGCCGACCGCTCGCCTGCGGGTGCGCCCGGCGCCGCTGCGGGCGGTCGAGGTCGGCGGCGCCGAGATCCCGCTGGCGATCGACGAGCTGCCGCTGGTGGCGCTTGCCGCCTGCTTCGCCGAGGGGACGACGACGATCCGCGACGCCGCCGAGCTGCGGGCGAAGGAGTCAGACCGGATCGAGACCGTCGTCGCCGCCCTCAACGCCCTCGGCGGCGCGGTCGAGCCGACCGCGGACGGGATGGTCATCACCGGCAGCGGCGGCCTGCGCGGCGGCATGATCTCCTCCCAAGGCGACCACCGGATCGCGATGCTCGGCGCCGTCGCCGGCATCGCCTCCGGCGATGGCGTCGAGGTCGCCGGCATGGACGCGGCCGCGGTCAGCTATCCCGGCTTCGAGTCCGACCTCGCCTCGCTGCTCGTTGCGCGCGGCTGAGCCGCCGAGAGACGCCCGGAGCTCCCGCATCCATACGCTGCCTCCATGGTTTTCGCGATCGACGGCCCCGCCGGGGCCGGCAAGTCTTCGGTCGCCCGCGCCGTCGCGGCCGAGCTCGGCTTCACCTACCTCGATTCCGGGGCGATGTACCGCTGCGTGGCACTGGCAGCGCTCGAGGCGGGGGTCGACGTCGACGACGGCGCCGCCCTTGGGCCGCTTGCAGCAGCGCTCGAGATCGAGCTCGACGGCAGGCATGTGATGCTCGGCGCGCGCGACGTCAGCACCCCGATCCGCGGCCGTGAGGTCACCGCCGCCGCCTCCCACGTCTCCGTCCATCCGCAGGTCCGCGAGGCGATGGTCGCCCGCCAGCGCCAGCTGATCGCCGCCGGCGACTACGTCGCCGAGGGGCGCGACATCGGCACCGTGGTCGCGCCGCAGGCCGAGCTAAAGATATTCCTGACCGCCGAGGCAGCCGAGCGGGCACGCCGCCGCGCCGCCGAGCTGGGCGCCGACGCTGCCACCGTGCTCGCCGAGCAGACGATGCGCGACGAGCGCGACAGCGCCCGCGAGCACAGCCCGCTGCGCCCCGCCCCCGGCGCGGTGACGCTCGACACGAGCGGTCTCGACGTCGAGCAGGTCGTCGAGCGGATCGCCGCGCTGGCAGGCGCGAGTCTCTAGGTCATCGTCTCGACCAGGAGAGCGTTGGTTATACTCAGGGTATGACTGCACCTGGCGCCTCTTCCGCGACGACCTACAAGATGGGCCCCAAGGGTCAGGTCGTGATTCCCAAGCAGATCCGCGACCGGCTCGACCTGAAGCCGGGCGATCGCCTGCTCGTGCGCGAGGCACAGGATGGTGTGCACATCCGCAAGGCGGTCGTGGACGCGGCCGAGCGCCAGGCGATCCTCGCGCGTCTGCGCGGCGCACTGGCAGGCGCCCCCAGCCTCACCGCGGGCCTCGAGGCCGAGCGCCGAGCCGAACGCGAGCGCGAGGACCGCAGCTCGCGCCGTGCGGCGCCGTGACCGTCGTGCTCGACGCCTGGGCCGTGATGGCCCTGTATGAAGATCACCCCTGCGGCGATGACGTCGAAGCCGCGATCGACAGCGCCGAGGCGGTGATGTCCTCGATCAATCTCGGCGAGGTCCTCTACACGCTCGAGCGAGACCACGGACTCGAGCAGGCGAGCATGCTCGTGGAGCAGGTGCGCGCCGTGACGAGCGTCGAGGACCCCGACTGGGACCTCGTCCTCCGCGCCGCCCACATCAAGGCCGCCGGCGGCATCTCCTACGCGGATTCCTACTGCGTCGCCACCGCCCAGCGCCACGAAGCCCCCCTCTACACCGGCGATCCTGAGATCCTTGCCCTGAGCCATCTCGTCGAGCTCGTCGACCTACGCGAGGCCTCGGGCCGATGAAGGTTGCGATCGTCGGCTATCCGAACGTGGGCAAGTCCTCGCTGATCAACCGCCTCACGGGCACGCGTGAGGCGGTCGTGCACGAGCGTCCGGGCATCACGCGCGACCGCAAGGAGCTCGACTGCGAGTGGAATGGGCGCAGCTTCACGCTGATCGATACGGGCGGCGTGGACTTCGAGGACGAGGACCCACTCGCCGGCTCGATCCGCGACCAGGCGCGCGCGGGACTGGCCGACGCGCAGGTGGCGGTGCTCGTCGTCGATGCGCGCGCCGGCGTGCGCCCGGGCGATCAGGAGATGGCCGACCTCCTGCGCCGCTCGCCGCTGCCGGTGATCGTCGCCGCGAACAAGTGCGACGGCGTCGCCGAGCTGCCGCTCGCGGCTGACTTCCATCGCCTCGGCCTGGGCGAGCCGCTCGCGGTCTCCGCCGCGCAGGGCCTCGGCTCCGGCGATCTGCTCGACCGCATCGTGGAGCTCCTGCCCCCCGGCGAACGCGAGCCTGAAGACGACACGATCCGCCTCGCGGTGATCGGCCGGCCGAACGTCGGCAAGTCCTCGCTCGTCAATCGCTTTCTCGGCGAAGAGCGCGTGATCGTCTCCGATGTCGCGGGCACGACGCGCGATGCGATCGACATGCCGCTGCTCGTCGGCGAGCGCAAGCTGATCCTCGTCGATACCGCGGGCATGCGCCGCCAGTCGAAGGTGGCGGACTCCGTCGAGTACTACACGACGCTGCGCTCGCAGCGCGCGGCCGAGCGCGCCGACGTGGCGCTTGTCGTCTGTGACGCCGCCGACGGCGTCACCGCCCAGGACCTGCGCATCGCCGAGCTGGCGATGAAGGCATCCTGCGCGACGGCGATCGTGCTCAACAAGTGGGACATGCAGGAGCGCGCCGAGGACAACGCCGAGGGCCTCTCGGTCACGGGCGGGCGTCTTGACCTCGAGCACGAGCGCGGCCGCGTCGCCGAGAAGCTGCGCCTGCGACCGCGCGTGCTGACTGCCAGTGCGAAAACCGGGCGCCACGTGGCGCGGCTGTTGACGGAGACGATCGCGCTCGGCGACCGCATGGCGGGCCGCATCCCGACACCCGAGCTCAACCGCTTCCTGGCGGAGGCCGTGCAGGCGCGCCAGCCGCCGGTCGGCTCGCGCCGAGGCGCGAGCGGTCACCGCCTGAAACTGATCTACATGGCCCAGATCGGCGAGCGCCCGCCGCGTTTTGCGATCCAGGTCAACTCCCGCGCGCGCGTCACGCGCGACTACGCCTACTTCATCGAGAACCGCCTGCGCGCTCGCTACGGGCTTGACGGTGTGCCGCTGATCATCGACTTCGTCGAGCGCGGGCAGCGCGGAGCGCGCGGACGCGCCCGCGCCGCATAGACTCTGCGACTTTGCCGCCTCGCCCGCACGGGCCTATCCACCCGCCCCTGAACATGGAGCTGATCCCCACACGCCATGACTGAGCTTCCCGACAACGAGTACCTGTTCACCTCCGAGTCGGTCACGGAGGGCCACCCCGACAAGATCGCCGACCAGATCTCAGACGGCGTCCTCGACGCCGTGCTGAGCGACGACCCGTATGGCCGTGTGGCCTGCGAGACGCTCGTGAACACCGGCCTGATCGTCGTCTCGGGAGAGATCTCCACCGACACCTACGTCGACATCCAGGAGGTCGCCCGCGAGACCGTGCGCCGCATCGGCTACGACAACGCCGCCTACGGCTTCGACTGCGACACCTGCGCGGTCATCAACGCGATCGACAAACAGTCACCGGACATCGCCCAGGGCGTCGACGCGGCCTATGAGACGCGCCACGACCCCTCTGATGAGGACGAGCTGGACGTCGCCGGTGCGGGCGACCAGGGAATGATGTTCGGCTACGCATCGAATGAGACCGAGGAGCTGATGCCGCTGCCGATCTCACTCGCGCACAAGCTCGCCAAGCGTCTCTCGGAGGTGCGCAAGGGCGAAGTGCTGCCCTATCTGCGCCCCGACGGCAAGACGCAGGTGACCGTGCGCTACCAGGACGGAAAGCCCGTCGAGATCGAAAAGATCCTGATCTCCACCCAGCACGCCGACGGGATCGACACCGATTCGCTGATCAAGCCCGACCTGCTCGAGCACGTGCTGCGCCCGGTGCTGCCGAGCGAGCTCTACGACGAGAAGAAGCTCGTGCGCAACTTCCTCGTGAACCCGACCGGGCGCTTCGTGATCGGGGGGCCGATGGGTGACTGCGGCCTGACCGGGCGCAAGATCATCGTCGACACCTACGGCGGCATGGCGCGCCACGGGGGCGGTGCGTTCTCCGGCAAGGACCCCTCCAAGGTGGACCGCTCGGCGGCCTACGCGGCACGCTGGGTGGCAAAGAACATCGTCGCCGCCGGCCTAGCCGAGCGCGCCGAAGTTCAGGTCGCCTACGCGATCGGCGTGGCACACCCGGTCTCGGTGATGGTCGAGACGTTCGCCACCGAGCTCGAGGGGCGCACGCGCGGGCAGATCGCGCGCGCCGTCGATGAGGTCTTCGACCTGCGTCCCGGAGCCTTCCGCGAGGAGCTCAAACTCCACCGCCCGATCTACCAGAAGACCGCCGCCTACGGGCACTTCGGCCGCGACGACCACGACTTCACGTGGGAGCGCACCGATAAGGCCTCGGCGCTGCGCGCCGCCGCCGGCCTCTGACCGCGGCGGCCTCTAGCCTCAGAGCGGTGTCAAGCACTGCTCTGATCGCAGGCGAGTCCCTGGCGTCGAGGGGCTCGCTCACGGTCGCCAAGATCGAGCCGATGACGAGCGCGCGCGCCCTCAAGGGGCCGTTCGACTACCGGCTGGGAGAGGAGCTCCGCGGCACGGTGGGAGTCGGCTCGACGCTCCTCGTGCCGTTCGGCAGGCGTCAGGTGCTCGGCGTGGTTGTTGCCCTGGCCGAGCACAGCGACGTGCCCGAGGAGAAGCTGCTCGAGCCTGTGCGCGCCCTAGAGCCGGGCGTGCCCGCCGAGCTGGTGGCGCTGGCCGAATGGATCGCGGCGGAGTACTGCTCGACGATCTCCCGCGCGCTCGGCCTCGTGCTGGCGCCAGGCGCGGCACGGCGTCTGAGCGGGCGAAAGCGCCGCGCGGTGGCCCGGCCCGAGCATCTGGCGGTCGGGGCGCGCGGCGCACAGCGCCCGGCGCTGACCGATGAACAGCAGGCCGTGCTCGCGCCGATCGTGGCGGCGCTCGAGGCACGCCGCGGCGAGCAGCGCCTGCTGCACGGCGTCACGGGCTCGGGTAAGACAGAGGTCTATCTGCGCGCCGCCGAGGCCGCCCTCTCACAGGGCCGCGGCGCGATCGTGCTGGTGCCCGAGATCGCGCTGACACCGCAGATCGTGGGGCGCTTCATCGAACGCTTCGGCGAGACCGTGGCGGTGCTTCACTCCCAGCTGCGCCCGGCCGCGCGCTATGCGGAGTGGCGCCGGCTGCGCGACGGGGAGGCGCGCGTCTGCGTGGGGCCGCGCTCGGCGGTGTTCGCGCCGATCGAGAATCTGGGCCTGATCGTCGTCGATGAGGAGCACGACGCCTCCTACAAGCACGAAGGGGACCCGCGCTATGACGCGCGCGACGTGGCCGCCGAGCGCGCGGCGCGAAGCGGCGCGCTGCTGTTGCTCGGCAGCGCCACGCCGCGCCCGGAGAGCGTGCAC
>JACDGG010000154.1 GCA_013815355.1 Solirubrobacterales bacterium
GACGACGGCCGCGCCCGCGACGAAGCCCCCGGCGGCGACGGCCGCAGCCTGGACGGCCGGGATCACGCTCGCGGCAGAGCGCTCAAGCGCACCGGCGCCCTGAGCTTGGCGGCGCGCCACGATTCGCGGCGGCCCGACCGGCACCGGTACCGCGTCGAGGACCTGCCCATCTGCGGCGGGCTCGGCTTCGGGCTGTGATGCCTCGCTCACCCGGGGAAGTGTAGAGGGCGTCGCAGACCGCTCCTACAGCAGGCGCTCGTAGACGCGGTAGCGCTTGACCACGCGCCCGCCCATCGCTTCCATACCGCGGTTCATGGCGGTGTTCGTCTCGAGGATCCAGCCCATCTCGCCGCCGGTCTGAGGGCGCACGGCGGCGGCGTTGAAGTGCTCGACGTACAGCTTCGCCGCGACGCCTGTGTGCTGGTAGGCGGGCTTGACGCCGAGGAAGCCGACGCGCACGCGATCGGTGCGCTTGCCCTTTGTGAGGAACTTCCACCAGCCCAGCGGCAGCAGTTTGCCGTGCATCTGCGCGAGCACCTGGTTGAGGTCCGGCACCGTGATCGCCATGCCCACGACCTCGCCCGTGTCTTCGCGCTCGGCGATCATGAACCAGTGCTTGTCGAACGCCAGCTGCAGCTCTTGGGCATAGGCGTCGAGGTCCTTCTTGGAGAAGGGCACGAAGTCCCAGTTCTCAGACCACGCCGAGTTGTAGACCTCAGCGAAGGCGTCCAGGTCTTTGCGCAGCTGCCAGCGCCGCATCGGGCGTACGCGAATGCCGTGCTCGGAGCGAACCTTCTCGGCGAGCTCGAAGATCACCGGTAGCACCTTGGCGCGATCTGAGACCTCGAGGTTCCACATCAGCAGGTCCATCGCCTTGGTCATCTGCGCCGCCTCGATGCGCTCCTGGTAGTAGGGCGGGTTCCAGGGCTGAACGATCATCGGGCGCAGCTCGAAGCCCTCGATCAGGATGCCGCTCTCGTCGTTCATCGCAAAGCACGCGGGGCCGACCATGCGCTCCTTGCCGCGCTCGCCGAGCCATGCGGCGGCGGCCGCGAGCAGCGCCTCGAGCACCTCGGCGTCGTCCTCGAACTCGAGGAACCCGAACCAGCCCCAGTTCTTCTTCTGGTAGTCGTTGAAAGCGTGGTTGACGTGGGCTGTGATGCGGCCCACCACACGCCCATCGCGGCGCGCGAGGAAGTACTCGGCTTCGCCGTGGCTGAAGAAGGCGTTCAGGCGGCGGTTGAGGAAGATGCGCCGCTCGAGTTTCAGCGGTGGAACCCACTGCGGGTGGTTAGCATGCAGCCTGAAAGGCAGGTTTATAAATGCCTTCAGATCGCTCGCGCCCGAGACCGCTCTGACTTCGACACCCACTGGCGAGGCACCCTACATGCACACCTCCATCGACGTCTTTGCCAAGGTTCGCGACCACGACCGCTCGGCGGTGCTGGCAGCGGCGCGCGAGGCCGACGTGCTGCCCTACTTCCACGTGCTCACCTCACCGGCGATGCCGGTCGTGGAGATGGAGGGCGCCGAGCGGATCATGCTCGGCTCCAACAACTACCTCGGGCTGACCGGCGACGAGCGCGTGATGAAGGGCGCCGAGGACGCCTTGCATCGCTACGGCACGGGCCTGACCGGCTCGCGCCTCCTGAACGGCACGATCCCGCTGCACCTCGAGCTCGAGCGCGAGATCGCCGAGTGGATGGACACCGAGGACGCGCTCGTGTTCAGCACCGGCCACCAGGCCAACCTGGGCGTGCTCGGCACGCTGCTCGGGCCCGCGGATACGGTCATCGTGGACTCCGGCGATCACGCCTCGATCCTCGACGGCTGCCTGCTCTCTCGCGCCAAGCTGCGCCCCTTCCGCCACAACCGCTTGGACAAGCTGGAGAAGATGCTGCAGCGCGCGCAGAGCGACGGCGGCGGCGTGCTCGTCGTCGTCGACGGCGTGTTCTCGATGGAGGGCGACATCGCGCCGTTGCGCGAGATCTGCGGGTGCTGCGAGCGCTACGGCGCGCGCCTGATGGTCGACGAGGCGCACGGCGCCGGCGTGCTCGGGGCGCGCGGCGCGGGCACCGCGGAACTGCTGGGCGTGGCCGACCGCGTGGATCTGCGGGTCGGCACATTCTCCAAGTCGCTCGCCTCCTGCGGCGGCTTCGTTGCCGGCTCGCACGAGGTGATCGACTACCTGCGGATCAGCTCGCGCGCCTTCCTGTTCACCGCCTCCGCCGTCCCGGCGGCGGTCGGCGCGGCGCTCAGCGCGCTGCGGGTGCTGCGCTCCGAGGATGGGCCGCCGCTGCTCGCGCGGGTGCTGGAGAACGCCGAGCGCCTGCGCAACGGGCTGCACGAGCGCGGCTTTGCGGTCGTCGCGCCGCAGTGGCTGGGAGACTCCGCCGAGGTGCAGAGCGCGGCCCCGGGCCTGCGCTCGGATGCAGCCGGACGCACGAGCATCATCACGCCGATCGTGCCCGTGCTGGTCGGCGATGACTGGAAGGCTGCGCTGCTCTGGCGCGCGCTCTATGACGCAGGCGTGTTCGTCAACACGGCGCTGCACCCCGCGGTGCCGCCCGGCGGCGCGATGCTGCGCACGAGCGTGATGGCCACCCACGACGCCGCGACCCTGGAGCGGGCGCTCGAGGTGTTCGCCCAGGTCAAGAGCTCCTTTGAGGCCGAGCACGGGCCGCTGCCCGGCCCCGAGCCCAGCTGAGCGCAGCCGCCGCTGGGCCGCGGCCCTTGTCCATTTCTTCACAAGTACCGGCGCGAACGAAAAAGGCCGCTTCTAGCGTACGAACGAACCGGCGCGCGGTTGACCGGGGACCCCGTCCTGTCATAGCTTCCCAAGTGCGCTCTGCATGACTGTTCGGTGTCCGCCCCTAGTAGCCGCTGGAGGGATGTGATTGCCGGGAACGTCGCCCGTGAGTTTCACGGGCTGACACCGTACGGCCAGATGGAGCGCGTTCTGTAAAAAATCGAGCAAGTAAGTTGACGCCTCGCGCGAGCTCGCCGCGGCGGCAACGGGGAGATTGCGCAAAATGAACGCGACAGCGACGGTTGCCCCTGCCCCTCCCCAGTACATGCGCGCATTGGAACGCGCCAACAAGGTTCGCCTCGCCCGTGCCGAGCTCAAGCGGCGGGTGGCGGTCGGCGAGCTCGAGGTGGCCGAGGTGATCCTCGAGTGCCCGTGGGAAGCCGAGAGCATGGCTGTCGCCGACCTGCTGATGAGCCAGCGCCGCTGGGGCCAGACGCGCTGCCGCAAATTCCTCTCCCAGATACCGATGTCCGAGAAGAAGACGATCGGCTCGATGACCGAGCGTCAGCGCCGCACGCTGGCGGCGCTGCTCGGCTGCGCCGGTGTCGATCGGGGTCGCGCGTGGAGCGCGACCCCCTGGGTAACGGACAGCCTGACGAGAGCTTGAGCTGCCACCAGCCGGCGAGCATGCCGATCAGTCCGAGGCGGGGTCTGACCTCCCAGACCCCGCATCCGCCCTGGCCGAGCTCGCTGACGGGCAGCCGCACGAAGCGATAGCGGCCGGGTTCGAGCTTCATCCGTTCCAGCTGCTCGCGTGCCGCGTTCTCACGCGCGTTGCGCGCAGAGGCCACACCCCGCAGGTCTTGGAGCATCCCCGCGAGCCGGTCGCGCGAGCGCTCGAGCTCGGCGAGATCCGGGAGACGGGGTTCGCCGCCGGCCCCGCCGGCAGTGAGCGCACGCGGCGCGTCGATGAACGGAAAGCGTCCCACGACGATTTCCGAGAGATCGCGCTCGAGCTTGGCGATCTGCGCCTTCAGCGAGTGGCGGGCATTGCGCTCGGCGGCAGGATCGCGATCGAGCAGATGCTCGTGGGCGACGCGATCGGCTAGCTGCTCGAACTGCGGCACATCCGCCTCCTCCCGGCAGACCGGAACGTCGGATTCTACCAGCGCAGCACGCCTCCCGTTGCCCTCAAGGAGCACTCAAGGATGCTCGAGCGCGGTCCGGCACGACCACAGCGCCTCTTCCACGTAGATCGTGGGCACGCCCGCCACCTGCACGGCGAACAGCGTCAGGCGAGAAGTCGCGACAGCGGCGCGATGCCCCGGCGCGAGCTCACCAAAGAGCACGGCCAGCGCGCAGGCGGAGTCCGCGACGATGAGTCGCCCCGCCGGCAGCGGGCGCGCTCCCGGCGAGCGTCCCAGCGGCTCGCCCTCGTGACTCGTGCGGATCCCCAGCGGCCCCTCGAGGGTGGCGTGGTCCAGCGCCCACACGGCCACCCCCGTGTCGAGCAAAGAGATCAGCAGCACGTCTTCGAGCAGGCCACCCGTGAGGAACGCTCCGCGCACCATGCGCTCGAGCACGGCCGCCTCGATCGGCGTGCGCACCACGTCGGGGTCCAGGCCGATGTGGCGGAAGAAGACGCGGTAGGCGCCAGGGACCGCCTCGCGGCGGATGCCCACGGCGCGTGCCCCCCTGATCTTGCTCGAGAGTTCGCGCAGGCGGGCTTCCACATCCGCAGGCGAGGCCCCGTTGAGCGGTGTCAGGCGTCCGACCTCGACCTCGCTGAGGAGCAACCGCAGCCCCGGCAACTCGTCCTGGACCTCGGGTGCACGCCAGCCGAGATCGGGCCCCGCGGGGGCGCTCATCGCGCTGTGGGCGACCAGCCCCGCGCGCGAGCGGCGGCGATCAGCTGCTCGACGCGCGCGCGCAGGCTCGCCGGCGCCGCACGCCGCAGCAGCGCCCTGCTCTGCATCGCCCCGCCGGGCAGCACGAAGCTGACCTGGGGACAGGAGGCGTCTTTGTAGAGCACCACGAGCGCGCCGTCTTCGTCGATGCCGACGGGAAACGAGAAACCGCGGGCGCGCACCAGGCGGCGCAGCTTCGCGCGATCGCCCTTGATCGCGACAGCCGCGAAACGCACCGATGGGAACGACCGCGCCAGCGTCTGCAGGTCGCCGAGGACGGCGGGACAGGCGCCGCCGTTGACGAACAGCGCGAGCACCAGCGGCGAGTGTTCGTAGAGCTCGCACACGTTCAGCGCCGTCGGTTTGCGCACCTGGCACGCGGGGATGTGCCCGGCCGAGCCCTCCCCAGAGCGCGTGGCGACGTTCGCATCCCCGCGCAGCGCGCTCAGCGCGAGCGGCACGGCGAAGGGGGCGATCTGCTCACCCGGCGCGAAGCCGCTGCCACCGTTCGGCTTCGTGACAATCGTGTTGATCGTGATCAGCACGATGATCGCCACCGCGAGCAGGCCGACATAGCGTCCGTAGCGCGGCGGCGCGGGCGGCTCTGAGTCCTGCGCCGCTCCCATCCCGGCCGCCGCCGGCCCCTCGGGACCCTGCTCGTAGCGCTCAGGCGGGCTCATGGCTTGCGTCGCCGCGTCCTCTCGCATCCCCGCTGCGGCCGCGAAGCAAGCGGCGTGCAAAGGCTGCGCGCCCGAGCGCGTGCGTGCGCAGCAATCGCTCGTGCCCGTCGCCCTCGACAGCGCCGGCGGCGATCACGAGCGCCGCCGGCAGCGCGATCAGCACGCCCACGAGCGAGACGCTCAAATCGATCAGCGTCACGAGGCCGAAGTCGCGCAGCATGCGGATGTCCGAGAGGGCGAGCACGCCGAAGCCGGCGATCGCGGTCACCCCCGAGGCCGCGACGGCGGCGCCGGTGCGCCGGTAGCTGCGGCGCAGCGCCTCGATCGTGCCGTGTCCGGCGAGCATCTCCTGGCGATGGCGCTCGGAGAGCAGCACGCTGAACTCGGTCGAGATCGCGATCACGAGCGCGCCGAGCGTGACCGACATCGGGTTCAACGGTACGCGCACGGCGAACAGGATCAGCGCCGACCAGCCCGTGGCGAGCACGATCGGCGTCAGCGGCACGAGCGCCCGGCGCAGATCGCCGCGGAAGGCTGCGAGCAGCACGAGCGCGACGGCTGCGAGACCGGCCAGCAGCGTCTCCAGGCGCCGCCAGGGATCGGCCACCTGCGAGCCGGAGCGCGCGGCGAGCACGGGTAGGCCGACGAGCACCGCGTGAACGCCCGGCGGCGGATGCAACGAAGCGCTCATCTGATCGATCAGCCGCTGCTGCTCGGAGAGGCTCATCTGACGGATGCCGAAGGCAAGCGTCGCAGCGCGCCGGTCCGGCGTGATCACATCCTGGGAGAAGTACGGCGGGATCACACCCAGCAGAGCGCTGACGCGCGCCTGCGAGAGCTTCGCTCGTGTGCCCTGTGCGGCCTGTCCCTGGAACAGGTCGGGCAGCGAGAACGCCGGACACAGACGCGCCTTTCCGCAGCCGCGGCTCGTGCTGTAGCCGACGCGGCGCAGCACGGCGGCTTGATAGGCGCTCATCCATTCGATCGTGGCCGGCCGTGCGAGGTCCTTCCCAGACACGATCAGATCGATTTCGCCGCCGACCCCGGTCGTGCGCTCGAGCGTGTTCAGCGCCTGCAGCGAGCTGAGGCTCTGGGGCACGAGCTTGGTGATGTCGGTCTCGACGTGCGTCTGGGTGTCAAGGCCCCAGCCGAGGGCCGCCAGAGCGAGGCCACACAGCAGCACGCGACGTGGCCGGTGCACGGCCCCGACCAGCGCGACGTTGCTCACCGCGCGTGTGAGCGCGTTGTCGCTGAGCAGCTCGCGCGCGCCGCGCCAGGCAGCCGTCAGGGGGCTCGGCATGCGCGAGGGAGGCGCTGCGTCCGTGCTCGGCTCCAAGCCGCGAACGAGTGCGAGCGCGGCCGCGCCGACGATCAGCGCGCACAGCAGCGCGACGAGCACCCCGAAAACGAGCAGCACACCGAAGCCGCGCACCATCGGCACGGGCGAGAGCAGCAGCGCGAGCATCGCCGCGGCACTCGCCGCGCCCGCGGTCGCGATCGTGGG
>JACDGG010000016.1 GCA_013815355.1 Solirubrobacterales bacterium
GCCGAGCGCCGCGCCAACGCGCCTGCGCCCGAGCCACTGACCCCCGTGCACGCCCCCGTCGAGGGCCGCCGTCGCGTCCGCCAGGGCATCGTCGTCTCCGACAAGGCCGCCAAGACGATCACCGTTCGCATCGACATCGCCCGCCGCCACCGCCGCTACGAGAAGATCGTGCGCAGCTCGAGCACGGTGCACGCTCACGATGAGAACAACGACGCCAACGAGGGCGACGTCGTGCGCGTGATCGAGAGCCGTCCGCTGTCGCGCACCAAGCGCTGGGCGCTCGTCGACGTGCTGGAGCGCGCGCGATGATCCAGAACGAGACACGCCTGCGCGTGGCCGACAACTCGGGCGCCCGCGAAATCCTCTGCATCCGCGTCAAGGGCGGCTCGCAGCGCCGCTACGCCTTCGTGGGCGACGTGATCACAGCGACCGTCAAGCAGGCCAACCCCCAGGGCACGGTCAAAAAGGGTGAGGTCGTGACCGCCGTGGTGGTGCGCACGAAGAAGCCGATCGGGCGCGATGACGGCACCTACATCGCCTTCGACGAGAACGCGGCCGTGATCATCGACGACCAGAACAACCCGCGTGGCACGCGCGTGTTCGGCCCGGTGGCCCGCGAACTGCGCGAGCGCAACTTCATGAAGATCGTCTCGCTGGCGCCCGAGGTTCTGTGATGGCCGCACGCAAGGCCGCGAAGGCCGCAGCTCCCAAACGCAACCTCAAGATCCGCTCCGGCGACCACGTCGAGGTGGTCTCCGGCAAGGACCGCGGCAAGAGCGGGCGCGTCCTGCGCGTCGACCCCAAGCGCGAGCGCGTCGTCGTCGAGGGCCTGAACATGGTCAAGCGCCACACCCGCCCCTCCCAGGTCGCCGGCGCCCAGAGCCAGGCTCAGATGGGCGGCGTGATCGAGCGCGAGAACGGCATCCACGTCTCGAACGTGATGCTGCTCGACGCCAAAGGCAACCGCACACGCGTGCGCATCGAGCGCGACGGCGGCAAGCGCTACCGCGTCGCCAAGAGCACCGGCGCGAGGATCGACTGAACATGGCCACGATGACCGACACCCCGCCCGCCCGTCTGAAGATCCGCTACCACGAGGAGATCCGTCCCGCGCTCGTGGAGCGCTTTGGCTACACCTCGGTGATGCAGGCGCCGAAGCTCGAGAAGGTCACGCTCAACATGGGCGTCGGGCTCGCCAAGCAGGACTCGAAAATGCTCAAGGCCGCCACCGAGCAGCTGGCAGCGATCGCCGGGCAGCAGCCGAGCGTGCGGCGCGCCCGCAAGTCGATCGCGGCGTTCAAACTCCGTGAGGGCATGCCCGTCGGCGTCGCGGTCACGCTGCGTGCCGAGCGCGCCTACGAGTTCCTCGACCGGCTCGTCTCGATCGCGATCCCGCGTATCCGCGACTTCCGCGGGCTCAGTGCGCGCTCCTTCGACGGGCGCGGCAACTACTCGATGGGTGTCAAGGAGCAGATCATCTTCCCGGAGATCGACTACGACGCGATCGACATGGTCCGCGGCCTGGACATCACGATCACGACGTCTGCCGCCTCCGACATGGAGGCCTATGCGCTGCTGCAGGCGTTTGGGCTGCCGTTCTCCGCCGAGCGTCGTCCCAAGGGCTATGACCCCGAGGCCGACGCCGCGGCCGAGCGCGCACACGAAGAGGCCGAGGCCGCGAGCGCCGCGGCGGCCGCAGAGGCTGCGGCCAATCCGCCGGCGCCCACCAAAGGCAAAGCGAAGAAGAAGTCCGAGCCGGTAGCTGAGCGCGAAGCCGAGGAGCCACAGGCCGACCGGGCCGCCAAGCCCGAGGCCGCCGAGCCAGCCGAGCCAGAGGCCGCCACGGAGACCGCAGAGCCAGAGGCCGCCACGGAGACCGCAGAGCCAGAGGCCGCCACGGAGACCGCAGAGCCCGAGGCGGAGAGCGCGAGTGACCCGGCTGCGGAGGCACAGGCCGAGACCTCTGAGGAGAAGACGGCGGATGCGCCGAGCGCAGAGGCAACCGAGGCGCCCGAGGACTCCGAGGCGCAGAGCACCGACCAGGAGGGCAGCGACTGATGGCCAAGACTTCACAGCGCGTCAAGCAGGCGCGCACTCCCAAGTTCAAAACACGTGCCTATACTCGCTGCACCCGTTGCGGCAGGCCGCGCGCGGTGTACAAGAAGTTCGGGGTGTGCCGCATCTGCCTTCGCGAGCTCGCCCACAACGGTCAGATCCCCGGGATGACCAAGTCCTCCTGGTAGAGGTCTGAAGAAGAGAGCCACAGCCATGTCAATGACCGATCCGATAGCCGACTTCCTGACGCGTGTGCGCAATGCGATCCACGCTGCGCACGAGACCGTCGAGCTCCCCGCCTCCAAGCTGAAGGGCGAGCTGGCGCGCATTCTCGACGAGCAGGGCTACATCGAATCCTGGTCGGTCGTTAGCCCTCCCGAGGGCGGTCCCGGGCAGCTGATTCAGATCCGCCTGAAGTACACCGAGGACCGCCGCTCGGCGATCTCGGGCCTCAAGCGGGTCTCGCGGCCCGGCCGGCGCACCTACGTCGACGCAAAGCACATCCCGAAGGTGCTCGGCGGCATGGGCACCTCGATCATCTCGACCTCGCGTGGCGTGATGACCGGCCACGACGCCCGCGCCGCCGGCGTCGGCGGCGAGGTCCTCGCCCAGGTCTGGTGAGCTGAGCATGTCCCGCATCGGCCGACAGCCCATCCCCGTGCCCTCCGGCGTGACCGTCTCGATCGAGCCCGAGGAGGTCCGCGTGAACGGACCCAAAGGCGAACTCTCCGAGCGCGTGCACCGCGACATCGAGGTCACCCACGACGGCGATCAGCTGATCGTGACGCGTCCGACCGACCGCGGCGAACACCGCGCACTGCACGGACTCACGCGCTCGCTCGTGGCGAACATGGTGCAGGGCGTCACCGCCGGCTATGAGAAGCGCCTTGAGATCCAGGGCGTCGGCTACCGCGCGCAGCTGAAGGGCAAGAACCTCGAGCTCGCCGTGGGGTACTCCCACCCGGTGCCGATCCCCGCGCCCGACGGCATCGAATTCGAGGTGCCCCAGCCGACGCGCGTCGTCGTCAAAGGCATCTCCAAGCAGCTCGTCGGCGAGACGGCCGCGATCATCCGCAAGCAGCGCCCGCCGGAGCCCTACAAGGGCAAGGGCATCCGCTACGAGGGCGAGTACGTCCAGCGCAAGGTCGGGAAGCGCGCATGAGCGTCATCACCAAGGAGAACCGTCGTCTCAAGCGCCGCCGCCGCGTGCGCGCGAAGATCTCGGGCACGGCGACGCGTCCGCGGATCTCGGTGTTCCGCTCGAACCGCGGCCTCTCCGCGCAGCTGATCGACGACGTCAACGGGCACACGCTCGCCGCGGTGCAGTGGTTCGAGGCTGATCTGCAGAAGGCCGGCAAAGCCGAGCGCGCCACGCGCGCCGGGCGGCTGCTCGCCGAGCGCGCCAAGGCCGCGGGCGTCACCGAGGCCGTCTTCGACCGGGGTGGCTATCGCTACCACGGCCACGTTCGCGCCTTCGCCGAGGCGATCCGCGAGGCCGACATCACCGTCTAGAGCGCTTCCGCTCAGCCCGCCCTTCCACCTACCGCTACCCTCTCCCTCCTTATGTCAATTTCCATAGATCGCTCAGTCAACCAAGCTGGCCTGGATCTCCAGGAGCGCGTCGTCGAGATCAACCGCGTCGCCAAGGTCGTCAAGGGCGGGCGGCGCTTCTCGTTCACCGCGCTCGTCGTGGTCGGTGACGAACGCGACGTGGTGGGAGTTGGCTACGGCAAGGCCAACGAGGTTCCGCTCGCGATCCAGAAGGGTGTCGAGCGCGCCAAGAAGGACCTCTTCCGCGTGCCCAAGCACGGCTCGACGATCACCCACCAGACGACCGGCGTGTTCGGCGCCGGGCGCGTCTTCTTGAAGCCCGCCGCCCCCGGTACCGGCGTGATCGCCGGCGGTGGCGTGCGCGCGGTGCTCGAGCTCGCCGGCATCCACGACATCCTCTCCAAGAGCCTCGGCACGCAGAACCCGATCAACCTCGTCAAGGCCACCGTCGCCGGCCTGCGGGGCCTGAGCACGCCCGCTGAGATCGCCACGCTGCGCGGCCTGAGCATCAACAAGGTGCTCGGTCTCAGCGCCGGCGAGGAAGCCGCGAACGGCACGATCCACGCCGGCGAGGGCGAGACGGAGACAGCGCCGAGCGCCGAGGAGCCCGTGGTCGCAGCCGAGGGGGCCCCCTCCTGATGGCCGATCTGAGCGTCACCCAGCGCCGCTCCAAGAACGGCGCGAACGTCAAACAGCTCGACACGCTGCGCTCGCTGGGACTGCGCCGGATCGGGCACACCGTGGCCGTCAAGGACTCAGCGCAGGCGCGCGGCATGCTGCACGCCGTCCGCCACCTGGTCGAGGTTCAGGAGAGCAAGTGAGCCCCGCGCGCAAAGAGAACGAGGAGCAGATCGGACTGCACTCGCTTTCGCCGGCCAAGGGCAGCCGCCGTCCGCGCAAGCGCATCGGTCGCGGCGAAGGCTCGGGCACCGGCAAGACCTCCGGCCGCGGGCAGAAGGGCGCGGGCTCACGCGCGGGCTCAAAGCGCCGCGCCGCCTTCGAAGGCGGGCAGATGCCGATCCACATGCGCATGCGAAAGCTGCGCGGCCCGCACATGAAGAAGTCGATGCCCTTCGAGATGTTCCGCACGCACACCCAGCCGGTCAACATCGACGCGCTGGAGAGCCGCTTCGAGGCCGGCACCGAGGTCACGATCGAGCTGATGAAGGCCAATGGCCTTGCCACGCGCAAGGACATCCCGGTCAAGGTGCTGGCCAAGGGCGAGCTCTCCAAGGCGCTCACCGTTCACGCCCACGGCTTCAGTGCCGGCGCGCGCGAGCGCATCGAGGCGGCCGGCGGCACCTGCACCATCGTCGAGGCCTAGCCCAGCGGGTGGCCGTGCAAGCGGCCTCGCGCGCGAGCGCATCCACTAGAATCGGCCGCTGCGAGCGCGCCCGGGTACTCTGCCCGCGGCTCGCGCGCTGAACCTCATGCTCTCGACAATTCTCAACGCCTTCCAGGTTGCGGACATCCGCAAGAAGATCGCCATCACGGCGGGGCTTCTGCTGATCTACCGCCTCGGCTCGCACATCCCGGTGCCGGGCGTGAACCTGACGGCGGTCAATAACATCCAGAAGCAGTTCGGCGGCTCCAACATCCTCGGGCTGCTGAACCTGTTCTCCGGCGGCGGGCTCTCGCGGATCGCGATATTCGCGCTGGGCATCATGCCCTACATCACCTCCTCGATCATCCTGCAGCTGCTGCAGGTGGCGGTGCCCTCGCTCGAGAAGCTCGCCAAGGAAGGCGAGGTCGGTCAGGCGCGCATCACCCAGTACACGCGCTACCTGACCGTCGGGCTGGCCTTCGCGCAGTCGATCGGCTACGTCTTCCTGTTCCACACGCTGCAGGCCAAAGCGGGCGAATCGGTCGTCACGCACTTCGACGCGCCGCACATCTTCCTGATCGTCGTGTGCCTCACGACGGGCTGTGTGCTGTTGATGTGGGTCGGCGAGCTGATCACCCAGCGCGGCATCGGCAACGGCATCTCGCTGCTGATCTTCTCCTCGATCGTCGCGCGCCTGCCGAACGGCATCCAGGCCTGGTGGACCACGCAGGACCAGGTCTTCAAGGTGATGATGCCCTTCCTCGTGCTCGCCGTCGTGGCGGGGATCGTGTTCGTGCAGGAAGGCCAGCGGCGCATCCCCGTGCAGTACGCCAAGCGCGTGATCGGGCGGCGCATGACCGAGGGCGGTCAGACCTACCTGCCGCTGCGCGTGAACATGGCAGGGGTGATCCCCGTGATCTTCGCCGCCTCGATCATGGCCTTCCCGCCCACCGTCGGGCAGCTCGTGAAAACCCACTGGGGCCAGCAGATCTCAGACTTCTTCACGCCCAACGGCTGGCACTACATCGTCGGCGAGTCGGTGTTCATCATCCTCTTCACCTACTTCTACACCGCCGTCACGTTCAACCCGGTCGACCAGGCGGACAACCTCAAGAAGTACGGCGGCTTCATCCCCGGCGTGCGTCCCGGGCGCCCGACGGCCGAATTCCTCGACCGCATCCTCGCGCGCCTGACGTTCCCGGGCGCGCTGTTCCTCGCGGCGGTCGCTGCGCTGCCGACGATCCTGATCGCGCGCACCCATCAGAACTTCTTCTTCGGTGGCACCTCGGTGCTGATCGTGATCGGCGTGGCGCTCGAAACGATGAAGCAACTCGAGGCGCAGCTGATGATGCGAAGTTACGAGGGCTTCCTGAAGTAGCGCCTGCGCGCGGCGGCGCATTGCTCTGAAGCTGGAGAAATGCGCCCACCGCTCGCACAATCTCAAGCTGAGCGGGTAGGCTGCCTCGGTCTTGTCCGAGCTCAACCTGATCCTGTTCGGCCCGCCCGGCGCCGGCAAGGGCACGCAGGCCGATCGTCTGCGCGAGGACTTCCAGCTGCCGCACATCTCCACCGGCGACATCCTGCGAGCCCAGGTGAGCGAGGGCACCGCGCTGGGCACGGAGGCCAAGCGCTTCATGGACGCCGGCAAGCTCGTGCCCGATGAGGTGATCGTCGGCATGATCACCGACCGAGTGGCTGACGGAGACGCTCGCGACGGCTTCCTGCTCGACGGCTTCCCGCGCAACGAGCATCAGGCCGACGCGCTCGCCGAGGCGCTTTCGAGCCTCGAGCGCCATCTCACCGCAGCGCTCCTGATCGAGGTGCCCGACGATGAGATCGTGCGGCGCTTGGCGGGCAGGCGCGTGTGCGTGAAGAACCCGAGCCATATCTACCATGTCGACTTCGACCCGCCCAAGCACGAGGGCGTCTGCGATCAGGACGGCTCGCGCCTGCTCCAGCGCGACGACGACAGGGAGGAGACGATCCGCACGCGCCTGGAGGTCTACCACTCCCAGACCGAGCCGCTGATCGGCTATTACGACGAGTCTGGCCTGCTGCGCCGCTTCGACGGCACGCGCGGCCCCGATGAGGTTCACGCCCACATTCGCGCCACCGTCGCCACGCTGCGCTTGGAGGAGAGCCTCTAGCAGTTGACGGGATCGGCCCGGCGCTCCATATCGGGCCGCAGGCTAAGCTCCCGGGGTGATCATCAAGAAGTCAGCAGAGGAGATCGAGAAGATGGCGCGCTCCGGGCTGATCCTCGCGGCGACGCTGGATCTGATCGAGAGCACGATCCGCGCCGGCGTCACCACCAAGGAGCTTGACCGCGTCGCCGAGAGCTTCATCCGCTCGCAGGGGGCCAAGCCTACGTTCAAGGGCTACCGCGGCTTCCCCGGCTCGATCTGCTCCTCGCCGAACGCGATGATCGTGCACGGCATTCCGGGCTCCTACACCCTCAAGGGCGGGGACATCATCTCCGTCGACGTCGGCGTGACGCTCGACGGCTGGGTCGCCGACGCCGCGCGCACCTTCCCGGTTGAGGAGATCGACGCCGAGGCCACCAACCTGCTCGAGGCGACCGAGCGCTCGCTGCACGCGGGCGTCGCCGCGGCACGCGCCGGCAGCCGCATGGGCGATATCTCGAGTGCGATCCAGCGCGTTGCCGAGGACGCGGGCCTCGCGGTCGTGCGCTCGCTCGTCGGGCACGGCGTCGGGCGCTCGATGCACGAGGACCCGCAGGTACCCAACTACGGGCGCGCCGGCAAGGGCCCCGTGTTGGAGGAGGGCATGGTGCTCGCGATCGAGCCGATGACCACCGCCGGGCGCCCCGACGTGCGCATCGGCGCAGATAACTGGGCGATCTACTCCAAGGACGGCACGCCCGCCGCGCACTTCGAGTTCACGGTCGCGATCACCGGCGATGGGCCGCGCGTGCTGACGCCGTGGCATCTGGCTCCCTCCGAGCGCGCCGAACTTGCTACCATCACGAGTCCTGCTTGAGGGCGAGGCGCTCCGCCTGCCCGATGGCATATCCACGACACGGTAGCGGCGGCCGCAACGGCAGCCAGAGCCGCGTCGCCGGAACCCGGCCGCTGAAAGGGATCATGAAGGTAAGACCGTCGGTCAAGCCGATGTGCGAGAAGTGCAAGATCATCCGACGCCACGGAGTGGTGCTGGTGATCTGTCAGAACAAGCGTCACAAGCAGCGGCAGGGGTGATCCGCTAGGTGGCACGAATCGCTGGCGTAAACCTCCCTCTGAACAAGCGTTCGGAGATCGGCCTCACCTATATCTACGGGATCGGGCGCTCGACCTCCAACAAAGTGCTCTCCCAGGTCGGGGTCAGCCCCGACACCTATATCCGCGACCTCACCGAGGACGAGGTGGCCAAGCTCCGCGACGCGATCGACGAGAACCTCACGGTCGAGGGCGATCTGCGGCGCGAGCGCTCCCAGGACATCAAGCGCCTGCAGGAGATCGGCTGCTACCGCGGCCTGCGCCACCGCCGCGGCCTTCCAGTGCGCGGGCAGAAGACCAAGACCAACGCCCGCACCCGTAAGGGCCCCAAGCGCATGCAGGTCGCCGGCAAGAAGAAAGCGGGTAAGAAGTAGTGCCCCCAGCTCCCAAGCGCGCGCGCGGCCGGCGCAAGCCGAAAAAGAACATCCCGGTTGGACAGGCCCACATCAAGACCTCGTTCAACAACACGATCGTCTCCCTGACCGACACGACCGGAAACGTGATCGCCTGGGAGTCGGCCGGCGGCGCAGGCTTCAAGGGCTCGCGCAAGTCCACCCCCTTCGCCGCGCAGGTGACCGCCGACGCGGCCGCGCGCAAGGGCCTTGAACAGGGACTGCAGAAGGTCGAGGTCTACGTCAAGGGCCCGGGCTCCGGACGCGAGACGGCGATCCGCTCGCTGCAGGCCGCGGGACTTGAAGTGACCGGCGTCAAGGACGTCACCCCGCAGGCGCACAACGGTTGCCGCCCCCGTAAGCGGAGGCGTGTCTGATGGCCGTGAGCGCTTCGCCATACTGCGTCCTCGGTCGCTCGCCTGCGGAGCAGGCCACGCTTCCTGCGTCCTTGTCTGGCTCGACTCACGGCCATCAGAAGGGTATGTCCCATGGCTAGAGACACCGGCCCGCAGTGCAAGCAGTGCCGCCGTGAGGGACAGAAGCTGTTCCTCAAGGGCGAGCGCTGCCTGACGGACAAGTGCGGCGTCGAGCGCCGCGCCTACCCGCCGGGCGAGCACGGACGGGGGCGCATGAAACAGAGCGAGTACCGCGTGCAGCTGCGCGAGAAGCAGAAGGCGCGCCGCTACTACGGCGTCCTGGAGAAGCAGTTCCACGGCTACTACGTCAAGGCCTCGCGTCAGGACGGCATCACCGGTGAGAACCTGCTCGCACTGCTGGAGTGCCGCCTGGACAACGTGCTCGTGCGCCTCGGCTTCGCCGCGTCGCGGCGCCAGTCGCGCCAGCTGATCCGCCACGGCCACTGGACGGTCAACGGCCGGCGCGTGAACATCCCCAGCTACCAGGTGCGCCCGGGTGACGTGATCACGATCAAGTCGGAGACGCCCGCGACCCAGGTCGTCAGAGACGCCACCGAGCTCACAGGACAGATTCCCGCGTGGCTACAGGCCGACCACGAGTCGCTGTCGGCCAAGGTGCTGCGCAAGCCGGAGCGACGCGAGGTCGCCGCCCCGGTGCAGGAGCAGCTCATCGTCGAGCTGTACTCGAAGTAATAGGCAACTTGCCCGCGCCGCCGCCCCTTCGGATGCGGCGCTTCAGAGCCGGCGTCTGATCGACGCCGGTGCGACACCAAAACGACGTTAGGACTCCCATGCTCGACTTCCAAATCCCCCGGATCACAAGCGAGTCGGTGGAGCAGAACCGCGGCACCTTCATGATCGAGCCCCTCGATCGCGGTTTCGGCTACACCTTCGGCAACTCGCTGCGGCGCGTACTGCTCTCCTCCCTCGCCGGCGCGGCCGTCACGAGCGTGCGCATCGAGGGCGTCGCGCACGAGTTCTCGACCATCCAGGGCGTCAAGGAGGACGTGACCGACATCGTCTTGAACCTGAAGGGCGTCGTCTGCCGCATGCACTCAGACGCCAGTGAGGTCGAGGCGCCGCTCGTGGTCACGGGACCCGGCGAGATCACCGCAAAGGACATCGACCTGCCCGCCGGCGTGGAGATCCTCAACCCCGAGCTGCACATCGCCACGCTCGAGAAGAAAACGAAGCTCGAGCTGTACATGACGATTGGCCGCGGCCGCGGCTACCGCCCGGCGGAGGAGAACAAGTCCGCCGACCAGCCGATCGGCGTGATCCCGATCGACTCGATCTTCTCGCCCGTGAGGCGTGTCGCCTACGCGGTCGAGCAGGCGCGCGTCGGTCAGAAGACGGACTTCGACAAGCTCACGCTCGACATCGAGACCGACGGCTCGATCGACCCGCAGGCAGCGCTGCGCGAGGCGGCCGAGCTCCTGATCTCACAGCTCGCGATCTTCACCGACGCGGACCGCATCCAGGAGCTGCGCGCGGCCCCCGGCGGGCAGCTCGACGGCCACGGCCTGGCCGTCGGCGGCGCGCCGCAGGCGGCGCTGCAGGGCGAGGAGTACGGCATCCTGATCGAGGAGCTCGAGCTCGGTGTGCGCTCCTACAACTGCCTCAAGCGCGCCGGCATCCAGACGGTGGGCGACCTCATCTCGAAGTCCGAGGCGGAGCTCAACGCGATCCCGAACTTCGGCAAAAAGTCGATCGACGAGGTCATCGAAACGCTGCACGCACGCGGCCTCAATCTACGCGCAGATTGACGAGCGCCTAGACTTCTCGATCCCATGCGCCACAAGAAGACAAAACACAAGCTCAGCCGCGACTCGGCGCACCGCAAGTCGCTGCTCATGAACCTCAGCAAGGAGCTGATCGAGCATGAGCGCATCAAGACCACCGAGGCCAAGGCCAAGGCGGTCAAGCCGGAGATCGAGAAACTGATCACGCTGGCCAAGCGCGGCGATCTGCACGCGCGCCGCCAGGCGCTCTCGACGCTCTCCCAGGACAAGTTCGCGGTGCACAAGCTGTTCGTTGAGGTCGCTCCCCGCTATGCGGAGCGCCCAGGCGGCTACACGCGCATCCTGAAGCTGGGCCCGCGTCGCAGCGACGCGACCGAGATGGTCTTCATCGAGCTCGTCTGAGCGCCGGACCTCGCGACCGCAGCAGCGCGGGGATGAAGACCAAGCTCACGATCGAGTACGACGGCAGCGACTTCGCCGGCTGGGCCCGCCAGCCCGGCGAGCGCACGGTGCAGGAGGAGCTCGAGAAGGTGCTGCGCCTGATCCTCGGCGATCAGGGCCACGACGGCCAGTCCCTGAAGCTGACCGTGGCGGGACGCACCGACCGCGGGGTGCACGCCTGGGCGCAGGTTGCAAGCTACGCGCACGAGGCGCTCGACCCGCTGCGCCTGAACGGGCTCCTGCCCGCGGACATCTCGGTGCTCGCCGCCGAACCCGCCGCGCAGGACTTCGATGCGCGCCGCGACGCCATCAGCAGGACCTACTGCTACCGCGTGCTCGCGCGGCGCAGCCGCTCAGTGCTCGAGTTCCACCGCGCCTTCTGGTGGACGGGGCGCCTCGACCGCGAAGTGCTGCGCGAGTGCGCCGCGGCGCTCATCGGCCGCCACGACTTCACCGCCTTCACTCCGACCGAGACCGAGCACAGCCACTTCATGCGCGATGTCGTGCGCGCCGATTGGCTCGGTGAGGGCGAGCTGCTCGAGCTCTGGATCGAGGCCGACACCTTCCTGCGCCACATGAACCGCGTGCTCGTCGGCACGATGCTCGACGTCAGCACCGGCCTATTGACGCTCGATCACTTCAAGGAACTGCTGGAGGGGCGGCCACGCTCGCAGGCGGGGCGCACCGCGCCTGCACACGGGTTGGCGCTCGCGCGGGTCAGCTACCCAGGGGGTTAGGCGCCTCAGCCCGCCCGATTCTGCCGTGCCAGAGGGACGGGAGGGCGCTCACCGGCGCAGCATATCTTCACGCCCCGCAACCGACGCTCCCCCTATGCTGGACAGCAGTGCTCAACGTGCTTCTGACAAACGACGACGGGATCGAGGCCGAGGGCCTGCAGGCGATGCGCCGCGCGCTGCTGGGCGTGGAGGGCGTGCGCCTGGCCGTGATCGCGCCCGACGGCAACCGCTCGGCGATGGCTCGCTCGATCACGACGCGCCGACCGCTGTGGGTCGAGGAGATCGACTTCGGCGACGGCACCGTCGGCTACGCCACCGATGGCACGCCGGTGGATTGCGTGCGCCTGGCGAGCCTGGGCATCATCGAGGACTTCACGACGGAGCTGGTCGTCGCCGGCATCAACCACGGCGCCAACCTTGGCGATGACATCACCTACTCGGGCACGGTCGCGGCGGCGCTCGAGGGCGTCGTGCTGGACCTGCCCGCGATCGCCGTCTCCCAGCAGTCGGGCGCGGGCTCGCTCGACTACCGCTTCCACGGCGGCTTCGGCTTCGAGGTCGCCGCCGCGTTCGTGGCGCGCTTGGTCGAGCGCATCGAGGACGTGCCGCTGCCGCCGCGCACGCTGCTGAACGTCAACGTGCCCACGGGCGAGCCGAGCGGCGTCGAGGTGACGAGCCTCGGCAAGCGCATCTATCGCGACGAGCTGAAGCTCGAGCGCGAGGAGGCCAAGCGCCGCCGCTACTGGATATACGGCTCAGACCCCGGCTTCCACGACGAGCCCGGCACGGACCTGGCGGCGGTCGCGGCGGGTCGGATCGCGGTCACGCCGATCCACTTCGATCTGACCGATCGCCCGAGCCTTGACGCGCTGCGGCGCTTCGACCTCGAGGAGCTGCTCACGCCCCCGATCGGAGATCGGCCGGCACACCCCACGGCTCCGTGAGCGCTCCGCCCAGGAAGGCACGCGAGCGCGCCGCCGAGCTGCGCACCCAGCTCGGACATCACGCCCACCGCTATTACGTCCTCGACGATCCCGAGATCGGCGATGAGGTGTACGACGGCCTGCTGGATGAGCTACGCGCCCTCGAGGAAGCCCATCCGCAACTGCAGAGCGCCGACTCGCCCACGCTCCGCGTCGGCGGCGAGCCGGTCGGGCGCCTGGAGAAGATCGAGCACCTCGAGCCGATGCTCTCGCTCGGCAATGTGCGCTCCGAGGAGGAGCTGCGTGCATGGGTCGAGCGCATGCGCAACCACCTCGCGCGCGAGGGCATCGCCGAGCCGGCCTTCACCTACGTGGTCGAGCCGAAGATCGACGGGCTGGCGATCAGCCTCGTCTACCGCGACGGGGTGCTCGAGCGGGGAGCAACGCGCGGCAACGGACTGATCGGCGAGGATGTCACGCACAACCTGCGCACGATCGGCGCGATCCCGCTGCACTTCGAGGATGCCCCAGCGCTCGTCGAGGTGCGGGGCGAGGTCTACATGTCGCTGGCGGACTTCACCGCGCTGAACGAGCGCCGCGCCGAAGCGGGCGAGTCGACGTTCATGAACCCGCGCAACTCCGCCGCCGGCACGATTCGCCAGCTCGACCCGGCCGACGCCGCCAAGCGCCCGCTGTCGATCTGGTGCTACCAGGTGGGCGTCGGCGAGGGCCTGTCCTTCACGGCGCACTCCGAGGCGCTCGAGTGGCTGCGCGAGCACGGCTTTCGCGTCAACAGCGGCATCCGCGTGCTCGAGAGCGCCGAGGAGGTGATCGCGCAATGCCTCGACTGGGAGCGCCGCCGCGGCGAGCTCGACTTCGAGATCGACGGCGTCGTCGTGAAGGTCGACGACCTCGCGCTGCAGCGCCGCCTCGGCGCGGTGGGCCGCGATCCGCGCTGGGCTGTGGCCTGGAAGTTCCCGCCGACCACGGCCGTGACGAAGCTCGAGAAGGTGATGTGGAACGTCGGCAAGTTCGGCGACCTGCGCCCATACGCCGTGCTCGAGCCGGTGAGAGTCGGCGGCGTGACGATCAAGCTTGCGACGCTCCACAACGAGCAGGACATCCTGCGCAAGGACATACGCGCGGGCGAGGAGGTGATCGTGGTGCGCGCCGGCGACGTGATCCCGCAGGTCGTCTCACCCGCGCCGCACGTCGCCGAGCAGAAGGATCGCCCGCAGGCGCCGCATCCGCCCGAGCGCTGCCCCTTCTGCGACACGCCGACCGTGAAGCCCGCCGAGGGAGTCTTCACGACCTGTCCTAACCGCGACTGCCCCGCGCGCGCATGGCAGCTGCTCAAGCACTTCGTCTCACGCGGCGCGATGGACATCGACGGGCTCGGTGAGAAGCAGGTCGCGCTGCTGCAGGAGCGCGGGCTCGTCTGCAGCGCTGCGGACTTCTACCGCCTCAGCGAGGCGCAGCTGCTTGAGATCGAGCGCTTCGGCGAGCTCTCGGTACGCAACCTGCTCGCCGCGATCGAGTCCTCCAAGGAGCGGCCCTTCGCGCGCGTGCTGTTCGCGCTCGGGATCGAGGAGGTGGGAGAGGTGACCGGGAGAAACCTCGCGCAGAGCTTCCGCGACATCGACGCCCTGCTCGCGGCCACACCTGAGCAGATCGCCGAGACCAACGGCGTCGGCGAGAAGATGGCCGTCTCGATCCGCGCCCAGCTCGATGAGGAGCGCATGCAGAAGCTGATCGCCGATCTGCGCGAGATCGGCCTGCGCTTTCACGACGAGGGCCCGCCGCCCTCGCAGGGGCCGCTCGCCGGCAACACGCTCGTGCTGACGGGCAGCATGCCCGAGTGGTCGCGCGAAGAGGCAACCGAGCGGATCATGGCCGCCGGAGGGCGCGTCACCGGCTCGGTCTCGAAGAAGACCGACTACCTCGTGGCGGGCGAGAGCCCCGGCACGAAGCTCGAGAAGGCCGAGCGCCTGGGCGTGGCGGTGCTCAACGAAGCGGGCCTCCGCAAGCTGCTCGAGGGGTCCTAGCCCAACCGCCATGCGGGCGGATGTAGGATCTCTCCGTGGTCCTCTACAGCTGCGAGATGGGTAAGTCCGCCGGAGGCCTGCCGGCGCCGATCGCTCACCCCTGCGGCCGCGCCGCCAAGGCGCTCGACGACCGCGGTCACAGCTACGAGATGAAGCAGGTCAAGGGCGGAACGCTCAAGCTGTGGACCTGGCCGAGCCGCGCGCGCGACCGCGCCGAGGTCGAGCAACTGAGCGGCCAGCGCTCCGTGCCGATCCTCGTGCTCGACGACGGCGAGGTGATCACCGGCTCGGGCGCGATCGTGGACTGGGCCGAGGGCCACCCGGTCAGTAGCCGGCCAGCGTGATCGCCATGTGGTCCTGGAAGGTGTGGGCCGCGCTCGTGGAGATGGCGTCGTTGAAGAAGGCGAACGCCAGCAGGTGCCCGCTCAGCGACTGGCAGTAGCCGACGAGGTTCGAGGTGCCCGTCAGCGTGCCCGTCTTGCCCTGACAGCGCCCTGCGGCAGCGGTGTGGCGCATGCGTCGTTCGAGCGTGCCGGTGCGCCCGGCGATCGCCATGTGTTCGCGCAGCACGGCGCCGATCGGCGTGGCGGACAGGCCCACGAGCAGGTCGGCGACCTGATACGGGGACGTGCGGTCGGCGGGGGAGAGCCCCGAGCCGTCGATCACGCGCGGGTGGATGCCGAGCAGCGACACGATCGCCTTCGTCACGACCGCCGCGCCCGCCACGGTCGTGCCGGCACCGCCGAAGCGCGCGCCGAGATCCTTCATCAGCGTCTCGGCGAAGAAGTTGTCCGAGGGCGGCAGCATCAGGCCGAGCAGCTGTGAGATCGTCGGCGACGGCGCCGCGGCCAGCTGGATCGCGCCTGCGGGCGTGCTCGCCGCGCCCGTGCCGCCGCGGACGCTCACGCCGTCGGCGGTCAGGGCCTGGCGCAGCTTGCGCGCGGCGTAGGCCGCGGGCGCGTGGCTGCCGCGTTCGCTGCCGCTCGCGCCGCGATCGAAGGCGACCGCGGAGAGGGTGCCTTCCAGGAAGGGGTCGTAGGCGTAGCCGCTGTCGGGCTCGCCGCGCAACGGGTCGAGGTAGGACTCATCGCCGTAGATCGTGCCGATGACGTGGTGGATGCCCTGGATGCGCACGAGCTGTGAGACGAGTGTGGAGACGCTCGTGCCGATGCCGCCGTAGTGAGCCTGGATGAAGGCGCTCGAGCCGAACGTCGGATCGCCGCCGCCGTGCAGGTAGAGGTTGCCTTCCCAAACGCCACCCGCGGCCAGGCGTCCCACGCCGAGGATGCTCGTTTCAAGGCGCGCCGAAGCGCCGAGTTGCGCGAGCGCGGCGGTGGCCGTGTAGAGCTTCTCGACCGATGCCGGCGCCCGCATCGTGGTGGCCCGTTCTGAGACGAGCGCCTGTTTCGTGCTCAGGTCATAGACATAGGCGCCATCGTGCGGGCCCGCGAGCGCGAGCTGATGGCGCAGATCTCCCTGCAGCGCGGCCAGGTTCCCGCTCGCCTTGGCGGACGCCGCCAGCAGCAGCCAAAGTCCGCAGAGGAGAATTAGGAACATTTTGTTAGAGGTGGGGGCCACGCGTCCGTAGAATGGTCTTGCATGGGCAAGGTTGTCAAGCTGGAACCGACCGCCAAGAGCAAGGCGCGGACGCGCCGCTTGGCGGCGCGCGGCGTGGGACGCGAAGCCGCGGCCGAGCGTCGACGGCGAGCGCGGCGCGACAAGACGGCGCTCGTACTCGGCGGCGGGGGCTTCACCGGCGGCGTCTATGAGATCGGAGCGCTGAGGGCCCTCGACCTGCTGGCGGTCAACAGCACGGTCAACAACTTCGACGTCTATGTCGGCACCTCCGCCGGGTCGTTCATCGCGGCGCTGTGCGCCAACGGCGTGACGCCTGAGGAGATGATGAAAGTCGTCACCGGCCAGGGCAATCTCCCGTTCAAGGATGTCGGCATCGGCGACCTCCTGCGGCCCAACCTCGTCGAGTTCGCGCGCAAGGGCGCGACGATGCCGCTGCGGGCGCTCTCGCTCGGCCGCCAGCTGCTCGCCCAGCCGGGCGGTACCTCGCTGATGGACGTGGTGATGGGCCTCGCCGACAACCTGCCTTCGGGCCTCTACACGGGCGCGGGCATCGAGCGCTACCTGCACAACGTGCTCAGCGAACCGGGGCGCACGGACAACTTCGGCGAGCTCGACTGCGAGCTCTACCTGACCGCCACCGACCTCGATACCTGCGAGCGCGTCGTGCTCGGCGTCGACGGCGCGAGCGACGTGCCGATCTCGACCGCGGTGCGCGCCTCCGGGGCGCTGCCGATGGTCTACGCGCCGGTGCAGGTCAACGACCGCGAGCTGATCGACGGCGGGATCGTCTCCACGACGAACCTCGATATCGCGATCGAGGCGGGCGCGAAGATGGTCGTGGTGATCAACCCGATCGTGCCCTTCATCAACGACTTCTCGACCACTGTGCAGACGCTGCGCGGCAAGCGCCCGCGGCGTGTGTCGGACATGGGCTTCGCGCAGATCGGCTATCAGGTCTTCAAGCTCGTGGCCCACCAGCGCCTGCACGAACTGGCGAAAAGCTGGGAGGAGCGCTACCCCGGCGTGGACATCGTGCTGATCGAGCCCGAGCCGACGGATGAGCTGATGTTCCAGACCTCGATGATGAGCTTCACCTCGCGCGTGGAGATCGCGCGCCACGGCTTCGAGTCGGTGACGAAGCAGTTGGCCGGCGAATATGACCGCTATCAGGCGGTCGCCGAACGCCACGGCTTCGACATCTCCGCCAAGCGCGTGCGCCAGGTCGTCGAGCACTTCGACGAGCCGGGTGAGAGCGTCAGCGCCTGGAGGAAGATCCTCGAGGGCACGACCGGCGCGCTGCTGCGGCAGTCAGGCACCGCGAGCTAGCTGTTCGGACGGCGCATGCGCCGCTCGGGGAGGCCGTACATGTACGGCCTCCGGGAAGGGTCGCATTGCGACCCTCCTTCCCTTTTAGAGCGCTTTGTCGAGCGCGTCGAGCAGGCGGTCCACGGCACCGCTCGTGTAGAGCCCGATGCGCACGTGGCCGGGCTCGCCGAGGGCGTCGCCGGCTGCCACGAGCACGCCGGCGCGCGCCAGGCGCGTGGCGAGCTCTGAGCCCTCGACGCTCGGATGCGCGGCCCACAGGAAGTTGGCCTGCGAGTCGCTGACGTCGAAGCCGCGCTCGCGCAGCGCCTCGCTCAGACGCGGGCGCTGCTCGCAGATCGTCGCAACGCGCCGGGCGATCAGCTCAGTGCAGGTGCGCAGCGCCTCGAGCGCCCCGGCCTGTGAGACCTCCGAGACGCCTAGGTCCGGGGCGAGCTCGGCCATCAGCTCCTCAGAGCCGGGACCGCCGAGCGCGTAGCCGATGCGCAGGCCCGCGAGGCCCCAGGCCTTCGAGAAGCTGCGGAACACGAGCAGGCGCGGATGGCGCTCGAGCAGCGCGATCGAGGAGTCGGTTGGCTGGGCGTCGGCGAACTCGACGAGCGACTCGTCCAGCAGCACCGCAACGCCGTCGGGCAGGCCGTCCAGCAGCCGCTCGAGCTCCGCGGTCGCCAGCAGTTCGCCGGTGGGGTCGTTGGGGCTCGCCAGCGCGATCACGCGCACCTGTGGGTCCGCGGCGGCTTCGAGCAGCGCGTCCACGCCGCCTGAGACGCGCACCGCCTGGCCGTGCGCGCGGCGCGCCATCAGCGGATACAGCGGGTAGGACGGCCACGGCGTGAGGAGCTCCTGGCCGGGCTCGATCAGCGCGCGCGTGGCGGCGCTCAAGAGCTCGGCGGCGCCGTTGCCGAGGATCAGGCGCTGCGCGTCGATGCCATGGCGGTCGGCCAGCGTATCGCGCAGCTGCGAGCCGGAGAGGTGGGGATAGCGAAAGAGACCGCGACGGGCGACGTAGGTGATCGCGTTGACGATGCGCGGGTGCGGCAGCTCCGGCCAGGTGGTGTGGGAGAGGTCGAGCGTCTCCACGCGCGTGAGCGCTTTGCGGCGGCGCTCGGCGGCCTGCTCGCGCAGGTCGGCGTTGACCTCCTCCTCTGACATCCCTTCGAACTGACGGTAGTAGTCGAGCAGCCCCATAGCTATGGCCTTTTTAGCAGCGATGTTCCCGCGCGGCTCCTCCCGTGCGAGCGGAGGGGTTCCTGCTCACAGCCCCCCGCCGTTGCCAGAGACGATGCTCGAGCCGGGGCCGTGGATCACGACGAACCAGAGGATGAAGACGGCCGCGCAGACGACAGCCGTGATCCCGAAGACGCGTCCGAGCGCCCCGGTGCGCTGATCGTGCCCGGCGGCACGGCGCACGAGGATCCAGCTGTTGTCGAGGCGCTTGAGCAGCGAGAGCGCTCCGAACAGCATTGCGAAGAGGCCGACGAATGCGACGAGGATGCCCATACCGACGCTGCCCGTCAGGTAGTCCGCCTGGGACCCGAGCCACAAGCAGGCGATCGGGATCGGCACCCAGCAGAGCAGGCTGAGCAGCACGATCGCGGCGAGCAGGAGGCCGGCGAGCGAGTCGTCGATGCGCTGGCGCGTTGCGCTGCCTTTCTGCGGCAGCGCACGGAAGCGCACCGGCGCGGTCCCCGGCCGGCGCCCGACGAACAGGCCGCCGTTATCGGAAGGATCGCTGCGCATGCATCTATGTTCGCAGCTAAACGCGCGAAAACACGTCAGCTGCCGTAAAGCGAGTCGAAGATCTCCGCGTATTTCTCGTTGACGACGTTGCGCTTGACCTTCAGCGTGGGCGTCAGCTCCCCTGTCGGTTGGGAGAGGTCGTGGTCGAGGATCGCGAACTTCTTGACCTGCTCGACCTGTGCATATTTGGAGTTCACGCGGTCGATCTCCTGCTGGATCAGCGCGTGGATCGCGGGGTCCTTGGAGAGCGTCGCCACATCCTCGGGCAGGCCGTGCTCGCGCGCGTAGATCGGGATCTCTTCCTCGTCGAGCGTGATCAGCACGACCGGGTAGGGACGCTGGTCGCCGTGCATCACGGCCTGGGAGATCCAGCGGCACTGCTTGAGGTCGTTCTCGATGTTCGCCGGCGTCAGGTTCTTGCCGCCCGCGGTGATGATGATGTCCTTCTTGCGCCCCGTGATCGAGAGATAGCCGTCTCCGTCGATCGAGCCGAGGTCGCCCGTGTGCAGCCAGCCGCCCTCCACGGCGCCGAAGCTCGTCGAGGCCTGGTTGTGGTAGCCGTTGAAGATGTTCGCGCCTTTGATCAGGATCTCGCCGTCCTCGGCGATCTTCAGCTCCACGCCCGGGAGGGCTCGACCGACGGTGCCGAAGCGGTGGTGCTCGACGGTCGAGAAGGTGGCCGCAGTGGCCGTCTCGGTCATGCCGTAGCCCTCGAGCACGGGCACCCCGCAGGCGAGGAAGAATTCGAGGATCTCGCGGGCGATCGGGGCGGCACCGCTGGTCGCCTGGCGCACGTCCCCGCCGAAGATCGCGCGAACGTTTTTGAAGAGCTCCTCGTCGGCCCGCTCAAAGGGCTCTTTGAGCTCCGAGGGGACCTCTTCGCCGCGGGCCATCATGTTGCGCACCTTGACCCCGAGCGCGATCGCCGCATCGGCCTGGCGGCGCTCCTCCTCGGGCTTGGCCTCGATCGCGCCGTGGGCGAGCGTGTAGATCTTCTCGAACACGCGCGGCACTGAGGGCAGGTAGGTCGGTTTGACCTCCATCAGCTCCGGCACGATCTGTTTGGTGTCCCCGCCGAAGTAGGCGAGCGTCGAGCCCAGGTCGAAGACCGCGAGCTGGATCAGCAGCGCGTAGGAGTGCGCGAGCGGAAGGTAGAGGTAGACGATCTCATCCTCGTGGATGCCGCCGGCCGTTTTGAGCATCTCCATCATCGCGCTGTAGTTGCCGTGCGTGAGCACGCAGCCCTTGGGTGGGCCGGTCGTGCCGGAGGTGTAGATGAACGTGAACGGGTCCTCCAGGCGCACGGCCGCGCGGCGCGCCTCGAGCTCCTCGGCCGAGCGCGTGCGCCCGCGCCCGCGCAGCTCATCGAGCGTGATCGCATCGAGGGCCTTGGCCGCCTCGCCGCTCGAGGGCTCCATCACGATCACGGTGCGCACGTCGGGGATCTGCTCGCGGATCTCGAGCACCTTGGCGAGCTGCTCCTCGTTCTCGCAGACGATCGCGCAGGCGCCCGAGTCGGAGATCACCCACAGGCACTCCTCGGGGGAGTTCGTCTGGTAGATCGGCACGACGACCGCGCCTGCGGATGTGGCGCCCATGTCTGCGTAGGACCACTCCGGGCGCGTGTTGGCGAGGATGCAGATGCGCTCGCCGGCCTGCAGGCCGAGGTCGATCAGGCCGAGGCCGACCTCCTGAACGATCTCGCCGAGCTCTGCGTAGGAGACGTCCTGCCAGGCGCCGTCGCGCTTGTAGCGCACCGCCACCTGCTCGGCGTGCTCGGCAGCCGTTCGCGGGATCAGCTCGGCGATCGTGTGCGTCCCCGTTATCGGCGCGGTGGCTGCCTCCATCAGAACTCCCTCCTCAAGGAATCAGGCGAAATAGACGCTTGATGTTAGAGGCTCGGCGGCAGATTGGACAAGCGATGTCCAGCGCTCTATCAAACGGGGTTGGGCACATCCAGGAAGACGTGACGCAGGCCGAAGCGCGCGGCCAGATGCTCGCCCAGCGCCCTGATACCGAACGTCTCGGTGGCGTAGTGCCCGGCCGCGATCAGATGCAAGCCGAGCTCGCGCGCGCCGGCCATCGCGCGCTCGGGCACTTCACCCGTCAAGAGGCCCTGCGCGCCGGCGCGCGCGGCGTCCTCGAGGTAGTCCGCGCCGGCGCCTGAGACGACCGCCAGGCGCTGGATCAGCGCGGGGCCCGCGTCGAAGACGAGCGGCTTGCGCTCGGTGACGCGCGCGGTGCTCGCGAACAGCTCGCCGACGGGGATGCCCTCGCCGGGAAGGTGAGCGATGAAGCCGATTGGCTGGCCCTTGTGCAGCGCGAAGGGCTCAAGGCGCTCGGCGCCGAGCGCCTTGGCGAGGAGCGCGTTGTTGCCCACGACGGGATGGGCGTCGAGCGGCAGGTGGTAGGCAACGAGTGCGATGCCGTTCTCGAACAGCAGGCGCAGGCGGCGCGCGAGCACCGCGTCGATCGCGCGCACGCCCGGACCCCAGAAGATGCCGTGGTGCACGAGCAGCATCTCCGCGCCCTCGGCCGCGGCCATCTCGAACAGGTCGGTGTGCGCCGAGACGCCGGTGGCGAGCGTCGTTACCTCATCGCGGCCCGGGACCTGCAGCCCGTTGACGCAGTAGTCCTCGAAGCGCTCGGGCCCGAGCAGGCGGTCGAGCTCGCCCAGCACCTCGCTCGTGGTGGCCGCCATGCGGCGACCATAGCGCCCCCGCGCATATGTGATACTCCCCAGGCACATCGGGGCGTGGCGCAGCCTGGTAGCGCGCACCGTTCGGGTCGGTGAGGTCCCGAGTTCGAATCTCGGCGCCCCGATATTTTTTGTCTGAAGCGAACCGGGGCGAGAACCCAAACCGCACCGTGGCATACCCGGCGGTTCCTCCCGAGTAACCACGGACTACGGGATCGTGACGCGCTGATGAATATCGCGCCAGCGCCGATCGAACGTCCACACGGCGTCGGCGTCGATCATCTCGGCGACCACCAACGCGATCGCGTCAGGCAGGCTGAGGCCGGGGTGGTGAGCCTTCAGCGCCGCGGCGTCGTCCGCGATGATGGCGCTGACGGGGACGGTCTCGCACCCGTCGGCGAAGTCTCGGGCGGCCGTGAGTGCCTTGCCGCCAACGCGGGCCGGCCCGACGAGGATCTCGGCTCTCGTCGTGGCGGCGAGCACGAGCTCATCATCGCTTGCACCGGCGAGCGCGACCACCGCGGCATTATGGTGTGCGTCATCGGCCGCGAGCGCAGCGATCGCGACGCTCGCGTCGAGAACGATCAGCCGCGCCACTCAGCGCGTAGCTCATCGAGGTAGCCAGAGGGGTAGGTGGAGCTATCGAGCTTGCCCATCGCCCCGAGCAGGCGGGTGCGTCGCTGGGCGCGTTCCTCCTGGCCTGCGGGTGCGCCGAGCAGCTCGTGACGGACCGCTGTGCGGATCAGCTCAGCCTCGCTGGTGCCGCGCTCCCGCGCGGCTTGCTTGATCCCCTGGAGAAGCTCATCTGGCAGGTAGATCGTTGTCTTGACCACCAGGCAAATTTACCATACCGAACATATGGCACTCCTCGCTCTGGTGTCCTTCGGGACCGAAGAGGGCCGCAACCGACGGTGCCGACGAACGGACGACTAGACCCGGTCGCTCCACAGGAACCATCGCCAGAGGCCGAAGGCGACCACCACGCCCGAAAACGGCGCTGGCCCGCGCCAGATCAGCACGGCGACGAGAGCGGCCACTTGGAGCGCGATCACGGTCAGCCTGCGTCCGCTCATGACGGATACATCGGCCCGATCGCAGCAAGACGTAAGGCCGGCAAGCTCGACGGCCTGGGTTCCGCAGCGCACATATCGCCGGAGAAGCCCGCGTTGCGCCGCGCGCCGAGCTCGTCACGAGCTTCAGCTGCTCGGGGTAGGGGTGCAGTGTTGGCCGGATCAGATCGTTGACTACATCGGGCCCGTGGTGGGCCCCGGCTCGCGTCCGGTCAGCCCGAGCAGCCGGGCCAGCAACGGAGCATCCTCGGCCACCGGGATCGCGGCCGGGAAGATCCCGATCGAGCGCCACTGCTCGACGTGGGGCGAGATCTCATTCCAGATCCCCTGCACGAGCTCATCGGGCAGCGCGGCGTCCACGCCGATCGCCTGCGCGATGTCGTGGGCGCGCAGCGCTCGGAACTGATTGATCTGCCAGAAGTACTCGCGGGTCGAGAAGTCGCCGAAGGAGAGATGCGCCACGCCGTCGAGCTCCTCGCATTCCAGCGCCGCCGCGCAGGCCAGCTCGACGATCGCGCTGAACGAGCCGTGGGGGTCCTCGCCCAGCAGGTCGCCGTCGAACCTATCCGGCCCGGCCTGCAGCATCGTGCGTCCCGCGAGCATGTCGGGCACCCACGCGTCGTCGTAGGCGTGGTAGTTGATGATCTCGCGCAGCGTCGGGCGGCGATCCATGCGGCGCGTGCGAAAGCTCTCCGGCAGGACCATCTCCCACTGGCTCTGCTCGATCTGCCCGACCACCCGCTCGAGGGCGCGGTCGGCGAGCACGAACACCTGAGGCTCTGACATGGGCGTTGCTCCTCTCTTGTATATGGGAGCTCTGATGATGGCTATCCGTTCGGAGTTCCCCGCTCAACGGCGCCGCGCGCGTGCGCTACCGCGGCACCGGGCGTCCTTTGAAGTCTCCAGACCGTAGAGCTCCCCGGCCGCTTCGTCGGCGAGGGCGGCCATACTCGATGACACGTCACGTTCCAGATCGGAGCTCACATGAAGATTCACCTCCTCAGGACCGGCACCGTGCGCCTGAAGCACTCCTTCTTGTTCCCCAGCCGAGGTGTGCGCCGGCAGCTGGACCTGTTTCTTCCGGGCGAATGGTCTGAGCCGGTGCCGATTCACTGCTGGGCGATCGAGCACGATGGCCGCCTCCTGCTCGTCGACAGCGGCGAGACGGCCGGCGTGAAGGACGTCCCCTTCGCGCGCTTCCAGGTCACACCCGAGCAGGAGCTGCCCGCGGCGATGGCAGCCTCCGGACTCGCCTTGCAGGATGTCTCGGAGGTCGTGCTCACCCACCATCATGGCGATCACGTCGACGGGCTGATCCACGTGCGCGCACCGGTGCTGATCCACGAGGAGGAGCTGCGCCATCTCCGCACGGCGTTTCCGAGTGTTATGCGCCGTGTCCTGCGCCAGCCGCTTCCCCCGTACTTTGCGCCTCGAACGTTCGCGCTCGACGGCGGCCCGTTCGGCGCGTTCGCTCGCAGCCGCGCGCTCAGCGACGACGGACGCATCCTCGCCGTCGGCACCCCCGGGCACACGCCCGGCCACATCTCGGTGATCTGCATCGATGACTCCGGCCGCCATGTGATGCTCGCCGGCGATGCGACTGACACGCTCGAGCAGCTGCTCGCCCTGCGCGCCGACGCGGTTGCGCCGGACCCGAAGGTGCACGTGGCCACGCTCGAAGCGATCAAAGCGCACTGTGCGCAGCACCCAACCGTCTATCTGCCCTCACACGACCCGCAGACGGCGGAGCGCCTGGCGGGGGCGATCACCGTCGCATGAGCCTCAGGCGGCCTCGCCCTCCGAGCGCCCGGCGCCCGGCGCGCTGCTCCCCAGCCAGTGGGCGATCTCGAGCGCCAGACCGACCTGCAGTCCGCGATGCTCGAGCGGCGCGGGCAAGAGCTCGCGAGCGCGCGCGAGGCGATTGAGCACGGTGTTGCGGTGCGCGTAGAGCGCGCGCGCCGCGCGCGATGCACTGAACTCCTCGCGGATGTAGGTGCGCAGCGTCTCACGCACCTCCGCGTCAGCGTCCGCCAGCGCGCCGAGCGTGCGCGCGACCAGCTCCCGAGCGTCCGCCTCGTCGTGGACGCAGAGGATGATCAGCTGCACATCCTCATAGCGGGCGATGCGCGGGTCGCCGGGCCTGCGGTGCATCAGGCGCTGTGTCGCGAGCGCGTCGAGGTGCGCACGCCGAAAGCCCGCCATGTCCTCGGCGCTCGAGCCGAGCGCGACCCGCACCCCGGGCATGTCCGCGAGCAGCGCCTGCACCGCACCTGGATCCGGCTGCTCGCGGGCGTCCGCGAACCACACCCACAGCGAGCGGGTGCTCGCGAGCACGGTGAACGGAGAGCCCGCTCCCGCGGCATGCGCCAGCACGTCGGCTGCCTGCTCGAGCGCGCCCTCCTCTGCGCCCTCACCCTCGCTCCACACGACGGCCGCCATGTGGCTCCTGGCGAGCTCGTAGCGCAGCCGTGCGCTCGCGCGGACGCTCGTGATCGGCGCGCCCTCGAGGATCAGGTTCACGGTCTCCAGCCGCTCGGCGTGCGTGCCGCGCACGAGCTGCTCGCGCTCGCGCTCGATCAGCTCCTGCAGGCCCGCAACCGTCTCATCCACGAACGCGAAGATCGAGCGAGCCGTGACGGCGAGAAGCTCGTGCAGCTCCTCGGGGTCGCTGCTCAGCGTGAACGCCCGGTCCATCCACACGCGCCAGGCGATGTTCTGGCCGATCCGATAAACGTTGAGCGTCGTGTCGTCGAGCCCGCGACGCACGATGTCGCGGGCGAGGTCCAGCACCTGGGGGCTCAGGTTCGCAGACACCGGCTCGCCCGGCCGGTGCAGGTTGGAGCTCGCCCAGTGCAGGATGTTGGCGTGATCGGCAGCGATCGTCGCCGCGGTGATCGCCGGATCGTCTGCAAGCCTTCGCGGCGCCGCCGCGAGCACCGCCGCATCGACCTCCGCAAAGAGCGCGTCCGGGTCGGCGATCAGCTCGCCGATGCCGGAGCGGATCAGCGCGGCGATCCGCTCTGAGGGCGGCTCCCAGCGTGGTGTGCTCACTCCGCGAGCTTACACCTCTCATGGACGTATTACACATAAAACCTATACAAGACTATGCAGTTTGCCCTGGCGAATCGCACACATGGCGGCGACTCTTAGGATGTACCCGAGGAGAGCGAGCCGAGCATGACCGTGTCCGTCGTGGAGCATCCCGAGCAGGCGAGCGTTGCAGTGCATGTCGACGTGCTGATCGTCGGCGCCGGCATCTCCGGGATTGGCTGCGCCTACCACCTGCAGCGGGAGCAGCCGCGCAAGAGCTACCTGATCCTCGAGGCCAGAGACGCGATCGGCGGGACCTGGGACCTCTTCCGCTATCCCGGCATCCGCTCGGACTCCGACCTGCACACCTTCGGCTACGAGTTCAAGCCCTGGGAGGATGAGAAGGCGATCGCCGACGGTTCCTCGATCCTGCGCTACATCCACGAGACGGCCGAGGAGAACGGGATCGAGCCGCGCATCCGCCTCGGCCACAAGGTGCTCGGCGCGGAGTGGTCCAGCGAGCAGGCGCGCTGGACGGTGGAGATCCTGTGCACGGACACCGGCGAGACGCTCCACATCAGCTGCAGCTGGCTGTTCTGCGCCGGCGGCTACTACCGCTATGAGCAAGGCTACACCCCGCAGTTCGCCGGCAGCGAGCGCTTCGCAGGCCAGATCGTCCACCCCCAGCACTGGCCCGAGCAGCTCGACTACGCTGGCAAGAGGGTCGTCGTGATCGGCAGCGGCGCCACCGCCGTGACGCTGATCCCGGCGATGGCCGAGCAGGCCGCGCACGTGACGATGCTGCAGCGCTCGCCCACGTATGTGGCCTCCGTCCCGGAGAAGGACCCGATCGCCAACTTCCTGAAGCGCGTGCTCCCACGTCGCAGCGCCTACGCGCTCGCGCGGCGCAAGAACATCTGGCTGCAGAAGACGGTCTACGCGCTAAGCCGCAGCAACCCGCGCCTGCTGCGCCGCGTTCTGCTCGCCGGCGTCAGGCGCCGCCTGCCCGAGGGCTATCCCGTCGCCAAGCACTTCAACCCGAGCTATGACCCCTGGGACCAGCGCCTGTGTGCAGTGCCGGACGGCGACCTGTTCAAGGTGATCAGCTCGGGCAAGGCAACGGTGGTGACTGAGGAGATCGAGACCTTCACCGAGCACGGCATCAGGCTGCTCTCCGGCGCGGAGCTCGAGGCGGACGTCATCGTCACGGCCACCGGGCTGAACCTGCTCGCCTTCGGCGGCATCCAGCTGTCGGTCGACGGGCGTCCCGTGGCGCTCCCCGAGACGCTCGCCTACAAGGCGATGATGCTCAGCGACGTACCGAACTTCGCCTTCGCGATCGGTTACACGAACTCCTCTTGGACGCTGAAGGTCGATCTCGTGTGCGAGCACCTCGGCCGTCTGCTCGGCCACATGGACAGGCACGGCTACGAGAAGTGCGTGCCCCACAACGACGATCCGACGATCAGCACTCGCCCGCTGTTGGACCTCGCCGCCGGCTACGTGCAGCGCTCTGTGCACGAGCTGCCGCGGCAGGGCTCGCGCTTCCCGTGGTCGCTGGCGATGAGCTACGCGCAGGACGTGCAGAACCTGCGCAAGGGCCCAGTCGAGGACCCGGCGCTGCATTTCTCCAGGCGCTCGCCGGCGACCGCGGGCGCGCCCTCGGAGGTGCTCGCCGCCTGAGCGCGCCACGAGCGCGCGGAGGGGGACGGGGCTCCGGGGCGGACCAAACGAGTCATAAACGCGTTATTACTCGCATATAAATTTATACTGTGGTAACTTGAGCGCATGAGTGCTCCCACACGGACTCGCCTGCCCCGCGCCCAGCGCGAGCTGCAGATCCTCGAGACCGCCCGCGCGCTGTTCGCCGAGCGCGGCTTCGGCGCGGTGACGATGGATGAAGTGGCCACGAGCGTGGGAGTGACCAAGCCGCTCCTGTACGCGTACTTCGGCAACAAGGACCAGCTCTACATCGCGTGCATGAGACCGGCCGGCGACGCGATGCTGGCTGCGGTCGCCGAAGCCGTCGAAGTCTCCAGCGGACCGGCCGAGGCGCTGCGCGACGGCGTGCGTGCATTCTTCGGGTTCGTCGAGGGCGACCGCGACTCCTGGCGGGTGCTCTTCGATGAGACGCTGCCCGCCGGGGGCGAGATCGCAGTGGCCGTCGGGGAGTACCGCCGCCGCCTGCTCTCGCTGATATCCGAATCGCAGCTCGCGCTGCTGCCCGCGCGCCGGCGCAAGCGCGTGGCCCCCGAGACCGAGGCGCTCGCGGCTGCGCTGCTCGGCGCGTGTGAGGCGCTCGCGCACTGGTGGCTGAGGACCGGCGCGATCAGCTCGCAGGCCGCCGCCGAGGTCCTGATCTCGACGGTCGAGCCGGGTCTGCGTGCGCTCGCCGAGCGCTCCGCCGCCGCAAGCGCGCGCTCCGGCGATCCGAAGTGGAGCAGTGCATGAAGCCCGCGACGCGCCCCGTGGCGGTGCTCGGCGGCAACCGCATCCCGTTCGCGCGATCCAACAGCGTCTACGCCCATGCGTCAAACCAGGAGATGCTTACCGCCGCGCTGGAAGGGCTCGTGGCCCGCTTCGAGCTGGCCGGCGAGCGCCTCGGCGAGCTCTCCGCCGGTGCGGTGCTCAAGCACTCGCGCGACTTCAACCTCGCGCGCGAATGCGTGCTCGGCAGCCGTCTCTCGCCACAGACACCCGCCTACGACATCCAGCAGGCCTGCGGCACGGGCCTCGAGGCCGCGATTCTCATCGCCAACAAGATTGCGCTCTCACAGATCGATGTGGGCGTCGCCGGGGGCGTCGATACGACCTCAGATGCGCCGCTGGCGCTGGGGGAGGGGCTGCGAGAGGCGCTTCTCGACGCCAACCGCGCGAAGTCCACGAAGGACAAAGTGCTGGCGCTGCGCAGCGTTCGCCCCAAGCATCTGCTGCCAGCGATACCGCGCAACGAGGAGCCGCGCACAGGCCTCTCGATGGGCGAGCACCAGGCGCGCACCGCCGTGGAGTGGGGGATCTCACGCGAGGCTCAGGACGAGCTGGCCGCGCGCAGTCACTCCCAGCTCGCCGCAGCCTACGAGCGCGGCTTTCAGGCGGACCTCGTGACGCCGTACCTGGGGCTCGAGCGCGACCAGAACCTTCGCCCCGACTCGAGCGTCGCGAAGCTCGCCAAGCTCGCGCCCGTCTTCGGCGGTCCCGGGGGCACGATGACCGCCGGCAACTCCACGCCGCTGTCCGACGGCGCCGCGGTCGCACTGCTCTCGAGCGTCGAGTGGGCCGAGCAGCGCGGCCTCGAGGTGCTCGCTCACGTGATCGACGCCGAGACGGCTGCCGTCGACTATGTGGGTGGCCGCGAGGGGCTCCTGATGGCGCCCGCCTATGCGGTGCCGCGGATGCTCGCGCGCGCCGGTCTCGCCCTGCAGGACTTCGACCTCTACGAGATCCACGAGGCCTTCGCCTCGCAGGTTCTCTGCACGCTCGCCGCGTGGGAGGACGCCTCCTTCTGCCGAGAGCGGCTGGGGCTCGAGGAGCCACTCGGCGCGATCGACCGCGATCGGCTCAACGTCAACGGCGGCTCGCTCGCCGCCGGGCACCCCTTCGCAGCCACCGGCGGGCGAATCATCGCCTCGCTCGCCAAGGCGCTGCACGAGCGCGGCGGCGGCCGCGGACTGATCAGCGTGTGCGCCGCCGGCGGGCAGGGCGTCGTGGCGATCCTCGAAGCACCGACAGGAGCGAGCTGATGGCAGATCGTTACACCCATCTGGTCAATACGCCGATCGGGCGCACACTCGCCAGGCGCGTCGGGCTGCCCGCGCCGGTGGCGCTGCGGCGCTACGTCCCGGGACAGGCGCTGATCGACGGTCGCGTGCTGCTCGGCGGCGCGCCCGGAGGGCGCCTGCACGAGGCGCTCTCGCGCGTGCTCGCCGGGGCCGGCATCGATGCGATCGAGCGTGCGGGCACGCCCGAGGCGTCCCAGCACGCGCTGATCTTCGACGCCACCGGAGTCGGCGACGTGCAGCAGCTGCAGCATCTGTATGAGTTCTTCCACCCGAGGATCCGCTCGCTCGCTGCGTGCGGACGCGTGCTGATCTTCGGAACGCCACCCGCGCAGGCGGCTACGCCGTCGCAGGCGATCGCCCAGCGCGCGCTCGAGGGCTTCACGCGCTCGGTCGCAAAGGAGCTTCGCCGCGGCGCCACCGCGCAACTCGTGTACGTCGCCGGCGGGGGAGAGGAGCAGCTCGCCTCGACCGTGCGCTTCCTGCTCTCCGCGCGCTCGGCCTACGTCTCCGGCCAGGTCATCCATGTCGGCGCCGCCGCGCCGCCGCCGCCGCTTGACTGGGAGCGCCCCCTGGCGGGCCGGGTCGCGCTCGTGACGGGTGCCTCGCGCGGCATCGGCG
>JACDGG010000155.1 GCA_013815355.1 Solirubrobacterales bacterium
ACCGCCGGGAGCGTCGTCGCGGCCGCCCTCGTTTACGTAGGGCAGCAGCGCCAGCTCACGGGCGCGCTTGACCGCGCGTGCGATCTGCACCTGGTGGCGCCGGCAGGAGCCGGTGATCCGGCGCGAGCGGATCTTGCCCTTCTCGGAGATGAACTTGCGCAGCGAGGCGACATCCTTGTAGTCGACCTGGTCGATCTTGTCGCGACAGTGCTGGCAGGGCTTGCGCCGCCCGCTGCCGGGGCCGCCCTTCTTGTCGCGGCGGCGCACCGGCTTTCCGCGTCCTCGTGCCTTGGCCATCAGTGTTTCCCGCCGCTACTACGGTCGTGCTCGTGCATGGCTAGGGTGGAAAACACTAAGACCTCGCTGTCTGACTAGAACGGAATATCGTCGTCGCCGGCTCCGCTGGCGACCGGTGCGGGCTGGAAGTCCCCTTCATCGACAGGGACGTCGCCGCCCTTCGAGCCCCCGTTGCCGGCGAATCCGCCTCCGCCGGAGGTATCGTCGCGCGAGCCCAGGAACTGCACCGAGTCGGCAATGATATCGATTGCCTGGCGTTTCGTACCCTCCTGGGTCTCCCACTCGCGCCATTCGAGGCGTCCGTCGATCGCGACGGGGCGTCCCTTGGACAGGTAGCGCGCGGCATTCTCGCCCTGTGCGCCCCACACCGTGACGTCGAAGTAGTTCGGCTTGTCCTCCCATTCGCCGGAGCTGCCGTTCTTACGGCGCGTGTTGCACGCGACGCGCAGCTTGCACACCGAGTTGCCGCTCGGCAGCGAGCGCAGCTCGGGGTCGGCGGTCAGGTTTCCGGTCAGGACGACGCGATTGATGTTCGTGGCAGCCATGGGCTCTATTCCTTTCAGCTTTGTTCCTCTAACGGCCCTTGGGCCTTGAGCTGTCTCGCTCGTGGAGCTCGAATATCGAGTCTAGAGATGCGTGCGGGCGCGACATCGGCGCGAGCGCGCGCCGATCCCGCTCATTGCGAGGATCGCCTGGCGCGCGGGGAGGTGCGGAAGACCTCGTCCCAGTAGGGCGCGCTGATTCCGAAGCCGCGCGTGTCGTCCTGGAAGTGGTGGCGCATGTGTCGCTCGCGCAGCATCCGGCCCAGGCGGCCGTGCGGGCGGAAGTGATGCAGGTAGTAGTGCATCATGTCGTAGACGAGGTAGCCGGTGAAGAAGCCGGCGCCGAGCGACGGCGCCGTGCCCTCGCCGAAGATCACGTACAGCAGGCCGAACACGATCGCCGCCAGCGGCACGCTCACTGCGGGTGGCATCACCAGGCGCATCGGGTCGTTGGGGTGGTCGTGGTGGACGCCGTGGATGATCCAGTGCATGCGTGCACCGAGCCCGTCCTCGGGCTCGAAATGGAACACGATCCGGTGCAGCCAGTACTCGAACAGCGTCCACAGCGCGTAGCCGCCGAGCGCCAGCGCGAGCGTCGCCGGCACGCTGCGCTCCGACAGGCCCCACGCGGCCATCGCGGCGATCGCGGGCAGAAAGATCAGCACCGGCACGGACGGGTGAACGCGAGAGAGCGCGTCGAGCACGCGCGACTCGAACATCGGCGGTGAGGCGCGCAGCACGTCGGTGCGGCTTGTGGAGTGGTCGTTCATGTCTTCTGCCCAGCCCATGAGAGCGATCCTATTACCCTCGCGGCCCGACCGTAAGGGGAGAATCCCCTCTCGCAGTGGAGAAACTCGCTCGCGCAGAGCGCCGAGGCGCGCTGTGCGGACTCAGGCGGCCGGGGTCTCGGCTGCGGCGTCGCCCTGCGGCTCGCCCGCGGGCGCGGCGTCCTCGGCAGGCGCCGTCTCTGCGGCGGGTGCTGCCTCTGCGGCAGGCTCCGTCTCGGCGGCAGGCTCTGTTGCCTCGGCGGCCGGGGCTGCATCCGGTGCGGGCGCGGCCGGGGCGGCCGCCTCGCTAGGCGTCTCCCCGGTGGTGGGAGCGTCGGTCTCGGCGCGGCGCACGGCACCGGAGCCCATGTCCGGGGCGTCGGGCACGCCGGGCTTCAGCTTGATGATGCGAAAGCGCAGGATTCCGTCGGTGATGCGCAGCGTGCGGTCCAGGCCGCTGAGCAGATCCGGCGAGGGCGCGTGAAACTGAAAGAGGTGGTACTCGGCATTGGCCTTGCGATCGATCGGGTAGGTCATCGCCCGCTCGCCCCACTCGTCGTAGCGCACCAGCTCGCCCTGCGCGTCGATCGCGGCGCGCGCGTCGGCGACGATCTTCGCCCGCGCGGCATCCTCTGCCTGAGTGTCCAGCAGCAGGACGAGGTCGTATGTCGGCGCAGGCAGGGTCATCGGCTCAGCGGCACAGAGTAGCGGGTCCGGAGCCGAGCGCACCGGGCCGCATGCGGCCCGGCCTTCCGATCATCAATGCGAGACGGCCTTCGCGCGGATGTCGGCGAGCTGCTCGTCGATCCAGTCGCCGGGGTCGCGGGAGGTGACGATGTCGATCAGGCCCTGCGCGCGGCGGCGGCGCTCGGCCGTCTCCATCGTCAGCGCCGCGTAGATCGAGTTGGCGAGCTCCTGAATGTCGAACGGGTTGACCGACAGCGCGAACTCGCCGAGCTCCTCGTGCGCGCCTGTGTTCTCGGAGAGTATCGAGACGCCCTCGTGCTCGTTGACGATCGGTCCCTCCTTGGCGACGAGGTTCATGCCGTCGAACATCGCGTTCACCAGCAGCACGTCGTAGTGCTTGTAGGCGGCCATCGCCTCGTCGAGGTCGTCGCGCAGCTTCAGCTGGATCGGCATCCAGTCCGGCGTGCCGTGACGATGGTTGACGACAGCCACGAGCGCCTCGATGCGCTCCAGGTACTCCGCGTACTGGGGCACGTCGGTCCGCGAGGGCATCATCTGCGCCATGAACGTCACGCGCTCTGAGAACTCGGGATGCTCCTCGAGGAACAGGTCGAAAGCGGAGAAGCCGCGCAGCACGTTCTTCGACAGGTCCGCGCGGTCCACGCGCAGGATCAAAAAGTCGCGGCGGCGGCGCAGCAGCTCGCGCTCGAACTCGGCCACCCGCTCGCTCTGCGCGATCTGGCGCGTGGCCTTGTGGTCGATCGGCAGCGGGTAGGCGCGCACCCACACCTCGCGCTCGCCGAAGCGCACGACGCCGCCCTCGAAGTCGACGTCCAGGTCCATCAAATCACGGCAGCACTGCAGGAAGTTGTGGCGGTAGGAGCGCGTATGAAAGCCGATGATGTCGTTGGCCAGGAGGCCTGTGTAGATCTCCTCGCGGATGCGCGTGGGCAGCACCCTCCAGGCGTCGGGCTGCGTCCAGGGGATGTGGATGAAGTGGTGCAGGAACACGTCCGGGCGCGCTTTGCGCACGAGGTCGGGGAGCGTGTAGAGGTGGTAGTCGTGAACCATCACGACCGGCTCGGTGTCGCCGTCGAGCTGCTCGACGACAGCGCGCGCGAGGTCTTCGTTGACGACGTTGTAGCCGAACTCGAACGCTTCGATCTCCTCGCGGCGGATGTCCGGGGCGTTGGAGAGATCCCACAGGTAGTGCTGGATGAACCACAGCATCGGGTTCGCGAAGACGTTGTAGAAGCGGTCGTAGGCATCGGGGTCGCTGACGACCAGGCGCACCTGGTACTCGCCGCCGCCCGGCTGCTGCACGGGGAAGGCGCGCCCGCCGTGCTCGCGCGAGACCTCGGCGTCGTGCTCGCTCATCGCCGAGGCGATCCAGATCGCTTCGCGGTGAGAGGCCAGGCCCGTTAGCGCCGTGACGAGGCCGCCCGATCCGCGCTGCACCTCGCCGCCCGCGTGGAAGGTGACGGGCCCGCGGTTGCTCACCAGCACCAGCGGAGTCCGCTGTGCCGGTGTCTCGGTCACGCTTCTCTTAGCTCGTTGAAGATCAGCAGGTAGTCGCGCAGGTAGCGCGGCGTCAGGAAGTGCTCGCGCACGTGCTCCTTGCCGCGGCGGCCGAGCGACTTGCCGAGGCCCGGGTCCTCGAGGATCTCCAGCGTGCGCTCGGCGCACTGCTCGGCGCTCGAGACCAGAAAGCCGGTCACGCCGTCCTCGATCTGCAGCGGGATGCCGCCGACGTCGCCGCCCACGAACGGGCGCGCCTTCCAGATCGCCTCAGAGACGGTCAGGCCGAAGCCCTCGCGCGTGGACTTCTGGATCAGGACGTCGGCGTGGGATTGGAAGGCGTTGACCTCGATCGCCCCGACGTTGTTGAAGTTGTTGAGGATGTGGATATCGGAGTCGCCGTCGGCGTGCGCGACGGTCGCGTTGAAGAAGTCCCAGCCCTCCGGGTCATCGCTTGCCATCGAGCCGACGAGCGCGAGCTGCACCTCGGGCATCGTCTCCTTGACCTGGCGGTAGGCGTCGATCACGCCGAGCGGGTCCTTCCAGGGATCGAAGCGCGAGACCTGGCAGATCAGCGGCCGGTCGATGTCGATCCCGAACTGCCCGCACACGAACGCCCCGTCCTCGGGGGATAGCGCCATGTTCTTGGGCGTCAGCGGGTCGATCGCCGGCGGCACCACGTTGATCTTGCCGCCCATCCCCGCGGGCACATAGTCCTGCATGTGGAACAGCGACTGCGGATAGTCCTGAATATAAGGGAGCAGCTGGGCGATCGTGTCCGGGTTCGGCGTGGAGACGTCGATGTGACAGCGCCACACCCAGCCCTTGGCCTTCTCCGGCACGAGCTTGAAGAGGCCGGCCGGCTGAGGGTCGTGCACGAGGCACACGTCCCAGCCGTCGGAGAGCTCCTTGGCGTTGATCTCGTTGTAGCGGCGCCAGGTGGCCCATTGCTCCTCGTCGAGGTCCTGGGGCGCGCCCTGCAGAGCGTTGTGCATCAGCTTGGTCGCGTTGAAGAACTCTTCGCGGCCGTAGATCACGTGCCACTCGCAGTCCAGGCCGACATCGCGCATCAGCGGAACGAGCGTGTAGAGGATCTCCGAGACGCCGCCCCCGAAGGCGGTCGCCGAGATGTGCACCACGCGCTGATCCTTCAGCGGCTCGGCCAGCTCGCGGATTTCAGCGATCAGCTCGCGCCCACAGATATGGGTGTAGTCGGCGAGCGTCTTGTGGCCTACGGCTACGGGCTGGAGCACGCGGCGGCACGATACCTAACCCGGCCCGCGAATCCGGCGCGCAGCGTGCGGAAAAGCCCGTGCGCGCCCGCCGCCGCCACCGCTGCGTTCGGTGCTCGGGCAAACTAAGGTCTACGGCGATGCTGAACGGGCGCCTCTATCGAGCGGCCTTCGTGCCCTTCCTGGCGGCCCTCGCGGTCGCCGCCTTCTCGCTCGGCCCCAGGCCGCGCCCGCTCGGCTCGACGCTCGCGCCGGACGCGTTTGAAGGCACTCGCGCGTTCGTGGAACTGCGCAGCCTCGCCGCCGCCTATCCCGACAGGCGCCCGGGGAGCCGCGGCGACGAGCGGCTCGCCGCACACGTCGCGCACACGCTGGAATCTCTCGGGAGCACCGCCGGCGGCGGCTTCACGGTGCGCCGCGAGCGCATCCACGGCCAGACGATTGACGGCGAACGCAGCCTCGAGACCGTGATCGCACAGCGGCCGGGCTCGAGGAGCGAGACGCCGATCCTGATCCTCGCTCACCGCGACGCGGCCGCGCGCGGCTCCGCGGCGGAGCTGTCCGGGACGGCGGCGCTGCTCGAGCTGGCGCGCGTATTCGCCGCGCGCGAGACGAAGCGCACGATCGTGCTCGCCTCCACCAGCGGCGGCAGCGGTGGAGACCTCGGCGCTGCGCAGCTCGCCACGCAGCTGCACGAGCCCTTCGACGCGGCGATCGTGCTCGGTGACCTCGCCGGCGCGCGCCTGCGCCGTCCCTCGGTGCTGCCCTTCTCCGACGGGCTCGGCTCGGCGCCGCTGCAGCTGCAGCGCACGGTCACTGACGCGATCACGCACGAGGCCGGCGTCAACCCCGGCGCGCCGAGCGCGCTCGGGCAGCTCTCGCATCTGATCTTTCCGCTCGCAGTCGGCGAGCAGGGCGCTCTCAACGAGCGCGGCGTGCCGGCCGTGCTCGTGCAGGTCAGCGGCGAACGCGGACCGAAGCCGCGCGAGCCGCTCAGCCCGGAAAGGCTGCAGGGCTTCGGCCGGGCCGTGTTGAGCGCCGTCGACTCGCTCGACGCCGCGCCGAACATCTCGGCGGTGATGCAGCGCAGCGTGCTGCTGCAACGCCAGACGCTGCCCGCCTGGGCGGTGCGGTTGCTCGCGATCGCGCTGATGTTCCCGGTGTTCGTGGCCGGCGTCGACGGCCTGGCGCGCATGCGCCGCCGGCGCGCGCCCGTTGGGCGCTGGGCGGCCTGGACGCTCAGCTGCGCGCTGCCGTTCTTCACGTGCGCGCTGTTCGCCTACCTGCTCGGCTGGCTCGGGATCATCGACGCGGCGCCGAAGGTACCGGCGCTGCCCAGCGCGATGCCGCTCGACGGCAAGGCGCTGACGGCGGTTATCGCCGTGCTGCTCACGTTCGCGCTGGCGTGGATGCTCTGGCGGGTGCTCGTGCGCCGCCTCGGCTGGAGCACGCGTCCCGACGGCGAGGTCGCCGGGCTCTCGCTGCTGCTGATCGCGCTGGCGGTGGCGTTCGTCGTGTGGGTCGCCAACCCGTTCACCTCCCTGCTGGCACTGCCCGCGCTTCACCTCTGGCTGGCGCTCGCCTCGCCGGAGCTTCGCCCGCGCCGGCCAGTCGCGCTGGGACTCGTCGCGCTGGCGCTGGCGCCGCTCGGCCTGCTGATCGCCTTCTACGCGCACCAGCTCGGGCTTGGAGCCGGCGGCGTTGCGTGGGTCGCGCTGCTGGCGCTCGCCGGCGGCCACGTGGCCTTTGGGGGTGCGGTGCTGTGGAG
>JACDGG010000156.1 GCA_013815355.1 Solirubrobacterales bacterium
GGGCAGGCGGGCGGGGGCGAGCGCGCATCGGCTGAGCTGGCAGCGCGCTCGCGGGTGATCGTGCGCCGCAGCATCGGCTCGCCGATTCTGTTCACGATCGTCTACTCCTCGCTGGCGAGCGCGATCTACTTCTCGCTCGGCGTGATCTCCGGGCGCGCGCTCGGGCTCACGCCGGTGGTGTTCCTCGTAGCGGCCCTGCTCTTCACGCTGACTGCGATGACCTACGTCGAGGGCGCCTCGCTGCACCAGGACCGAGGCGGCTCGACGGTGTTCGCGCGCTACGCCTTCAACGAGCTCGTGAGCTTCGTGGCCGGCTGGGCGATCCTGCTCGACTACATAATCCTGATCGCGGTCACCGCCTTCTCGGCGACGCAGTACCTGCGCACGTTCTGGAGCCCGCTGGGCAATCGCGGCGAGGCGCTGGGCCTGGCGCTGGCGTTCATCGCGCTGGTGGTGCTCTCGAACATCCGCGGCTTCGGCGGGCGCCGTGCTCGCCGCGTGGGAATCCTGGTGGCGGGCGATCTCGCTTTGCAGGGCTTCATCGTCGTGCTCGGATTGGTGTTGTTCTTCAATCCCCACACGCTCGTGGACCCGATCCACCTCGGCAGCGCGCCGAAGTGGTCGGATCTGATCTTCGCGCTGACGGTGGCGGTGATCTCTTTCACGAGCCTCGAGTCCGCCTCGGGCCTGGCCGGGGAGGTCAGGATCAGCCGCCGCGGCCTCAAGCAGATGATCGCCAGCGGCACGGCGACCGTCGTGCTGCTCTACGTCGGCATCGCGCTCGTCGCCGTAACGGCGCTGCCCGTGCGTGGAGGGCATACGGAGCTCGCGACGCGCTACCTCAACGCGCCGATGATCGGCGTCGTCAAGCACGTGCACCCGCACTGGCTCGGAGAGGGCCTGCGCTACCTCGTGGCCGCGCTTGCGACGGTCACGCTCGTGGCGGCCGCGAACTCGGCGATGCTGGGGCTCTCGCGGCTGGCCTATTCGCTGTCGACGAATCGTCAGATCCCGAGCGGTCTTGGGCGCCTGCACCCGGTTCGCTCGACGCCGTATGTGCTGATCATCATCGCGGGCGTGATCGCGGCCGGGCTGGTCGTGCCCGAGGACCTGGACTTCCTGATCGGCATATACGCGTTCGGTGCCACGATCGCCTTCACGATCGCGCATCTCTCGATCTGTCGGCTGCGCTACTCCGAGCCGGCCCGCGACCGTCCCTACCGGATACCGCTGTCGGTCCGCTTCCGTGGCGCGAGCCTGCCGCTGCCGGCCGTGTTCGGTGCGTTCGCCTCGGCCGCGGGCTGGGTGGCCGTGGTGATCGTGCACCCCGCCGCGCGCTACGTGGGCTTCGGCTGGATGCTGATGGGGATCGCGCTGTATGTGATCTATCGCCGCGCCGATGAAACCTCGCTGCTGCGGCGCGTGACGGTCTCGCCGCACATCCTGCGCGCCGAGCAGACGCCAGAACGCGACTACGGCTCGGTGCTCGTGCCCCTATTCGGCACGGACCTCGACGACGACATCGTGCAGACCGCCGCGCTGCTCGTCGCGGGCGAACAGACCGATGAGGCCGCGATCGATACGGCCACGATCGAGGCGCTGTGGGTGTTCGTGATCCCGATGTCGCTGCCGCTGGATGCGAGCCTCCCCGACGCCCAGATCAAACACGCCCGCCAGGTTCTCGCGAGGGCCAAGGCGGTGGGGGAGGAGTACACCGGCGTGCAGGTGGCCACGGCCACGGTGCGCACGCGCCGCGCGGGCTTTGCGATCGTCGATGAGGCTCGCCGCCGCGGTGTCGAGGCGATCGTGCTCGGAGCCGAGGAGCCTTCGCTGATCCGCGGCGGCTCGCGCCTCGGCGGCCGTGGGGGACCACTCGAGGGCTACGTGGGAGACGTGACGAAGTACGTCATCCGCAAGGCCGCCTGCCGCGTGATCGTTACAGCCCCCGCAGCCCGCGATTCGCCCACTGAAGAGGCGCGGCGGGCGAACCGAGACAACGCTCCAATGGTCTAATCTCCGCCCTATGACCTCCAATCTCCAAGCATGTTCGTACTGATCGTCGGCGCCGGGCGCGTCGGCTCGGCGCTCGCCAAGTCCGCCCTCGCAGCCGGCCACGAAGTCTCGGTGCTCGATGCCGACCCGCTCTCGCACGAGCGCCTCGACGCAGGGCAGAGCATGAGCTGGGAGGAAGCCAACGGCCAGTTCACCGTGGGCACGGCGCTGGAGACCGACGCACTGATCCAGGCGGGAATCGAGCGCGCCGACGTGTTTATCGCCTCCACGGCGGGCGATAACACGAACCTTGTGATCGCGCAGATCGCGCAGAAGCGATTCGGCGTGGAGAAGTCGATCGTGCGCGTGATGGACCCCGCGCGCGCCGAGTGGTACGGCGCGCAGGGACTGCAGACGATCTCTCCAACCAAGCACGCGATCGAGATGTTCGAACGCGCGCTCGAGCCTGAGGCGGCCTAGAGCATGTACGCGATCATCGCCGGCGCCGGCAAGGTCGGGCGCAACCTCGCACGCGAGCTGATCGGCAAGGGCCACGAGGTCACGCTGATCGAGTCCTCGCGCCCGCGCTACCTGACGATCGAGGAAGAGTACGAGCACGCCGTGCAATACGGCGACGCCACGGAGCTGTGGGTGCTCGAGCGCGCGGGCATCCAGCGCGCGGACCTCGTGATCGCGGTCACGGGCGATGACGAGGACAACATCCTCGTCTGCCAGGTCGCAAAGGAGAAGTACCTCTGCGACCGCATCATCGCCCGCGTCAACAACCCGCGCAACCACGACACCTTCAGGCTGCTGGGCATCCAGCCGGCGGTCTCCGCAACCGACCTGATCCTGCGCCTGATCGAGCACGAGGTGCCCCGCTACGGCCTCGTGCACCTGCTGGCGCTCGAAGAGGAGCGGCTGGAGATCATCGAGCTGGAGGTCACCCCCGACGCACCCACGGTCGGCGAACGCGTCGCGGACATCGCGCTGCCCGAGGGCAGCCTCGTGATCTCGGTGCTGCGCGGCGGCTCGGGCTTCGTGCCGAAAGCCGACACGGTGATCGAAGCGGGCGATGAGGTGCTGCTCGTACTCGACTCAGGCCTGGAGGAGGCGATCACCGAGTTCTTCGCCCCCAACGGGCACCACAGCGCGATCTGACCGCGCTCGCCGGGGCCTAAAGCCTCGCGCGGATGCGGCCGAATGATTGGATATCCTTCGCCGCACACTGTCCGGGATAGTCCAATTGGCAGTGACGCCCGGTTCTGGTCCGGGAGATTGGGGTTCGAGTCCCTGTCCCGGAGTTAGGTTGCGCCCCGTTTACACGGGGCGTTTTGCGTCCCTGGGGGATGCTCGGGCCAGGATTTGGGCCAGTCGTGCGATCGCAGCCTCGCCGGGTGCCCCGGGGCGGGTATCGTGAACGCGTGCTTGACGATGCGTTGATAGAGGAGGCTGGCCGTCGGTTGTCGGAGGCGGCGCCGCCGAGCTCACGGGTGATCCTGTTTGGCTCGGCTGCGCGTGGGGAGTTGACGCGGGACAGCGATCTGGACTTCTTGGTGATCGAGCCGGAGGTCGAGAATCCCGCCTTGGAGTCGGTCCGGCTGCGTAGGGTACTGGGCGATCTGGTGCTCGCCGCGGACGTGATCGTTGCGAGTGAGCACCGGGTGAAGGAGTGGCGTGATGTGCGAGGCAGCCTGATCCACGCGGCGCTGGCCGAGGGCAGGGAGCTGGCGGCTTAATGGCCGGCAAGCAGGATCTTGCAGAGCAGCTTCTTCGTCGCGCTGACACGGACGCGGCCGGGGCCAGAGCGATGCTGCCGATCAACGAAGTGGCGGATGTGCTCGTCTGCTTTCACGCCCAGCAGGCTGTCGAGAAGGCGCTCAAGGCCGTGCTTGCTGCCCGCGGCGTGGAGTTTCCATTCATTCATGACATCAGTGGTCTGGCCAAGCTGTGCAGGGAAGCGGGCGCACCGCTACCGGGAGAGATGGATGGTGCAGACCTGCTGACGCCCTACGCGGCTGGTCTGCGCTACGACGACGACACGGTGCACGCCGTCGAGCGTGAGACGGCGTCGAGGTGGGCGACCGCCGCGGTCCAGTGGGCGCGGAGCCTGGTCGAGGCGCCCTAACAGGCTGCTCGCTGACGCTCGCAAGCTCCAGCGAGATCGAGACGACCCAGCGCTACGCGGACTATGCGCCAAGCGCGCACGAGGTCGTGTTCGTTGAGGCCGCCTTCGGGCCAAGCGACCCGGCTGGCGCCGTCCCATCGCCGACTCCGGTCCTCTCGCGGAGGGACTCGGTTCTTTGCCTGAAAGCGCAAGGCCGAGCGCCCAGGCTCTCAGGGGAGCTTCGCCTTGTCAAGCATCTCGATGAGGGCCGGGCGGCGGCGGTGTTGCTCGCGCAGGTTGACGAGTTGGTCTGAGAACCAGCGATCCTGTCCGGCGGCGCTCGCGGCACGGCGTGCGCGCTTCAGCATTGCTATCGCCCGCGCGTATGCGCGGCGGCCTGTCTGGAGCAACTCTTCCCCGGCGATGAGCATGTACAAGGAGAGCGCCTCGTCCGGGTGTGTGGGCTCGCGTGCTTCGGCGAGGCGAGCGCGGCGATCGCCGCCTGGGTTCCAGGTCGGGTCCTCGGTCGCGATGGTCCATGCGGTCTCAGCGTCGCCCTCCTGCAGGAGAGCGACGACGTAGCTGCCGCGGTCGCGCTTGCGCAGCGCCCGCCTGGCGGCGTCACGCTCCAGCCCCCAGGCGCCGAGTGCCTCGGCGGCGCGGCGCAGCGTCGAGTAGGTGCTTGCGGAGGGTGTGCGCTCGTGTTGCTGGCGACGCAGCGCGAGCACCTCGACCGGCGCGCCGGCGCGCTCGTGCACGCCGCAGGCTAGGTCGTAGAGCTTGTCGACCTGCCAGCCGTTGGTCTCGGCGATGCCGCGCAGCGCGAAGGAGAGCACATCGTCCTCGCGCCCAAGCTCCGCCATCGCTTCGCACACGGCGATGAACTGATGCGGAGCACTGAGGTCTCCGCCGAGCAGCGCGACGATAGCCTCGGTGTCGCCGTCGAGCACAGCGAGCCGCTCGCGCGCCCACCGCACCGCGCGCGAGATCGCCGATCGTCCCGTTCGAGTCATCGGCGTGCATGATCACCTTCACAACGTGCCCGACTGCCCGCTCGATGAGGGCGAGCAGCTCAGCTGAGGGTGACTTCTCTGCGGCGAGGCGCAGCTCTCCGAGGACCGGCTGCGCTGCGCGCGCCCAGCCCGAGCTCTCGTGGTAGTCGAGGAACCGGCGCGTGCGCAGCCCACGGTCGACCTCGCGGCGCAGCTCGCTGAGATCCCCTTCGCTACGGGCTGCCGCGAGCAGGACGTGGCGTTCTACATCTGGATGGCGATCGACAGCGGAGCGCACGATCTCGCGCAGCTCCTCGGCCGCCAGATCGCACACGACCTCCTGAACGTCCTTGGACTCACGGCGGGCTCTTGTGGGCACCGCGCAATCGTGCCATTTGGTGCGGCGTGGTGCTGCGTCGTGGTGAAGCTACGATCGCGCGGTGAGCCCGTCGCCTGACAGGTCCGAGATTGTGGTCGTCTCGCCGCTGAAGGAGTGGACGTGCTCTGCGTGCGGGGACACCGATGCCGGCTGGCTGACGATGGATGACGGCGCCCCGCTGTGCCTTTCCTGCGCGGACCTCGCTCACCTGACATTTCTTGGCGCCGGGGACGCGGCGTTGACGCGCAGGGCCCGCAAGCACAGCCGACTCTCCGCCGTCGTCGTGCGTTTCAGCCGTGCGCGCAGGCGCTACGAGCGGCAGGGCGTGCTCGTCGAGGAGTCCGCACTCGAACAGGCCGAGGCGGAGTGTCTTGCCGACGCAGACGTACGCTTGCGGCGTCGTCAGCGAGAACGCGAGCGGCGCACCGTCGAGGACGCGGACTTCGAGCGCGAGCTCGCGAACGAGATCGACCGGCTGTTTCCAGGCTGCCCGTCTGAGCGCGTCAAGGAGATCGCTGCACACACCAGCAGGCGCGGCAGTGGTCGTATCGGCCGGACCGCCTCGGCGTGGGCGCTTGATTCTGCCGCGATCAGGCTCGCAGTCGTTGCCGCCGCGCGTCATCCTGAAAGCGACTATGACGATCTGCTGATGGCGGGCCTCGAACGATCGCAGGCACGCGAACGTGTACGCATAATCGTGGACAGCGTGCTGGAACAGTGGCGCACACCGCCGAGCTGACCCTGCGCAGCCTCAGGTGTGTGGCCTGATGATGCCACCGGCGCACCGTTGCAGCAGGGGCCGGTGATGTGGGTGCGCATGCAGCCGCATCTCGCCTGCGTCTTGGTCGAGTGACGCGATGGAACCGTTCCCCCAACGTCACACGCCGATCGATTCGAGCACCGAGCTATCGCGCGGGCTTGCGCCCGACCACGACCCGCCCTCAGTGCGACCACCTCGCCGCGTCGGCGACCGCCGACGGCGCGGTCCGACAACGGCCTTAGATACCCATGCGGGCTTCGCACGCAGGCTTCGCTCGCTGTAACCGAGCCTCCCTGCGGTCGGCTCTCTACCGATCCCGGCGCCGTGCCTGCCGGCCTGGCAGCCCTTCGGGCTGCTCGCTCGCCGTTCGCTGACGCTCACAGGCTCCCGCGGCCGGCGCACAGCGCCAAGCCCAAACAGACTACGGGTATGAAATACCGCTTGGGCCTGCTGTCCGGTGGTGATCCTAAGGTCGCTTGACCGGGACAGGGGCTCGTGGGAAGGACGCTTGTGGGCAGGCCGCCGTGCATTTGGGC
>JACDGG010000157.1 GCA_013815355.1 Solirubrobacterales bacterium
ATGTCGCCTCGGCCTCGACGGCGTTTCGGCTCATCGACCGGATCGCCGGCGATCCGGCGGGCCTGGAGCGGCTGCGCGGCGCTCACGCGCAAGCACGGGCGCGGGTGTGGGAGCTGGCCGGCGCCCCGGGGCATCTGACGATCGACCTGGACGCGACGCTGATCGGCAGTCATTCCGAGAAGGAGGGCGCGGCGGGGAACTTCAAGGGCGGCTACGGATTTCACCCGATGCTCGCCTACGCGGATGAGACCAGCGAAGCGCTCGCCGGCGAGCTGCGGCCGGGAAATGCCGGCGCGAACACCGCCGCCGATCAGATCGCGGTGGCCGAGCAGGCGATCCAGCAGATTCCCGCCGAGCACATCGAGGACATCGAACTGCTGCTGCGCGTTGACTCGGCCGGCGCCAGCCACGAGCTGCTGGACTGGGCTCGCGAGGCCGCATCGAGTTCTCCGTCGGCTATGAGCTGAACGAGGGAGTGCGCGCCGCGATCCTGCAAATCCCTGACAGTGCCTGGGTTTCGGCGCTCGACCAGGATGGTGCTCTGCGCCCCAACGGGCAGGTCTGCGAGATCACCGGCCAGCTCGAGCTGTCGGGCTGGCCCGCTGGGTCAAGGGTGATCGTGCGGCGCGAGCGAGCGCATCCCGGCGCGCAGCTCTCCTTCACCGACCACGACGGGCACCGCTTCCAGGCGATCCTCACCGACCAACCCGGTGAGATCGCCCAGCTCGAGCGTGAGCACCGCGGTCGCGCACGCGTCGAGGATCACATCCGCAACGACAAGGACACCGGGATGCGCAACTTGCCGTTCCGTGATTTCGAGCACAACCGCGTCTGGCTTCAGATCGTGCGGATCGCACACGATCTGATCTCCTGGACCCAGCGCCTACTGCTCACCGGCGAGCTCGCCCGGTGCGAGCCCAAGCGTCTGCGCTACCGGCTGCTGCACGTCGCCGCCCGCCTCTGCTTCCACGCCCGCACGGCAACGCTGCGGCTGCAGGCCAGCTGGCCCTGGGCCAGCGATCTCACCGTCGCGTTCGGGCGCCTCAGCGCGCTCCCGACGCCTCCCGCCTGACCCCGACCGCCGGCCCCGAGACGACCACTCACCTTCGGCGCGACGCGCCACGCGAAGCCTGTCCACACCCAAAGCCAAGCCGCCGCCAGCGCCACCGACCGCACCGCAGCACGCGCAACCCGACCCTCCGCGACGGCCTCAACTGGCCCCGTCGCTCACCATCCAGCCAGATATTCACATCACATAACTTCCTGCACGATCCGGGTTAGTGTTCGCGTGGGATGCATGAGGTCTTGCGATTTGATGCTGTGTGGAAGGGCTTCGACCGTCACCATGCACATGTGCCGGTGGTGGAGGAGCTCTCGCTCTCGATCGCAGAAGGCGAGATCGTTGCCGTGGTCGCTGGTGCGGGTCAGGGCAAGACGACGTTGATCGGGCTTGCGTCGGGAACACTGCAACCGGATCGCGGGCGCGTGCAGGTCAACGGCGTCGACGTGACGCAGCTCAAAGACAGCGACGTCGTGCGCCTGCTCGCCTCAGAGATCGGTGTCGCTACGCGCAGTGGACCGGCGATGAACACGTCGGTTCGCGAGTATGTCGAACTGGCGCTCGGCGCACCCAAGGACGGCCGGCGCCGTCGGTGGAACGCCCGCGAGCGATGCTCGATGGCAGCGGCGATCCTGCTTGAGCTGGATATCGCCGAGTGCGCAGAGCTGCGTTGGGAGGAGTTGTCGGACTGGCAGCGCGTGCTCGTCGAGCTGGCGCAGGCGGTCTGCGTCAGTCCGCGGCTATTGCTTGTGGACGACATCGCGCACAGCTTCGGCCTTCGTCAGAAGCAGGCGCTGATGGGCGTACTCGAAGACCTCGCTCGGGAGCGCAAATGCGGCGTGCTGATGGCGGTCTCCGATCACGCTGCGGCGCTGCGGTCTGTGCGCGTATGGCAGTTGCACCGCCACCGGCTCCGGCTGATGGCAGACCACACCGAGAACGATCTCGATACAGCCGATGACGCGGAGGTGATCCAGTTGGACCGCTGGTCCGACGCGCGGTAGCGCATGCGTCGTCAGAGCCGGTGTGGGCAGCGCACCGTCGTGTGCGTCGTGAGCTGGCGGCCGTCGGCGAATGCGAAGCGTGCGGCGAATGGAAAGCCTCCTCTTGGGCAGTGATGCGGCAGGATGATCCCGCTCGGTTGGTATGGGACGAACTTTCCGTGGATGTGGTTGTAGTAGGTGATGCCGAGAGGACCGATGGTGGAGCGCAGGCGAACGAGCGCGACGTCGGGTGCTTCGGGGAAGCTTTCGATCCGGGGCACGGCGATCGTCAGCGCACCGCCAAACGGGGCGCGCGCGGGTTGTAGACGTCCGTTGAAAATGCGTTCGGCGAACAGCGGCGAGTATGCGTCGAGGAAGAACAGCAATGCGATTTCGCCGTTGTCGAAGGGCGCCATGAACACCGCGGTCAGGGCTTCCTCGTCGACGACTTCGTGGCCGACCTCGATGGCGCCGGTTGCGGCGCCGTATCCCATGAGTGAGCGCGAGGGACATCCGCTCGGGCCGAGTGTTTCCAACGCTGTCGTCGTGCAGCTCGCCAGACCGAGGCCGCTGGTGACGATGCCGAAGCCGCGCGGGTAGAGCAGGCTCAGCGCAGTGATCGGTGGCGGAAGCTCCCCAACGCCGTGGGGTCCGGCGAGCGCGAAGTCGAACTTGATGGTGGTGCCGCGTCCAAGCTGCTCAGGTACGAGGGACACGTGCAATGTCGCCGACGCCTCTGGCGTGTCGGCGTGAGCGACCGTCGGCAAGGCCGCGGCGAGGACGATGAGCGCGGCGGTCAGAGCCCCGCGCCGAGGAGCGCCGTGTCGCGCACGCACGTCGTCAGTACGAGAACGTGCCGGTGGTCTGCATGACCGCGGCATAGCTGGCGCGGTTGATGGTCCCGTAAAAGCCGCCTTTGCCGTGGGCGTGCCGGTAGCGGCCGGTCCCGCGCGTGATGGTCATCGTGCCGCTGAAGCTCGGTTCTGCGGGGTTGCCTTTGGGCTTGCCCGAGCCTTGCCCTGAGAGCGAGCCGACGCCGCGCACGGTGATCGTGAACCGAAAGATGATCGGGGCGCCGACGGTGACGTAGGCGCGCACCGCGCCGGGCAGAGAACCCTTGGCTTGGCCTTCCTCAAGGATTTCGTCGCACGAGCAGCGCACGCGATGCATGTGGGCGGTGTCGGCGGCGCGCAGCGTTCCCGCAGCGCGTGCGCGCGAAGCGGCGTCGACGCTCGTCGCTGCTGGCGCACTCGCGATCAGGGCGAGGGCGACAGCGCACCCGGCCAATTTAGACGCGCGCACCTACTTAGCCCTTCGGTAGACGGCGTGCTTTTGTGAGCCAGCGGATCGGAACGCATCGCATCAGCCGACACATTACCGGCGACACCAGTTAGCGTTGGCTGACAATGGCGCGGCCGCATCGAGACGAGCTTCCGGCGCATATGGCGGTGCTCGGCTTGGTCATCGAGCGCCCGAACCAGACGGTCGCGTGGTACGCGAACGCGCTGGCGCAACGCTTTCCGCGCGCGGGCTTTGGCAAATCGATCGCGTATAACGCGCTGAGACAGATGGCGCGTGGGGATGCGGTGCGGGTGAGCTGCACGCAAGAGACCGGCGGTCGGGATGGATCGCTGGACCGATACGAAGCGATTGCTGAGGGCCATGACATATTTCAGTCGTGGATGTTTCGGCCGCCGACGGCGATCCCGGCGGTGCGCCAGGCGCTATATGGGCGCATCGCGCTGGCGCGTCTCGAGGACCTGCCACGGCTCATCAGTGTCGTGCGGGAAGAAGAGTTGATCGCCACGCATCTCTATGAGAAGGCGAACGAGGAGCTTCGCGAACACGAGGCCAGGAGGCGCCATCGGAGTGGGGTGAGCAAGACGCGAGCGGACTTCGAGCGCCAGATCCACGAGACCTGGATGTACGTCGGACCGCTGCACTGGTCATCGCGTGCGACGTTGTGCCTGACAGTCCTGGACTGCCTCGAAGATATCGCGCAGGAAGCGGGTATCACTCTCAAGGGGCGTGAGCCGACAGATGGAGAGCACCGGCAAGCGCGCGCAGGGTGAGCGGGATGTCGGAGGTCTTGCGACTGGACAACGTGTGGATCGCCTTCGACCGGGGTCGGGATCGCACTTGGGCTCTCGAAGACGTCTCGCTGGCGGTCGCGCAAGGCGAGATCGCCGCCGTTGTCGGCGGCGGAGGGCAGGGTAAGACCACGCTGATCCGGCTGGCGACCGGAACGCTCCCGCCGGATCGCGGGACGGTGCTCGTTAACCGCGTTGACGTCGCGGGACTCAGCGACCGCGACGTGTCGCACATGCTCGCCAGCGACATCGGCGTGGCCACCGGGGTTGGGCCATCGCTGGGGTTGACGGTGCGCGACTACATCGAGAACGCAGTCGCAGCGCCAAAGGAGCGTGTTTGGCGCTGGTTGTGGCGCCGTCGGTGGGGCAGGCGCGAGCAGCGACGGATGGCGACGGCGGTCCTCAACGAGCTCGGGATCAGTGAGTGCGCGGACGCGCAATGGGACGCGTTGTCGGACTGGCAGCGCGTGCTCGTAGAGCTGGCGCAGGCAGTCGTCGTGCGCCCGCGCCTTTTGCTCATCGACGATCTCGCCGGTCATTTCGACCTACGTCAGAAACAAACGCTGATGACTGTGCTCGAAGGGATTGTGCGTGAGCACAATTGCGGAGTGCTGATGGCCGTTTCTGATGATGCTTCCGCCCTGCGTGCGGTGCGGGTCTGGCGTGTGCATCGCCGCAGGTTGCGTTTGATGGCGAGTCATGACGCCGGTGAGGCAGATGCCGACGTGATCCCACTGCGAAGGCGATCAACGGGAGACGACGTGTCCTCGGCGGAGCAGGAATGCTAGAGACGCGTGATCTGGTCAAGCACTACCGTGTCGGGCTCGAAACCGTGCGCGCGGTCGAGTCGGTGTCGTTGTCGATCGACGCGGGACAGTTTGTCGCGCTGTATGGGCCGAGCGGGTCGGGCAAGTCGACGTTGCTCGACTTGGTCGCGGGTTTCCAGGCGCCCGACAGTGGCCAGGTGATCATCGACGGGCGGGACATCGCGACGTTCTCCGAGCGTGAGCACGCGGAGTATCTGCGTAACGTCGTCGGGATCATCGGTGACCTGAGTGAACTGATGCCGGCCGCGTCGGCCCGCGAAAACGCGGCGTTGAAGTTGCTGCGCGGCGACCCGCGTCACGCGACGCGACTGGTGGAGCCGTTGTTGGAAGAACTGGGCTTGGGCGCGCGGATGGATCAGCCCGTCAACAAGCTGTCGATGGGGGAGCGCCAGCGCGTGATGATCGCGCGGGCGTTGGCGACGCAACCGCGGTTGGTGCTCGCGGACGAGCCGACGGGCAATCTCGATACGCGGCGAAGCCGCGAAATCCTCGACCAACTGCGCGTGCTCTGCCGCTCGCGCGACATGGCGGTGTTGCTGGCGACGCACGACCCGCAGGCAGTCGGCTTTGCGGACTGCGCGTACGAACTGCGCGACGGTCGCCTGCACGAATACAGCCCTGAGGATGTGTTCGTGCGCCCTGGCGAGGCGCCGTCGCAGGCGGGGTGAGGATGCTGGGTTTTCGCCAGATCGTGTTCGTTGCGCGAATGCGTCTGCGCGCGCGGTCGGTGGCCGGTCAAGAGCTGCTGGCCGTGCTCGGCATCGCCGTCGGGGTGGCGCTGCTGTTTGCCAGCCAGGTCGCGTCTCAGAGCCTGGACGGGTCGGTACGTCAGCTTGCAAGCCAGCTCGTCGCGGGCACCCAATACCAGCTCGCCGCTCGCAGCAGCGAAGGCTTCCCCGAAAGCATCGTGCGGGAAGTCCGCGCCGTGCGTGGCATCCGCGCAGCGCTGCCGCTGATGGAGCAGACGGCGACGGTGATCGGCCCGAAGGGACGTGCGTCAGTCGACTTGATCGGCGCCGATCCCCGCTTTGCGCGGTTCGGAGGACCGCTGTTGCGCCACTTCTCCGCGCGTGAGATCGCGCATCAGCGCGCCATTGCGTTGCCCGTGCAGATCGCGAACGCAATCGGCGTGCAGGCCTTCCAAGACGCGGTCTTGCAGGTGCGGGGTGTCAACAAGGAAACCTTCATCGGCGCGACGCTAGGCGAACACGAAGTCGGCAAGCTCGCCGACAGTCGGATTGCGATTGCGCCGCTCTCCTACGCACAGGGAGTCACCGGCAGCCGCGGACGCATTACGCGCGTGTTCGTGCAGGTGCAGCCCAGCGGGAGCGCGGCGGCGCGCGCGGGTCTGCGCGCCATTGCCACAGCGCACCATCTGAACCTCGTCCCTGCTGACAACGATGCGACGCTGTTTGCGGTCGCGTTCGGTCCGGCTGAACAGTCCGAGGGGTTGTTCAGTCTCATCAGCGCGGTGGTGGCGTTCCTGTTTGCGTTCACGGCGATGTTGCTCACAGTGCCGGAGCGTCGGCGGCTGATCGAGCTGATGCGCAACCAGGGGTATGTGCGTGGTGAGGTCATGCAGGTGATGGTCGTCGACGCGTTCGTGCTCGGTGTGCTCGCGTGCGCGCTAGGGCTAGGGGCTGGCGAGCTGCTGTCGATCGAGTTCTTTCACGCCGAACCGGGCTACCTCTCATTCGCGTTTCCGGTGGGCGCCCCGCGAATCGTCACGCCACAGGCGA
>JACDGG010000158.1 GCA_013815355.1 Solirubrobacterales bacterium
TATTCGGCCGGGCGCCCTCTTTGCGTCTCGTAGTCCGCGGCGACCCGTTCGAGCACGCCGAGCATCGCCGGCGCCGCCGGCACGAGCCGTGCGCTCTCGGGCGAGGCCGCGATCACGCGGCGCGCCGGGGGAGCGGGCGAGAGCGAGCGGATCACGATGTCATCGCGCACGACAGACAGCGCGAGCTCGGGGATCAGCGCGACGCCGACCTCGGCGGCGACGAGGCCCTGGACGGTCTGGTAGTCGTCGCTCTCGAAGCTGACGTTGGGCTCGAAGCCGGCGCTGTGGCAGCTGCGCACGACGTGGCGCGCGCACGGGCTCTCGCGCGAGGTCTGCACCCAGGCTTCCGCGGCGAGGTCCGCGAGGCGGATCTGCGTGCGCTCGGCCAGCGGATGGGTGCGGGGGAGTGCGAGGTACATCGGATCCGACAGCAGCTCGACGCGCGTGAGATCGCCCTCCAGGGTGCTCTCACCGGCGAACTCGAACAGCAGCGCGAGATCGAGCTCGGCGGCGCGCAGGCGCGGGAGGATCTGCTCGGGCTCGCCCTCGGCGAGCGTCAGCTCCACGTCGGGGTAGCTGCCCCGGAAGGTCGCGATCGCCAGCGGCATCAGCGTCGCGCCGGCGGTCGGGAAGGAGGCCATCCGCAGGCGCCCGCCGCACAGCCCCGCGATCGCCGCGAGCGACGCCTCAGCGGCGTCCAGGCGCGCGAGGATGCCCTCGGCGTGTCCGACGAGCGTCTGGCCGGCCGCCGTCAGCGTGACGCCGCGGTGGTGGCGCTCCAGGAGCGCCATTCCGGTCTCGGCCTCGAGCGTTGCGATCTGCTGGGAGATCGCCGACTGGGTGTAGGAGAGCGCCTCGGCCGCCGCCGACAGCGAGCCGCGGTAGGCGACCTCCCTGAGGACCTTCAAACGAGCCACGTTGAGCATTAGCAACGCTAATATTATCAATAATAATAATCACTGGTGCTGATGGCAGGAGGGTGCCACCATCGAGAGGACAGAGCTTTCGAGACGCCGCCCACGCGCGGCGCAACCACAGACAGGAGAGACCAGATGCCCGCGAAGATCATCGTTTCCTATGACGGCACAGCCAACGAGGACGACGCGATCGCCCTCGGACGGGTGTTCGCCCGCGCCGGCGGCGAGGTATCGCTCGCCTACGTGCGCCACAGCCCCGAGGCCGACAGCGCCCGCGAGACGATCGCTCAGAACGAGGCGCAGGAGCTGCTCGACCGCGGCGTCGAGCTCCTCGGCCAGCCTGGCGCCGGGCGCCACGTCGTAACCGACCGCTCCACGCCTGAGGGTCTCGCCACGCTCGCCGCCGCCGAGGGCGCCGACGTGATCGTGTTCTGCTCGGACTCGCACACCGCCAAAGGCCACGTCGCGATCGGCAACTCAGCCGAGCGCCTGCTGCAGGGTGGTCGTACCGCGGTCGCGATCGCTCCGGTCGACCTCGCCGAGGACAAGGACAGCGCCTCGGTCGAGAAGATCGTGGCGATCGGCGACAACGCCGGCGGCGCACGCGAGACCGCCGAGGCGCTCGCCGCCGCGTTTGGTGCGAGCGTCGAGCCGGTTGCGGGAGCCGACACCGGGCTGCTCGTGATCGACTCGCGCCCCGAGGTCGAAAGCGGCCGCGTCGGCATCTCGAGCTCGGCATCGCATCTGATCGAGATCGCCACGTGCCCGGTATTGGTGCTGCCCCGTGGCGGGCGTCTGGAGCTCGGCAGGAGCACCGCCGCCACCGCTGCCTGAGCGGGCATCGATCCTCCGGCTGTACGCCGGACCGTGCTCAGTGCACGGTCTGGCCGCGCCGGCGTGCGCGCCGGTAGCGAGCGAGGGCTTCGGCGAAGTCCAGCGCGCCACCGATCAGATGCCCGACCGGGCCGCTCCACAGCCACATCTCCGCGCGTCGCATCGGGGATCGCCGGAGCGGTGCGCTCATCAAGCGGCACGGTATCGTGGCGCAGATGGCTGCGGCGCTGACCACTACGCTCACCGAGCTCGGGGACTCACGCGTACGCGTGAAGGTCCAGGTGCCGGCCCAAGAGGTCGAGGGACGCCTGGAGCGCAAGGCCCAGCAGCTCGGGCGCGAGCTGAAGCTGCCGGGCTTCCGCCGCGGCAAGGTTCCCGCACCGCTCGTGATCCAGCGCATCGGCCGCGAGGTCGTGCTCGAGGAAGCGGTGCGCGACACGCTCTCGAGCTGGTACTCCGACGCGATCGCGAATGCCGGGATAGTCCCCGTCGGCGATCCGCAGCTCGATCTCGGCGAGCTGCCTCCCCACGGCGAGGCGCTCGAGTTCTCGATCGAGATCGGCGTCCTGCCGAAGGCGACGCTCGGCGATTACAGGGGCCTGGAGGTGGCGCGCCGCGAGCCCGAGGTCGAGGGGCAACTCATCGATCAGGAGATCGAGGAGATGCGCGAGCGTCTCGCCCGCTTGGAGCGAGCCGAGCGGCCCGCCGCGAGCAGCGACTTCGTCGTGATCGACTATGTCGGCTCGATCGCCTCCACGGAGGCGGGCGAGGAGCAGCCGACGTGGGAGGCGTTCGCCGGCGGCGAGGGCCGCGACCAGCTGGTCGAGCTCGGCAGCGGAAACCTGATCCCCGGCTTCGAGGAGGCGTTGGTCGGCGCCAGCGCGGGCGAGACGCGCACGGTGGCGCTGAGGTTTCCCGAGCAATACGCCAGCGCCGAGTTGGCCGGGCGCGACGCGTCCTTCGAGGTCACCGTCAAGGAGGTCAAGCTCAAGGAGCTGCCCGCGGTCGACGAGGACTTCGCGATCGACGCCGGCTTCGACGACGTCGAGGAGCTGCGCGGGGACATCCAGGCGCGCCTGCTCGAGGCCGAGCAGGGGAGGATCGAGGCCGAGTTCCGCCAGGCCGCACTCGACGCAGCGGTCGCCGCTGCGAAGGTCGAAGTCACGCCCGAGCTCGTGAGCGCGCGTGCCAGGGAGATGTGGGAGCGCATGCTGCACTCGCTCTCCCACCGCGGCATCACGCGCGAGGCGTATCTGCAGATCACCGGCCGCGCGGAGGAGGAGATCCTCGAGGAGATGGCCCCGGAAGCCGATCTGGCGCTGCGCCGCGAGGCCGTGATCACGGCGATCGTCGCGGCCGAGGACGTCAAGCCGACAGACGAGCATCTGATCGAGGCGCTCGCGCCGATGGCCGAGCGCGAGGACGTCGAGCCCGCCACGCTGCTCGAGGACCTGCGCAGCGCCGGGCGCCTGGAGGAGGTGCGCGAGGACCTCGCAGTGCGCCAGGCGATCGATCTCGTGGCGGATTCGGCGAAGCCGATCGCGCCGGCCCAGGCGAAGGCGCGCGAAGATCTGTGGACGCCGGAGAAGGAGGGCGCCACAGCGGAGGGGGCCGAGGCACCTGCACGTATTTGGACACCCGATCGCTAGCCTCTAGAGGAATCCGGCTGGCGAAGCGAAACAAAGGCGGACTATGAGCCCACTTGTCCCAATGGTCGTCGAGCAGACCTCGCGCGGAGAGCGAGCGTTCGACATCTACAGCCGGCTGCTGAACGAGCGCATCATCTTCCTCGGCACGCCCGTCGATGACCAGATCGCCAACCTGATCGTTGCGCAGCTACTGCACCTCGAGTCCGAGGACCCCGACAAGGACGTCTCGATCTACATCAACTCGCCCGGCGGCTCGGTCTACGCGGGCCTTGCGATCTACGACACGATGCAGTTCATCAAGCCAGACGTGCAGACGATCTGCGTGGGCATCGCGATGTCGATGGGCGCGCTGCTGCTCGCCGGCGGCGCCGCCGGCAAGCGCATGGCGCTGCCGAACGCGAAGATCCTGATCCACCAGGTCTCATCGAGCTTTCAGGGTCAGGCGACAGACATCGAGATCCACGCCAGGGAGATCATCGACGTGCGCCGCCGGCTGGATGAGATCATCGCCAAGCACACCGGCAAAGAGCTCGAGAAGGTTCGCCAGGACACCGAGCGCGACTACTTCATGAGCTCCGAGGAGGCCAAGGAGTACGGAATCATCGATCGGGTGATCTCGGAGCACTAGCTCCTGGATCGCGCGGTTGACGCCAGCCTCCGGGGAAACCAAGGAACATGGCCAGACCAACAGATTCCAACGAGCAGTTGCTCTGCAGCTTCTGCGGCAAGTCCCAGCGGCAGGTCAAGAAGCTGATCGCAGGGCCCGGCGTCTACATCTGCGACGAGTGCATCGATCTCTGCAACGAGATCATCGACGAGGAGCTCTCGGCGCCGCCGACGTTCGACATCGAGAACCTGCCCAAGCCGCGGGAGATCTACGAGGTGCTCGACGAGTACGTCGTCGGGCAGGACCCCTCCAAGCGCACGCTGTCGGTGGCCGTCTACAACCACTACAAGCGCGTGCAGATGATGATGTCCGGCGACTCCGACATCGAGCTGCAGAAGTCGAACATCCTGCTGCTCGGACCGACCGGCTGCGGCAAGACGCTGCTCGCCCAGACGCTCGCACGCACGCTCAACGTGCCCTTCGCGATCGCCGACGCGACCGCTCTGACTGAGGCCGGATACGTCGGCGAGGACGTCGAGAACATCCTCTTGAAGCTGATCCAGGCCGCCGACTACGACGTCAAGAAGGCCGAAACGGGCATCATCTATATCGATGAGGTCGACAAGATCGCGCGCAAGGCCGACAACCCGTCGATCACCCGCGACGTCTCCGGCGAGGGCGTGCAGCAGGCGCTGTTGAAGATCCTCGAGGGCACGCAGGCCTCGGTGCCGCCGCAGGGCGGGCGCAAGCATCCCCACCAGGAGTTCCTGACGATCGACACGACCAATGTGCTGTTCATCTGCGGGGGCGCGTTCGCGAACCTCGACAAGGTGATCGAGCGGCGCATCGGGCACAAAGGCGTCGGCTTCGCCGCCGCGATCGAGGCCAAGGCCGAGCGCGACACCGGCGAAGTCTTCGAGCACTGCCTGCCGGAGGATCTGATCGAGTACGGGCTGATCCCCGAGTTCATCGGCCGCCTGCCGGTCGTCTCGGCGGTGCATCAGCTCACGCGCGAGGACCTCGTCTCGATCCTCGTCGAGCCGCGCAATGCGCTGGCCAAGCAGTTCCAGCGCTTCTTCGCCTTCGACGGCATCGAGCTCGTCTTCTCCGAGGACGCGCTCACGGCCGTCGCCGAGAAGGGCCTGGAGCGCGAAACGGGCGCCCGCGGGCTGCGCTCGATCATCGAGGAAATCCTTCTGGAGGTGCAGTTCGAGCTGCCCTCGCGCCGCGACGTGAAGAAGTGCGTCGTGACCAAGGAGACCGTCGAGAAGGGGCTCACGCCGACGCTCGTCACCGAAGCGGCACCCGATGAGGGGGAGGAGCACTCGCTGCGCGAGGAGTCAGCCTGAGCGCCCCGCGCACGGCGCCTCGGTGCGCCCGCCCGCTACCATCGCCTCCATGCCCAAGCCCAAGATCCACTCCAAGTCTCGTGGCGCGCGCCTGAAGGCGCTGCCGTGGGCCGCGCTGGCGCAGGTTGCCGTCGCCGTCGGACGTCGCTGGAAAAGCCTCTCGGAGAAGGAGCGCGCGCGGCTGGCCGAGCTCACGCGCGAATCGCGGGGACGGCTCGGGAACCTCAGCGCGAAGGAGCGCGGCGAGCTGCGCAAGCTGGCCGGCAAGCTCGATCTGAAGGGCCTGGGCCGCGAACTGCTCCCGCTCGCGCGCGGTGGACGGGCGGGGCGCAGGGCGCGCCGCCACTCCCGGTGAGCGGGCTGCGGGCAGACGCGTGAGCGAGGCGACCGCCGACGATCTCCAGGCGCTCTCCACTCAGGAGCTCCACGACCGAGCGATCCATCGGGCCGAGAGGCACCTCGACGTGAAGTTCTTCTGGTCGCTTCTGGAGATGATCCCGGCGGCGGAGAGCCTCAGCGGCGATGAGGGCGAGGCCGACTACGACATCCAGTCATCCAAAGGCCTCATCTCCGATGCGTTGCACAGCGGTGACGGGAAGCTCGGCGAGGCGTTGCGGCCCGTCTTCATCGACTACCTGCGCAAGCACCCCGACGCCTAGCCGGCGCCGGCGGCGCCGCCACGAGCACATGTCCCGCTCAGCGCGCAACGAGCACGTCTCCCACGCCTGGACCGAGGAGCGCGCCGAGCGCCAGCTGCACTCGCTCGAGCTGTTCGGCATGCGCTTCGGGCTGGACCGCATGCGCCGCCTGATGACGGCGCTCGGCTCGCCGGAGCGGAGCTTCCAGAGCATCCAGGTGCTCGGCACCAACGGCAAGTCCTCAACGACGCGCATGACGGCGGCGATCCTGCAGGCCCACGGGCTGCGCACCGGCGCCTACCTCTCGCCGCACCTCGTCTCCTACCGCGAGCGAGTGCTGATCGACGGCGGCGAGCTCGGCGCCGACTCCTTCGCCGAGGGCATCGCGCGCGCCAGCGCCGCCGCCGAGCGCGTCAATCGCACGCTCGCCGAGGGTGATCACATCACCCAGTTCGAACTGCTCACGGCCGCCGCGCTGTGGGAGATGGCCGACCAGCAGGTCGAGGTGGCCGTGATCGAGGCCGGACTAGGCGGGCGCTACGACGCGACGAGCGTGATCGAGGCGCGGGTCACGGCGCTGACGAACGTCGGCCTCGAGCACACGCGGTGGCTGGGGCCGAGGATCGAGGACATCGCCGAGGAGAAGCTCGCCGTGCTGCCCGTGGGCGGACGCCTCGTGCTCGGCCTGGCGCCCGCGCCCGCAG
>JACDGG010000159.1 GCA_013815355.1 Solirubrobacterales bacterium
CGCCTATCTCGCCTGCTCCTCGGCCGCCGGCGGCAGCTGCTGCCCCGGGAGCTCGCCGCCCTCCGCGAGCAGCACCTCCTGCGGCTCCAGCGGCTCGGGCGCGGTCTGCTCCTCCGCGGCGGGTGCCTCGGCGGCGGGGGCCTGCTCCTCTGCTCCGGCTGGGTCACCGGATGCCTCCGTGGCCGGCGCCTGCTGCTCTGCGCCAGGCGCTGCGGCGGCCTGCTCGGCCGTCGTCGGCGCCGAGCCGCCTTCGGAGGCGAGATCGGCGACGTTGTCGGTCGCGATGTCCGCCAGCGCCTGGTGTGAGTCAAGCCCGCAGTAGCGCGAGTTCGGAAGCGAGGCGTTCGGACAGCGCCGGCCGTTTGAGAGGACGGCGGCGCAGCGGCCCTGCACCTCCTCCTCCTCGTAGCCGTGCTCGGCCTCCTCGGCGGCGAACTCGGACTCCGAGCGGATGTCCACGCGCCAGCCGGTGAGACGCGCGGCCAGGCGTGCGTTCTGACCCTCGCGGCCGATCGCCAGCGAGAGCTGGTCGTCGGGCACGATCACAGTCGCCTGCTTGGCCTCGTCGTCGACGAGCACCTCGCGCACGCGCGCCGGCGAGAGCGCCTTGGCGACGAAGCGCGCGGGCTCGTCGTTGAAGGGAATGATGTCGATCTTCTCGCCGCGCAGCTCGGAGACCACCATGCGCACGCGCGATCCACGCGGGCCGACGCACGCACCGACCGGGTCGACGCCGTCGGTGTGGGAGATCACGGCGATCTTCGAGCGGTAGCCGGGCTCGCGGGCGACGTTGGCGATCTCCACGAGACCGTCGGCGATCTCCGGGACCTCGAGCTCGAACAACTTCTTGATCAGCTCGGGGTCGCGCCGTGAGACGATGATGGCCGGTCCCTTGGTCGACGGCGAGACCTCCTTGATGACGGCCTTGATGCGCTGCGAGTGGTCGTAGCGCTCGCCCTCGACCTGCTCGGACTTGGGCAAGAGCGCCTCGACGCGTTCGCGCAGCTGCACGAGCGTGTAGCGCGAGTCGGACTGCTGCACGATGCCCGTGATCAGCTCGCCCACGCGGTCGCGGTACTCCTCGTACATCATGTCGCGCTCGGCCTCGCGGATGCGCTGCAGGATCACCTGCTTGGCGGTCTGCGCCGCGATGCGCCCGAAGTCGTCGGGCGTGACGTCGCGCTCGTCGATCTGGTCGCGGTATTCGGCGAACTTCTTCGGGTCGATTTCCGGTTCCTCGGGTTCGCGCATCTCGCCGGTCTCGGGGTCGACGGTCGTTTCCTCGTCAATCGTCTCGACGATCAGGTGCGCCTCCAGGCGCTCCGGGATGATCAGTTCGATGACCCTGAAGTCGGCCGTCTCGCGGTCCATCTCGACGCGCGCGTACTTGGCCGAGTCGGGCTGCTTCTTGTAGGCGGAGAGGAGCGCGTCCTCGAGCGCGATCATCAGCTTCTCGGGCTCGATCCCCTTCTCGCGCGCAAGCGCGTGCATCGCCTCAAGGATTTCGCGTGACATAGCTCTACTCCTCGATCAGGTTCGAACGACGAATCTCCGCGTAGGGAATCGCGATGACTCCCCCGTCGGCGGCCAGTGTGACCTCATCCTCGGAGGCGCCCACGAGCTCCCCCGTGAAACTGCTCATCGGCTGCCGGCCGATCGGCAGCGGGTGGCGGGCGCGCACGCGAGCGCGGCGCCCGACGAAGCGGCGGAAGTGGGCGGGCTTGGTCAGCGGGCGCTCGCTGCCGGGCGATGAGACCTCGAGCGAGTAGCGCTCGCGCAGGTCGTTCAGCTCGGCGGTGACCTTCTCGCACATCTCGAGCGTCACACCGTCGGGATGGTCGATGAAGACGCGCAGGCAACGGCCGCCGAGCACCTCCGCGAGGAGCACCTCGATCTCGGGCTGGGTGTCGGCTAGGCGCGTCTCGATTTCGGTCTGCAGCGGACTCATCAACTCACTCCTCACGCAAAAAAAGCGGGCGGGCGCCCACTCTCGGTACTGCTACCGGCCCAACTCACCGGTCGAAAGCTGTCAATCGAGCATAGCATCGGCGCGGACGCCCATATGCGTCTCAGCCGCGTTCGGCATCGCGCCTGGCACGATCGCGATAGCGCCTGTAATCGGTGCGCTCAGGGCGCAGCGAACACGCCAGCGCGAGCGGCTTGCAGGCCTCGCGATGGCGTCCCAGCAGCTGCATCGAGCGCCCCAGGCAGAACAGCGCGTAGTCGTTCGTGGGCGCCCCAGATGCGACCGCTCCGAACTCCGCGGCGGCGCTCTCGTAGCGCTGGGCGTGGAACAGGGCGCGCCCCAGCGCCTCGCGGATCGACGCCTTGTCGGGCTCCAGATCGCGGGCTTTGCTCAAGGGCACGATCGCGGCGTTGTGATCGCCGTGCTCGAGCAGCTCACAACCCCGCTGATACAGGTCGTAAACGCTCTCCATCGCGACCCATTTTATCTGCTTGCCCGGAGCTCCAGAACGGTGTCGAGGATCGCCTCGGCGACGTGCGCCTTGCTGGCGCGCGGGACGTCGCGGCGTCCGCCGTCGGCGCTCAGGATCGTGACCTCGTTGGCGTCGACCTCGAAGCCGATGTCCGCGCGCGAGATGTCGTTTACGACGAGCGCGTCGAGGTCCTTGCCGGCGAGCTTGCCGCGGGCGATCTCGACCGCCTCGGCCCCGTGCTCGGCGGCGAAGCCGACCAGCGTCTGCCCCGGGCGCCGCTGCGCCGCAAGGCCCTCCAGGACGTCGGCGGTCGGTCGAAGCACGATCTCGAGCAGCTCGCGATCGGCCTTCTTGATCTTGCCGTTGGCGGGCTCTGCCGGGGTGAAGTCGGCGACGGCGGCAGCCATCAGCAGCACGTCGCACTCCGCGAAGGCCGCCTCGCAGGCATCCTTCAACTCACCGGCGCTGGCGACATCGCGTCGCTCGACCCCCACCGGGGTCTCGAGCGCGACATTGGCGGCCACGAGCGTGACGTGCGCTCCACGGCGCTGCGCGGCCTGCGCGAGGGCGAAGCCCATGCGCCCGGAGGAGGAGTTGCCGATGAAGCGCACGCTGTCGATCGGCTCGCGCGTGCCGCCGGCGCCGATCAGCACGCACAGCCCGGCCATCTCGCCGACAGGCGCCTCGACGCCGCGCCCAGCAAGCGCGGCGTCGCAGGCTGACAGCAGCGCCTCGGGCTCGGCCAGGCGCCCGATGCCCTGCTCGCCCTTGGAGGCCAGGCGCCCGACGCCGGGCTCGACGATGCGCACGCCCCGCTCGGCGAGCGTGCGCAGGTTGGCGACGGTCGCGGGGTGCTCATACATGCGGTTGTTCATCGCCGGTGCGAGCACGACGGGGCAGCCGGCGGCGAGCGCACAGCTGCAGAGCAGGTTGTCGGCGAGGCCCGCCGCAAGCTTTGCGATCGTGTTGGCCGAGGCCGGCGCGATCAGGAAGACATCGGCGTTGGCGACGAGCTCGAGATGGCTGAGCGGGTCGTGGCTCGGGGGCTCCTGGTCGGGGAACGCCCCGCGCGCGGGATCGCGCTCGAACTCGCTCATCAGCACGGGCGCGCCGCTCAGCGCCGCGAAGGAGGCCTCCCCCACGAAGCGCCGGCTGTTGGGGCTCTGCACGACGCGCACCGCGTGCCCGGCGCCCGTCGCCAGCCGCACGAGCTCTAGCGCCTTATAGGCGGCGATGCCACCACTGACGCCGAGCAGAATGCGAGCCATGATCTAGAGGTTGTAGAGCGCCCACGAAGCGCTGGCAAGCCGTGGAACAGGCCTTGCGCCCTTAGCGGTAGTGGTACTTCATCTTTCCTCCAGCTACCTCCTCGAGGGCGATCGTGAGGTAGTTTTTCGACGCCGTTTCGATCATCGGCGGCGGGAACTCGTCAAAGGTGCCCTCGCCAAGGTTGTGGTAGTAGCTGTTGATCTGGCGCGCGCGCTTGGCGGCGACGATCACACCGGCGTAGTTTGAGTCGACCTGCTCGAGCAGGCGGTCGATGCGGGGAGAGATCAAGTGCTGTGCCTTTCCTTGTGGAGCATGAAGTGTAGTCGGCGGGCGCCGAGCGCCCGTGCAGGCGCGGCCCGCAGGATCAGTCGAGCTCGGCGGTGACGATCGCCACGAGTCGCTCGAGCGCCTCGTCGAGACGATCGTTGACGACCACGTGCGCGAACTCCGGCTGCGCTTTGAGCTCGTGCTCGGCGACCATCAGGCGGCGCTCGACCTCGTTGTGATCGTCGGTGCCCCGTCCGACCAGACGCGTGCGCAGCGCCGGCAGCGAGGGCGGCGCGATGAACACCTGGACGGCCTCGGGCATCGCTGCGCGCACCTGGCGCGCGCCCTGGACCTCGATCTCGAGCACGACCGGCGTGCCGGCGCGCACCCGACGCTCCAGCTCGGAGCGCAGCGTGCCGTAGCTGCGCCCGGCGTAGTCGGCGTGCTCGACGAATGCGCCTTCGTTGACCTTCGTGTTGAACTCGGTACGCGTGAGGAAGTGGTAGTCGACGCCGTCGCGCTCGCCGAGACGCGGCGCGCGCGTCGTCGCCGAGACCGACAGCTCGAGCTGTGCCACGCGCTCCATCAGCCCGCGTATCAAGGTCCCCTTACCGACCCCCGAAGGTCCCGTGATGACAAACACGCGCGCCACGCTGCGGACCCTAGTGACGGGCTCGGTGGGAACGGTGGCTCATGCGTTCGACGCGTCGAGACGGCCGCTGGTCAAGCGAGGCAAGGACGCAGGGAGCGAAGTGTGCACCGCACACGAGCGAGGAAGGACACAGCCTCGCGCCGGCCAGCGGTCGTCTCGGGCTAGTGGTGCAGGAGCGAGATCAGCTCGGAGCGCTGGCGCTCTGAGAGGCCGCCGATCGTCTTGCTCGGCGCGATCCGGCAGTGGACCAGGATCTTGTTGACCTTCACGCGTCCGTACTTGGGGACGGCGAGCAGCATGTCGAAGACCTTCGCGGTCTCCACGTACTCCGGCGGTTCGAGCAGCAGCGAGTGGATCGAGCGCCGTCCGGACTTCAGATCGCGCTTCAGCTGGGCGCGCTGGATGCGAATCTGGTTGGCGCGGGCGAGCGCATCCATGCGCTGGTTAAGCGATCGCTCAGGGGCCGTCGAGGAGTTCGAGGACGTCGTGCCGGTCGCCGTCGCCATGGGCGGCGAGTCTACACACCAGCGGCGGGTGATCAAGAAAATGTCCCTAATTCACCTGTACCTCAACTTGAGGTACAGATGGATCGAGGTTACTGGATGGTCCGCGCTCGCGTTTGCAGGGGTTTCGCCACCGCTCAGGATGCAAGCTCGCTAGCGATCCGCGCGCCAGCAGCGGGGTCGCGAAAGCTCTCCGTGCCGACCGCGACGAGGCATGCGCCGACGTCCATCAGATCGCGTGCGTCGCTCGCACTACGAACCCCACCCATACCTATAACGGGGATGCTCACGCGCTGCGCCACGGCCGCGACCTGCGCGAGCGCCACGGCCCGAATCGCCGGTCCGGAGAGGCCTCCGGTGCCGCCTCCCAGCCACGGCCTGCGCTCCTCGCCCTCCCAGCCCGGCGCGAGCGCCGTCGCGCGCAGCGTGTTGATCAGCGAGACCGCGTCGGCACCGCCCGCCTCGGCGGCCTGCGCACACAGCGCGACGTCGGCGGTGTTCGGCGTTAGCTTCACGATCAGCGGCTTGCGAGTGCTGGGTCGCACGGCGCGCACGACGTCCTCGAGCTGGCGCGGGTCGGCGCCGATGTCGAGGCCCGTCTTTACGTTCGGGCAGGAGACGTTCAGCTCGAGCGCAGCGATCTCCTCGCGCTCATCGCAGGCTGCGAGCAAGCGCACGATCTCCGTGGCGCTCGCGCCCATCACGTTCGTGATCAGCGGCGGGGCGTTACCCAGCTGCTCGGCCACCCCCGCTGCGATCTCGGCGAGCTGGGGCAGATCCTCGCGCAGGTAGCCGTGAAGGCCCTTGTTGGGCAGGCCGATCGAGTTGATCATCCCCGCCGCCGCCTCCCACAGCCGCGGTGGCGGGTTGCCCTCGCGGGGCTCGAGCGTGATCGTCTTCGACACATAGGCGGCGAACGGGAAGCCGTGCAGCAGCCCCGCGCCGAACGCGCGCCGCGCGGCGATCGCGTCGAAGGTGCCCGAGCCGTTGATGATCGGATGCGCGAGCTCAAGGCCGCAGAAGCTCACGCTCATGCCGGAGCGCCCGCGTGCTCATCGACGTGCGCGAGCTCGGCGGCGTCGAAGACCGGCCCATCGACGCAGACGCGCAGATAGCCGCCGCCGCGCTTACCCACGACACAGCCGAAGCAGGCGCCGAAGCCACAGGCCATACCGGCCTCGAGCGCGAGCTGGGCCGGGACCTCGCGCTCGGCGCAGATCGCGCGCACGCCCTCGAGCATCCCCGCCGGGCCGCAGGAGTAGACGACGGCATGCGCGTCGCGCTCGAGCTCCGCCAGCAGCAGCTCGGTCACGAGGCCGTGGTGCCCGCGGGAACCGTCGTCGCTTGCGATGCGGGCACCCGTGAGCAGAGCGGCGCCCTGCGTGCGCGGCGCGTCGCGAAAGCCGAGCAGCACGGTCGTGGCGGCGGCGCCGAGCGCGTCCTGGAGGATCGCGAGCGGCGCGATGCCGACGCCGCCGCCGACGAGGATCGCTC
>JACDGG010000160.1 GCA_013815355.1 Solirubrobacterales bacterium
CCCCAACACATGTCGAGATCCCGTGACCACCCCAAACAAACACGCATCATAAACACCCACCAACCCCAAAGCAAGCCCCCCGAAAGAGCAAGCAGCCGCCCTCCGGCGCACGCCCGAAAAAGTTCCCACACGAACGCCGAATAGCTCTATGGTGTCGGCCTCGTCGACGTCTCTGAGGGGAGATATCGCCGGCCGGGGGGCGAGGGCTCTCGGGCCAGCTCGGGAGCAATGCACATCGATCCGTACATAGTCCTGGGAAGCGCCGTGGTCGGCCTGCTCGTCGGGATGACCGGCGCCGGCGGCGGCGCGCTGATGACGCCGATGCTGATCCTGCTGTTCGGTGTCAAACCCTCCTCGGCGATCTCCAGCGACCTCGTGGCCGCGGTCCTGATGCGCCCGGTCGGCGCCGCCGTGCACCTGCGCAGGGGCACGGTCAACAGGCGCCTCGTCGGCTGGATGGTGCTCGGCTCGGTGCCGATGGCCTTCTTCGGCGCCTACCTGCTGCATCTGATGGGGAATTCCTCCTCCGCCCAGCACAACATCGAGACGGCGCTCGGCGCCGCGCTGCTCGTCGGGGCCGCGGCGATGGTGCTGCGCTACGTCCTTGACCGCCGCACCGGAGAGAGCCGCGCCGCAGTGGTTCACGAGATCACCCCGCATCCCGCGCGCACGGTCGCGATCGGCATGATCGGGGGTGTCATCGTCGGCATCACGTCGGTTGGCTCGGGTTCGCTGATGATCATCCTCCTGCTGTTTCTGTACCCCACGATAGGCGCCAAGCAACTCGTGGGCACCGACCTCAGCCAGGCCGTCCCCCTGACGATGGCAGCTGCGCTCGGCGCCTTCGCCTTCGGTCACATCGAATTCGGTGTCACGACCTCGCTGATCCTCGGCAGCGTGCCGGCCGTGCTCGTCGGCTCGCTGCTGTCCTCGAGCGCGCCCGATCGCTACATCCGGCCCGTGATCACATTTGTCGTGACCGCCTCCGGCCTGAAGTACGTCGGCGTCGGCACCACCGCGCTGGGATGGATCCTGTGCAGCGTCCTGCTCCTCGGCGCGATCAGCTGGCTGGTCTACAAGCGCCCCTGGAGCAGCGCCGCGCGCTCAGAAGATGTCGCCACGACCGACATCACCCCGCGCCCCGACATGGAGTAGCGCGCTCGACGCTCGTTCGACCGAGTGTCTACGGCGCTCAAGCCCCGGCGTGCGGCGTCCGAAGAGGGGAGTAAGCCTCGCTCACCTCGATTGACACGAGCTATTTAGAACATGCTCCTGATCCTGATCCCCATCGCCTGGTTCGCCCTCGCCGCCCTCGTCGTGCTGGTCTGCCGCATGGCGGCCCGCAGCGACGCCGCGCCCGCGCAGACATCCCCGCAGCGCGCGGCGCAGCTCGCGTCGATCCCCGCCGTGACGCTGTCCCAGCGAGCCCGCTGGCAGGACACGCCCTACGTGGCCGGATCGCGTGCAGCGCTCGCGTGGGCCCCGCGTGGACGCGCGACGCGCACACGCCAGGGCCGCTGCGTCGCCGGCTCCTGACGCGACGCCCGCGACCCCGCCCCGCCCCGCTCAGGTCAGCCAGGCGGAGAGCTCCTCAAGGGCATCGGGGATCACGTAGTAGTAGGCCCACAGCCCCTGGCGCTCAGAGTCCACGATCCCTGCATCGCGGAGCTTCTTGAGGTGGTGGGAGAGCGTGGGCTGCGATATGTCGAACAACGGCACAAGCTCACAGACGCAGACCTTGCCGGCGTGCCTGCGCAGCACATCCACCAGTTGCAAGCGAATCGGGTCGCCGAGGGCCTTTGCGACCTCGGCCATGCGCAGCGCGTGCTCACGGTCGACGTCGGGGTAGACGACCGGCTCGCAGCAGGGCGCACCGGCTGCACGCTTGGTCTTGGGAGATAGCTGCAGATCGACGGGCATCAATCTATATATATCAATAAGACAGAGGCTTATCGATCTAATAAGATCGCGCTCATGACGCTGCCGCCACTAGCACGCCGGCTGTTCGCGGAGCTCCTGGGCTCCGCATTCCTCGCAGCGCTGGTGATCGGGTCGGGCATCGCCGCGCACGCGCTCTCGCCTGGAGATGTAGGCCTGCAGCTGTTTGAGAACGCCGCGGCCACGGCTGCGGGACTCGCGACGATCATCCTGATGTTCGCCCCGGTCTCGGGCGGACACTTCAATCCGGTCGTCTCGCTGGCCGACGCAAGCTTGGGCGGCATCGCTTGGCGCGACGCGCTCGCCTACATCCCGGTGCAGGTCGGCGGTTGCGTGCTCGGTGCCCTCACCGCCAACGGCATGTTCGCTCAGGCCGCTCTCAGCATCTCCACGAAGCACCGCGCGTCGGGCGCGCACCTGCTCGCCGAGGCGATCGCGACCGCCGGCCTCTTGCTGTTGATCTTCTCGCTCGCGCGAACGCGCCGTGGCAGCAGCGCGCCGGCGGCCGTCGGCGCCTACATCGGCGCGGCGTACTTCTTCACGAGCTCCACGAGCTTCGCCAACCCCGCGATCAGCGTGGGACGGGTGTTCTCCGACACCTTTGCCGGCATCGCGCCCGCGTCGGTGCCGGGCTTCGTCGCAGCGCAGCTTCTCGGCGCCGTGGGCGCGCTCCTCGCGCTGAGAGTCCTGTATCCCGACGTGACGCCCACGGACGCCGCGGAGATCATGCAACCGCACGAGGAGGCTCCGCGCGATGGCGTGCGCTCTGTTCGTATGTCTGCATAACGCCGGGCGCTCACAGATGAGCCGAGCCCTGTTCGAGCGCGCCGCGGAAGGTCGCCACACGGCGCTCTCAGCCGGGACAACGCCCGGCGAGCGCGTCCACCCCGAGGTGCTCGAGGTCATGCGCGAGCTTGACATCGACCTGTCCGACCGCCGGCCCCAAGCGCTCACGATCGAGCTGGCTGAGCAGGCCGATGTCGTTGTGAGCATGGGTTGTGGCGATGCCTGCCCATACATCCCCGGCAAGCGCTATCTCGACTGGAACCTCGCTGACCCCAAGGGCCGCCCGCTCGAGGAGCTCAGAGCGACACGCGATGAGATCCAGCGCCTCGTCACGGTGCTGCTCGCCGAATTGGACGGAGCATCGCCAACCCCCTGAAGCGAGATGTTGGGGGCTGGCTGGTTTTAGAGGCCGCGGCGTGCGAGGACGTGGGGGATGGTGCGCAGGATGATCTTGATGTCGGTCCATAGGGACCAGTTCGCGACGTAGAGATAGTCGATCGCGACCATCTCGCGTAGCGGGACGCGGGAGGGCCCGAGGATCTGCCACGGGCCCGTCATGCCGGGCATCAGCTCCAGGCGGCGGCGGTGCCACCCCTCGACGCGCTGATCCTCATCGATCACGAGCGGACGCGGCCCCACGAGACTCATCTCACCACGCACGATGTTCAACATCTGCGGCAGCTCATCCAAAGCGCTGCGCCGCAGCAGCCGCCCCACCCGCGTGACACGCGGATCCTCAGCGATCTTGAACAACCCATCCTTGGCCTCGTTGCGATCACGCAACCCATCCTTCAACGCCTCCGCATCCGGGACCATCGTGCGGAACTTCAACATGAAGAACCGCTGCCCATGACGCCCCACCCGCAACTGGCGGAAGAACACCGGCCCCCGACTATCAAGCTTGATCGCGACCGCGATCACGATCAACAACGGCGCGACCGCCAACAACCCAAGCGAAGCACCCAAAAGGTCAAACGCTCTTTTGAACGCCGCCGAAGAACGCGTCAAATCAAAACGCCGCACCCCCATCACCGTCACACCATGCAGATCATCGAACTCAACCGAGGAGCCAACAACCTCAAGCAGCCGCGGCAACACGCTCACACGCACCCCAACCGCCTTCAACGTCCGCACCAGATTCAACATCTCCCCCGCATCCACACTCCGCGGCGCGATGATCGCGCGATGCACATCAAGCGTCCGCGCCAAATCCCGGATCTCCGCCAACCGCCGCTCAGAAAACGTATCCGTCGACCACGGCGCGACCTTATCCAGATCCAAATGCGCGACAACCTGCGCCTTGACACCCCCATGCCCCGTCAACTTCGAGCGAATCGTCTCAGCCGAGAGCTCATCCCCAATGAACAAACACCGCTCAGCCGGCGCCAACGCCAACGCCAAAAACCGCGCGACCGTCCTCGCCAAGATCAACAACGCCGCCAACGCCAACCACAAGAACAACGCCTCATGACGATCCAACTGCCCCTGAACGATCAACCCCCCCGTCAACCACGCCACCAACGTCGAAAGCGTCGCCAACTGCAAAAGCTTCGGCGCCTCATCCAACGTCGTCTTACGCAACAACGTCTCATCCCGGTCATAAAGACCCGTCAACTTCGCGCACACCACAACGATCGGCAACCCCGCCAAACCAGCCCACGACAACGCCACCACCCGATGCGAAAGCACCATCATCAACACGAACGCCCCAACGATCGCGACAACATCAGCCACCACCAACAACCGGCGAAACAACGCATCCCGACGCATCGAAGCCGCCGGACCACGAACCTCCGCAATCCCCAAAGGCAACACCCGCCGACGCGCACCCAACCCCCGAACACCACGCGCACCAGCCAACGGCGGACCCCACGCCACACCCTTCTCCCCACCACCACCAGTCTCAACACTCACAGCGACTACCGCCTCCTTGCTCGCAACACGGACCCCCATCCTGACCCCAACAACCCCAACACATGTCGAGATCCCGTGACCACCCCAAACAAACACGCATCATAAACACCCACCAACCCCAAAGCAAGCCCCCCGAAAGAGCAAGCAGCCGAATGCTCGCGCCTGCTCAGGCGGCAGACAGGCGCGCAGCAGACCTCCTGGAGCCCGATCCGCTGACCTCCCCGCAAACGCAGCGGGCCGCCCCATCCCTGGGGCGGCCCTTGCCTTGCTGCGTACTCAGAGCTCACGCCTGCGCTCCGGATCATCGGCGCGCAGACTCACCTCCCGGCGGGCTAGAAGCCGACGAGGGCGGAGCCTTTCTGTGCCTCTTTCAGCACGGTGCCGGTGAGCGGCTCGTAGTCGTTGAGCTTGATCAGCGACTGACCACCGTTCAGTTTGTTGCCTTCTTTTTCTTTTTTGGTGCTCGTCACGAACTGGAGGAAGTTGTTGGCCGTCGTGGCCTCTCCGATCGTGGTGCCCGGGAATGAGCCGTAGTTGGTGAAGGCGAGATCGAACGTGAGCCCGCAGATCGTGTACTTGGGCTCATTCACTCGCGTCGTCACTTCAGACCAGCTCGCCTGAGCGTTTTCGGGCGGGAACGGGTTGGCGCCGTCGGTGTATACCTCTTTGCTGCAGTTCGATTCCTTCTTGGCCGCAACCTCTTTGTTGGTGGCCGGGTCGGCGTACGTCACCGGTTCAGCCGATTTGTTCTGGATCGGGACCCAGAACGTGGCTGTTTTCGGACCGCCGGCAGGCGGCACGAACGCGGCGTTGGCACGCGCGTCGGCCAGGTTGGCGTAGCCGATCGAACTCGGCGTCGCCGCCACCGCGGAGACCACACCGCTGCCGCCCGATGCACGGGTCACAGCGTCAGCGGTCGGCCACGTCGGGTTGTTCGCACCTTCGGCGGTTCCGCCCCAGGTGAATTCGCCCGTTGTGCCGCCTTCAGTCGTCCCAGGCCACGGGCTGTTGTCGATCAGACCCAAGTACTTCTTGAGGATGTGGGTCGTGCCCGAGCCGCCTTTGCGGACGATGTGTTTGATCGTGGCCGAGCAGGTACCGGTGAATGCGTCGCCACCGTCTGAGATTTCGGTCCAGTTCGTGATCGTGCCACGCTCGATTTTCTCGAGCGTGCTGTTGTTCAGCACGATACGGCCTTTGTTGGAGGTGCTCGTCGCCGTGCAGCCTTCCGGCAGATGCACGATGATCGCCACGGCGGCCTGCAGAACCGGGATCGTCAGCAGCGCCTGCGGCGTCAGCGTCGTCTCGTGTTCTTCGATTTCTTTTTTGGCCGTCGGGTTGGGCGCCTCGTCGGTGCCGAGGAAGCCGTTCGTCGCGGCGTAGCTTACTTCTTCCGGTTTGGCCGGTTCGACGCCCCACGTTTTCTCACCAGGACCGCTGCCCGTGCCGGTGTAGGTGATTTTCGGCGTGCCTTTCGTGCCCTGCGTGCCGTTGCAGGCGTGTGGTTCAGAGGATGCACTGAAGCCCGGGTCCCAGATGCCCTGCGCGAGGTTCTGCAGGGTGGAGCCCTGGCCGTGAACGTCCGGACCCGAGCACTGTTCGCCGAGCGATGCGCTCGCGGCGCCCGGCGCCATGAGCGCGGCCACACCGGCCGCAGCGATAAGTCCCGTCGGCACTAGCCGACGAGCGGAGAAATTCCGCATTGGTTAACTACCTCCTAGTTGACAGCTTCCGTTGCTGTTGCGGGAGGAACACCCCCCCGCCGGACAATCTGTCATTTGCGTAGCTCCAGTTGGTTATCAACTTGGTTATTCACAACCGTTCACGAGCTGGCAACTTTGTAAACAGCGCTTCGCGTGTCGGTCAGCCGCGCACTCGACGCAGCGCGGCCTCACCTACTGTGCAGCCGCCGCTCACCGG
>JACDGG010000161.1 GCA_013815355.1 Solirubrobacterales bacterium
CGCGAGGGCGCTCGCCTACTCGATGCTCTCGCTGCTCGAGGGCGCGTTCGTCTTCAGCCGCGCGATGCGCAGCACCGAGCCTCTCGCCGCAGCAGGCGCCTGCGCCGTCGCCGCCGTGCGCGCCGAGCTGGGACCCGTCGCATGAGCGTCGCTCAGATCAGGAGATCACGGCGAGGGTCTTTGCAAGACCCGTGAGGACGTCCTTGCCCTCGCCCGTCAGCACGACGAGATCCTCGATCCGCACGCCGAGCTCTCCCGGCAGATAGACGCCGGGCTCGACGGTCACGACGTTGCCTGGCTTCAGTGGCTCCTCGGAGGCCGTACGCGAGAGCCGAGGCGCCTCGTGAACCTCCAGGCCGACGCCGTGGCCGAGACCGTGCCCGAAGTGCTCGCCGTGTCCGGCCTCTTCGATCAGCCCGCGCGCGACGGCGTCCATCTCGCGTCCGTTGCGGCCCACGGCGAGCGCGCCCAGCGCCCGCTCCTGGGCGTCGAGCACGAGCGCGTGGATCTCGCGGGCCCGCTGGGATATGCCCTCGCCGGTGGCGTAGGTGCGCGTGCAGTCCGAGCAGTAGCCCTCGAGCTGCGCTCCCCAGTCGATCGTCACGAGCACGTCGCGTGGAATCGTCTGATCGAGCGGCTCGGCATGCGGCAGCGCGGCGTGCGCCCCGGCGGCCACGATCGGCTCAAAGCTCGGCGCCTCGGCGCCAAGACGACGCATCCTCAGCACGAGATCGATCGCCACATCGCGCTCGGTGCGCCCGACGAGGCCCTCGTCGAGCAGCCCCTTCAACGCCTCATCGGCGAGCTCCGCCGCCGCCCGCATCTGCAGGACCTCACCGGCGTCCTTGATTGCGCGCAACCGCTCCACGGCGCCGTTACACGGCACGAGCTTCCACCCCGCCGGCAACAGCTCCGCCAGGCGCCGGTGCGCGCGCACGGTGATCTTGCCCTCATCGAATCCCAGCCGCCCCTCCGTCGTCTCGAGCAGCGGCACGAGCGCCTCGAACGTCTCCCCGTTGTGGATCTGGCGCTCGAAGGCTTCGGGCACCTGCTCGGCCGACTGCGTCGTGTAGCGGAAGTCCGTCATGAAGCGATGCTGTCCGAGTGCGCCGCCGAGACCCTCGCCGATCAGCAGCACAAGGGCGTTGCTGCCGGAGAAGCTCGTCAGATAGCGGATGTCGATCAGCGAGTCCACGAGCAGCGCCTCAACGCCCAGCCCGCCGAGCTCAGCGGCGAGACGCTCCGCGCGGTTGCCCGCGGATGGGATCTCCGAAGCGCTCACGCGTGCCCCTGCTCGAGGTGCTCGCGCAGCTGCACGAGCGCATCGCCGTAGCCGGCCGGCCCGCGTCCTGAGATCGTCGCGAAGCAGAGCTCACGGATCACCGAGAAGCGCCGCCATGGCTCGCGGCTCTCGATGTCCGAGAGGTGCATCTCGAGTGCCGGCAGGCCAGTGATCTCCAGAGCATCGCGGATCGCCCAAGCGTAGTGCGTCCAGGAGCCCGGATTGAGGAGGACCGCGTCGACCTCTCCGCCGCGCAGCGAGTGCAGGTGCTCCACGAACGCGCCCTCGTGGTTGCTCTGAAAGAAGCGTGTCTGGAGGCCGAGCTCGCGGCCCTGCTCGGCCACCTGGGCCTCGAGCTCCGCGAGCGTCAGCGTGCCGTAGAGGAGCGGGTCGCGGCGGCCGAGCTGGTCGAGGTTGACGCCGTGCATGACCTCGATCAGGTAGGTGGTGGCGCTCATCCGCTCAGCTCCGCGATCGCGGAGCGAAGATCGGACTCTGCGACCTCGCAGCCGTGACGCACATCGCCCGGCGCCTGCACGAGCACGAACGGGACGCTCGCGCCGAGGCGCTTCTTGTCGCGGGCGATCGCCGCGAGCATCTCCTCAGCCGAGAGCCCGTCGGCGTGCACCGGCAGCCCGCGCGCGGCGAGGAGGGCGCACACCTGCCCACGCAGCTGATCCTGGCCGGAGAGACGCAGCGCCGCGAGCAGACCCAGCCCAACCGCTTCGCCGTGGCGGTAGCGCGCATAGTGAGTGACCGTCTCGATCGCATGCCCGACGGTGTGGCCGAGGTTCAGCACCTGGCGCCGGCCGCCGTCGCGCTCATCGGCGGCGACCACCGCGAGCTTCGTGCGGATGCAGGCGAAGATCGTCTGCTCGCCGAGCGCTCCGCCGCTCGCAACCTCCTCCCACAGCTCCCCCCCGGCGATCAGCGCCGTCTTCAAAACCTCCACCCAGCCGCTCGCGTACTCCGCGGCCGGGAGCGTGGCAAGCACATCGGGGTCCACGATCACGCCTGCCGGCTGGTGATAGACGCCGATGTAGTTCTTCGCCCGCGGAAGGTCCACGCCGGTCTTGCCGCCGAAGGCGGAGTCGACCTGAGCCACGAGCGTCGTCGGCACCTGCACGACCGGTATTCCCCGCTGGTAGGTGGCGGCGCAGAACCCCGCGAGGTCGCCGACGACACCGCCGCCGAGCGCCACGATGTGATCGGCGCGCGTGGCGCCCATCTCCAGCATCCCCTGCCATACTTTCTCGGCGCTGACAAGCGTCTTATGGGCCTCGCCCGCGGCGATCGCGATCGAGCCCGCGAGCTTGCCGAGGCGCCCCCCATACAGGCCGGCGACGTTCTCATCGCTCACGCAGAAGCCGCGCGAGCTTGCGCGCGGCAGAGGCCACAGGCCGGCAAGCGCCTCACCGTCATCTGCCGCGAGCAGACCATGACCGAGGATCACGGGGTAATCGCCGGAGGCAGAGCTCGCCCACACCATCCGCGTCCCCTTGGGAGCGCCCTCGAGCGAGTGCAGCGTCCCGAGCGCGCTCCTCGCGGCGGCCAGCGTGGGACTGGGCAGCACCGCGTCCGCGAGGCCCTCATACAGGCCGCGACGCTCGGCGTGCAGCCGGGCAAAGCTCTGCGGGTCGCCGGCCAACGGGCGCTGGGCGGTGCCCGCGGGCTCGCGCACCCGCTCCCATGCCGTATCGGTGTCGATGTCGAGCAGCACCGTCACATGGTTCTCAAGCGCCCTGCGCACGCGCTCGGAGAGCACGCTGCCGCCACCGAGCGCGATGACCTCCTCCGGGCCGCCCCGCTCGAGCAGCCTGCACACGAGCTCCTCCTCGCTCGCACGGAAGGACTCCTCGCCGGCAAGCTCGAACTCGCGGGCGAGCGAGTGCCCGAACTGCGCCTCGAGCAGCGCGTCGCTGTCGAGCGCCGCCACGCCGAGCTCGCTCGCGAGCCCCGCGGCGACGGTCGACTTGCCCGCACCCATGAAGCCGATCAGGACGAGTGCCATCCGATGCGCCGCTCATAGGCGCGCACTGCCTCGATCACGTCGTCGATGTGATCGCCGCCGAACTTCTGCCTGTACGCCTCCGCGAGCACGAACGCCACCATCGCCTCCCCCACCACGCCGGCTGCCGGCACCGTGCAGGAGTCGGTGCGCTCGCGCAGCGCCGCGGCGGGCTCGTGCGTCGAGGTGTCGACGGAGCGCAGCGGCTTGGTCAGCGTCGGCAGCGGCTTCATCGCCCCGCGCACGAGCAGCGGCGAGCCGTTGGTCATGCCGCCCTCCAGGCCGCCCGCGCGGTTCGTCTCGCGAAAGTAGCCGTGCTCCTCGGAGAAGAAGATCTCATCGTGAGCTTGCGATCCGGGCAGACCGGCCACCGCGAACCCATCGCCGAGCGAGACGCCCTTGAGCGCCTGGATCGAGCAGATCGCCATCGCCAGGCGCCCGTCGAGGCGCTCCTCCCAGGAGACGTGGGAGCCGAGCCCCGGCACGAGCCCGAAGGCCTGCACCTCGAACACGCCGCCGAGCGACTCGTTCGCCTTGCGCAGACGGTCGATCTCCTTGACCATCGCCCGCGAGGCATCCACGTCGAGGCAGCGCACCGGAGACTCGTCCACCTGCGCGAAATCCTCGGCAGTGAGCATCCGCGAGGGCTCGGGCGCATGCACGGAGGCGATCTGGATCACATGCGAGTGGACGCTGACGCCCAGCGCCCGCAGGAAGGCCTTGCAAAGCGCGCCGCCTGCAACGCGCGCCGCCGTCTCGCGCGCCGAGGCACGCTCGAGGATGTTGCGCACGTCGCTCTGCTTGAACTTCTGTGTGCCGACGAGGTCGGCGTGGCCCGGGCGCGGCAGGTGGACCTCGGGGACTGCCTCCTCGAGGGGCCAGGGATTCATCCGCTCCTCCCAGTTGGCGTAGTCGCGATTGGCGACCTGCAGCGCGATCGGGCCGCCGAGCGTGCGTCCGTGGCGCACGCCCGCGGTCACCTCGGCGCTGTCGCGCTCGATCTTCATGCGCCCGCCGCGGCCGTGACCCAGCTGGCGGCGCGCCATGTCGGCCGTGACGTCCTCATGGGAGAGCGCGAGCCCCGCGGGCAGGCCCTCCACGATGCATGTCAGGCCGGGACCGTGCGACTCGCCGGCGGTTATGAGACGAAGCGTCACGCCCCAAGCTTATTTGCTGGGGACTTGGGCCCTAGTGGAAGCGGTGCGCGGCGCCGTGCGCGCGGGCGGGGAAACCGCCGTGACCGGCGAACACGAGCACGCCCGTCTGCGCCGACTCGCGCAGGAAGGGCATCTCCAGCAGGCCTGCGCGACGCAGCAGTTCGCGCCCCGCCTTCTGCCCGCGCAGTTCGCTCTTCAGAGCGGCCGCGGATGCCTTCTTGGATTCGATGCTCACGACGCGCAGTTCGTAGACGATCGTTTCGCCGCTCGGCGTGAGGTATTCGAGCTGCTCGTAGTGGTCCTTCTGCAGATCGATCGCCTGGCACTGCGATGCGTTCGGCAGGCAGGCGCCGTTGCCGTGCAGGATCGCTTCGCCGACGAGCGTGAAGCTCGCGCTCTTGCCGCCCGCGGTCACGCCCCGGAAGACGAGCAGCGGCTGCTGCGCCGACGGCAGCGCCGTCATCAGCTTGAGGTTCTCATACGGCGTCAGCTGCGCGGTCAGCGGCGCGGTGCCGGCCGGGACGATGCCGAACAGGGCCGCCACGCGGTAGACCTTCTTGGGCTTCGCCGGTTTGCTGGGCTTGGCCGGAGTTTTCGTTTCTTCCACGGGAGCCTTGCTCGGTTCCGGTTTTTCAGCCGAGCCCGAAGTGGTCGTGCTCGAGCTGGGGGGGCTCGTGGACGTGCTCGATTCGGTTTTTTCCGAGCCGGGCAGCAGCTTGAACGGATCGTGCGCAGCGCCCTTGCGCTGTTCGCCGGCGCCGTTCGTGGTCTCGGCCACCGCGGTTTCGCGATTGGCCGGGCTGACCGCGATTCCGGCGGGCGAGGGCGAAGCAGCGCTCGGCAGCGCTGCGCTGTCGGTGGCAGCGGATGAGCCACCGCCGAGGACCGCGTAGCCGACGGCGGCGAGCAATGCCACCGCGACGAGCGCGACGAAGGGCAGAAGCTGGCGGTTCTGGAGGTCGGCCTTCAGGGCCTTGAGAAAGTCGTTCATGGGGTCACCCTGGCTATGGCCGGCGCGGTCGTGGAGCTCGCGGCCCCGGTGGTAGAGCTCGCAGGAGCTGCCCCTGTGGGGGACGTGGCCGTTGCGCCGGAGGTGACGCCCTGGCCGGCGGGCAGCTCATAGGCGGTCGCCGTGATCGTTCCCGAAAGCGTGTGCTTGGGCTTCTTGCCGGCAGCCGTGTTGAGGATCAGCGGAGCGAGCTTGACGCTCTGGATCGTCAGCAGGCGGCCGCTGACCTTCAGCGTGCCCGCGCCGGTACGCGTGGTGAAGGCGCTCAGCTGCTTGAACAGGTGTTCGAGGTCGAAGAAGCCGCCGTTGAAGACGAACGTGAACGGCATCTGCGAGAAGCCGGCAGCAGACGCGGCGGCGGTGGCCACGGCGCTGCTCGAGCTGGTGGAGGTCGTGGCGCCCGCGCCGCTCGAGATCGAGTTGAAGTCGACCTGCTGCTGGTTGCTCGCCTGCGCGAGCTGGTAGATCAGCGACGGCACTTCCGCTTCGGCCGGCACTGCTTTGCCGAGGTTGACGATCGAGGAATAGGCGGATGCGTACTGCGTCTGCGCGGCCCGCGCGTGGGCCAGTTCGCCTTCGGCGGCGGCGAGCGTCGCCTTGGCCGATGTGACTTCGGCGTCGAGCTTGCTCGCCTGCTTGCGCTGGGGTGAGACGACGAGCATCCACCCGCCGCCGAGAACGGCGAGCACGACGACGACGGTGAGAACGATGCGATCGCGGCCTTTCATCTCGCTGTGACTCCAGATGTCGAAGGGGTGGCGGGGCTGGCGCCGGGTGTCGTGCTCTGCGCCACGGTGGAGGTCGCGCTGACCTTCGCCGAGGACGCCGGGAGAGGATCGAAGGCGATCTGCGCTGTGAAGGTGGGCGAGCTTGGCGGGCAGCCGCCGCTGGAACTGCTGCCGGACGAGGAGCCCTTCGTCGAGCTCTGCAGGGTGACGTTGCTCACGCCGTCCATCAGCCGCAGCCGTGCGAGCATCAGCGCCACTTCGCGCTGGTTGGTCGCGCAGCCGCCGACGGTGAAGGTGGGAAGGCTGCCCGGAGGCGTCGCCGAGGCAACGGCGCTCGCGCTCGCCGCGCCGGCTGCGGG
>JACDGG010000162.1 GCA_013815355.1 Solirubrobacterales bacterium
GGCCGTGCCCGTGTGATGGGGGACTGCGGCGGCGTTGGCCGTGGCGTTCGAGGAGGGCATCTGCACCGAGGGCGCCGGGCTCCAGGCGAGCTGCTTGCCGGTCACGGGCAGGCGCCCGTCGACGAGGCCGGTGAGCGTCGCGATCACGGCCTTCGGATAGGTCGAGATCAGCTTGGCGCGCAGCAGCACGGAGTCGGCATATTCTTCGGAGTGGTTGTAGGCGAGGATCGCGCCGCGCAGGTTGGTCGCGGCGCCCGCCGCCCGCAGGTAGCGCGCGGCCGCGAAGATCGCGTCGACGGGGCTGTAGGGATCGGCATAACCCGCGTTCAGGGCATCGACGCCGTACTGCAGCCAGGTGCTGGGCATGAACTGCATCCAGCCCACGGCGCCGGCGCTCGAAACCGACTGGTCGGTGCCGTAGTTCGTCTCGATTTCGTTGACGGCCGCGAGGATCTGCCACGGCACTCCGTACTGGACCGCTGCCGCCTTGTAGATCGGCAGCAGGAACAGCGGAATCCGGTAGAAGGCCAGCGCCTGTGCGGAGGCGTCTGAGGTCGCGAGCAGCGCCGCGAGCGCGCCGGCCTGGGCAACGGCCTGCGGAGAGCCGGCGACGTTGTTCGGTCCCGTGGCCTTCTTCGGCTTGGTCGTGGCGGGGTTGGTGCCCTTCGTCGCGGTCAGATTGGGGTTGGGGCGCGCGGCGCCCTTCGTCGTCTTCTGGCGACGCTGGAGCACGACGACGGGCGTTTCCGGTGGCGGTGGCGCGGGCACGCTCGTGGTTTCGGCAGGCACTGTCGTCGTGCTCGGCGGCGGCGGCGGCGGCGCGGGCGTCGAGGTGCTCGTGCTCGTGCTCGGCTGCGTGCTCACCGGAGGCGGCGTTTCGGCGGTGCCCGTGGTGGCGGGCGTCGTGGCCGTCGTTTCGGGGGTGCTCGTCGTGGGCGTGGCAGGTGTGGCTCCAAAGGCGGCGCCGCTCAGCGGACCGCCCAGCCCGGCGGCCGTCAATCCTCCGCCGGCGAGCGCGGAGAGCACCGCGCACATGGCCCGCCGGCGAGCGGCGCTCACAGGCGGCATGCGTTGGTCAAGATCATCTTTGGGTCGTCCCATGGTGGTGGTCGGTAAGGCTGACCCGCAGTCGCTGGGTACGCCCACCGCGATTCATATCGGCAGGCAAGCAGGAATCCGTAAAGGATTCGTAATCAGATTGGCAATCTCCATGCACCCGAGGGCTCCCCGCACCATGCGCCGGCGGACCGTAACGATCGGCAAGGCGGAACGCCGGAATCCCCATCTGGGGCTCTGTTTCCCTCCCCATCCCCTGTTTACGGCCTATCTGCACCGCAACAAGCCTTGCAGTTCGGCCAACGCCGCGCGCAGGATGGACACGCCGACCTCCTTCTGGACGCCGGGGCCTACTCCTGCGCCGGCGGACTTTCGATGAGCTCTCTCTCCTCTGGCTTGTGGCAATCCGCTCTATGGTGGGAGACTGCGGTTGACCGGCCGTCGCTCCCCGGTCAGGCTGTGCCGAACGAGTCAGGGAGGGGATCGTGCTGAGGGGATCGCTGCGCACATCGGGGATGACGCTGCTGTGCCTTGCCGCGCTGATGGCGCTCGCCTGCGCCGGCGCCCAGGCCCAGGAGACCGTGCAGATCACCCAGGCCGGCTTCTCGCCCGCGCGCCTGGGCTCGCCGACGAACGCGTTCGGCAGCGCGATCATCGGATCGACCGAAGGTCCGGTCCCCTCGCCGATCGAACACGTCAACGTCTACGGACCGGCCGGCGTGACGCTCGATTTGCGCGGCAGCGGCGTCTGTGATGAGGCCTCACTCGAACGGCTCGGCACGAAGGCGTGTCCGGCCAACTCCAGGGCGGGCTTCGGCGGCGGCGAAGGCATCTATGCGCTGGGTGGGGAACTCGTGAAAGAGAAATACACGCTCGATCTCTTTCTCAGCGACAACCGTCCTGGTCACGTCGCGCTCCTGGCCTACCTCCAGGGCCACTCGCCGGTATCCGTCGAAGTCGTGTTCGGCGGCTCGGTCATCCGTGGACCGAAGCCCTACGGCCTCGGCTTCAGCCTCGATGTGCCGCTGATCAAAGTGCTTCCCGACGCCTCCGACGCCTCCGCGACAAGCGCCTTCATCACGCTCGGCGCGCACAACGTGGCCTATTACAGGACCGTGCACGGCAAGCGCACGCTGTTCCACGTACGAGGCATCGTGCTGCCCAAGAGCTGCCCGAGCGGAGGCTGGCCCGTCGCCTCGCAGTTCAGCTTCCAGGACGGCTCGACGGTGATTGCCAAGCGCAGCGTGCCTTGCCCGAAGCATTGAGATCGCCGCGCCTGTACGCAGCGTTGAGGTGCCTGCTCGCGAGCGTCGCCTGCACGCTCCCGGTGAGCGCCGCGGGCGCGGCACCCGCCGCCACGAGCACCACGATCCACGCCTCCTTCCAACCCCAGCGGCTGGGGGCGCGCACCGCGCTGACGCTCGCGATTCGCCTGGCGGGCGGCGCCGGAGAAACACCGGCGCCGGTGCGCAGGATCGCACTGCACCTGCCCGCCGGCCTCGGAATAGGGCTGCACGGCTCGAGCAATTGCCCCCTGGCGCGCCTGCGCTCCAGGGGGGCCGCCGGCTGCCCGCGGGCATCGCTCGTGGGCCGCGGTCACGCTCAGCTCGAGGTCCACGCCGGCTCACAGACGATCCCCGAGCAGGCCATCCTCTCGGCGTTTCTCATCCCGTCGAGCAGCGGCTCGGCGGCGCTCGCGATTCTCGGCGTCGGCAACACGCCGCTGCGGGAGAGCACGATCAGCACCGCGATCCTGCACGGCGACAGCGCGCCATACGGCAGCCAGCTTGCAATCTCGATCCCGGCGATCCCCACGCTCGTCTACGAGCCGGATGCATCCTTCGACTCGCTGACGCTGAGGATCGGGGGGTCCGACACGCCCAGCGCAAAGATCCTCGTGCCGCGCCGCTGCCGCACGGGCGGCTTTGCCTTCGCGGCCGATGTCACCTTCGTGGACGGCTCATCCGGCCATGCCGCGACGGCTGTGCGCTGTCGGTGAGCCCGTCGAGTCGCTAAGGTTTGCGCCGTGGAAACGATCTTCTCAGTGCTCGAGGTGGCGATCGCGGTGATCGTGATCTTCCTCGTACTGATGCACTCCGGCAAGGACTCCGGTCTCTCCGGCGCGTTCGGCGTCGGCAGCGGCGCCGGTCCGCTCGGCGGCGGCTCGATGGTCGAGCGCAACCTCAATCGCTGGACGATCTTCTTCGCGGTGCTGTTCTTCCTGAACGCCGTGCTGCTGCTCAAGCGTCCCTGGGCCTAGCCGCCTCGAGCTCCTGGAGGCGGTCGAGGATCGCCAGCGCCTCGGCGCGCAGCTGCTCGTCGATCGCCGCATAGTCCTCGGCTGAGAGCTTGCCGGTGCGGAAGTCGAGCTCGCTGTCGCGGATCTCGCGGTACTTTGCCTCTCGCGCCGCTTCGAGGTCCTCGCGCGCGAGCTGCGGCTCGAGCGAGGTCGCGGTCGCTGCGCGCCCAGGCTGCGGCTGCCCGTCGATGTCCGGGATATTGCGCCGGGCGCGCAGCGGCGCGCCCACGACCCAGACGACCAGGCCGAGCAGCACGAGGATCAGGATTGCGGCCAGGATGCCCACGCCGTCAGGGTCTCGCCAAGCCCGGTCAGGCTCGCGCCAGGCCGCGCGCGCTGCGCGCGCGTGACCGCGCGAGCACCCGCCTGCGCACGAGGCTCGGCGCGGGCCAGACCGCGATCAGCCCACCGCCGAAGACGATCAGTCCGCCGATCCAGATCCACATCACCATCGGCGAGACGATGAAGTGGAACTGCGCCTGAGGGGGGTCCTTCAGGTAGGCGCGCGCGAGGTAGCCGATCGCCACGAGCGACTCTTCCGGCGAGAGCGTGGCGTTGCCCGCCTTGATGATCCGCTGCAGACTCGACGCTTCGATGTCGGGCTGGATCGCGCTCCAGACGTCGCGGGTGACGCCCGCGCTGATCGAGACGTGGCTGACGGGCTGACCGCCGATCAGGCTGCCGACGCTGCCCTGGCTGGCTTCCTGGGAGGCGTAGTAACCCTCGCTGGGGTTCAGCGTCGTGACGTGGCGGCCGTGCTTGCTGACGTCGAGCACCGCTCCGAGGTTGAGGGTCGAGCCCGTGTGGGCCTCGTCGTAGCGAGGCGTGATCGTGGCTGTCGGGCGAACGTAGCGCACCGTGTAGGAGCCGACGCGGGTGGACTGGCCGGGTGAGAGGCCGAGCTCGGAGGCGTGTTGGAAGGACGACGAGGCGGCCACGCCGATGAACAGCACCGCAATGCCGAGGTGCACCACATAGCCGCCGTAGCGTCGACGATTGCGCTTGACGAGCGCGAACAGCGCCGTGCCGGCGGACTCCCCGGCCATCGCGCGCCGCGCGCGCACGCCGCGGAAGAACTCCTGTCCGATGCTCCCGAACACGAAGCCCGCGCAGCAGAACATCGCGATCGCAAACGGCTTGTCCGCGACGCCTGCCGCCAGCAGCGCGACCAGCGTCGCCAGTGCGGAGCCGAGCGGCACGAGGAAGTTGCGACGGGCATTGGCAAGCGTCGCGCGTCGCCAGGCGATCACGGGGCCGATCCCGCTCAGCAGCACGAGCAAGAGCGCGAGCGGCACGGTGTAGCGGTCGAACCAGGGCGGCCCGACCGAGGCTTCCTGGCCGCCCAGCGCCTCGGAGATCAGCGGGAAGTACGTTCCCCAGAAGATCACGAAGCAGAGCGCCACGAGCACGAGGTTGTTGGCGAGGAAGATCGACTCGCGCGAGAGCAGCGAATCGAGACGGTGCTCGGAGCGCAGCATGTCGCGCCGGGAGACGACGAGATAGATCGAGCCGGCGATCAGCACGGCGATCAGCGTGACGAACGGCACGCCGAGCGTCGCCCCGCCGAAGGCGTGGATCGAGTTGAGCACGCCGCTGCGCACGAGGAACGTGCCCATGATCGCCAGCGTGCCCGTGGCGAACACGAGCGAGATGTTCCAGACCTTCAGCATCCCGCGCTTCTCCTGGATCATCAGCGAGTGCAGGAAAGCCGTGCCGGTAAGCCACGGCATCAGCGAGGCGTTCTCGACGGCATCCCAGCCCCAGTAGCCGCCCCAGCCGAGCTCCGAGTAGGACCAGCGCGCACCGAGCAGGATGCCGACGCCGAGGAACAGCCAGGCGGCGAAGGCGAAGCGGCGGATCGCTTTGATCCAGTCCGCGTCCACGCGCCGGGCGAGAAGGGCGCCCATCCCGAATGCGAGCGGGATCGTGCAGAGCGTGTAGCCCGAGTAGAGCATCGGCGGGTGGATCATCATCGTCGGGAAGCGCAGCAGCGGATCAAGGCCCTGACCTTCCGCGGGGATCGGATGCGTCGTGGCGAACGGGTCCGCGTAGAAGACCATCAGCGAGATGAAGAAGCCGCCGAAGCCGAGCAGGATCGCGGTGGCGTAGCTTGCGATGTCGCGCATGCGCTTGCGCGTGAGGAGGAGCGCGAGGCTCGACCACAGCGACAACAGCCAGGCCCACAGCAGCAGCGAGCCTTCCTGGGAGGACCACACGGCGGCGACGCGATAGAGCAGCGGCGTCGTGCGACTCGAGGTGTCGGCGACGGTGTTGAAGACGAAGTCGTTGCGCAGGAAGGCGACCTCGAGCACGGCGAAGGCGACGGTCAGCACGCCCGCCAGCGCATACACCGCACGCCGTCCGGAGTCCGAGTACTCGACGCGGCCGCTACGGACCCCGTAGATCGAGGCGCAGATGCCGTAGACGCAGATCGCCAGCGCCAGCAGCACCGAACCGAAGCCGAGGCCCGCCACTCAGACGTTCTGCTTCTCGGCCGCCGGAGCGGTCTTGTACTTCGAAGGGCACTTCGTGATCAGCGAGTTGCGTTCCCCGACATAGCTGCCCCCCTGCTTCTGCACGGTCACGATCACCTCTCGCCCTTCGCGAAACGGGTCCGGAACGGTGCCTGTGTAGGAGAGCGGGATCGTCGTGCCACCGACGCGGTCCTCGACGCTGAAGTAGAGGATGGCCCCGCTGCGATGCACCGAGCCGGCGGCGACCTTGCCGGTCACCTGATAGCTGCGGCCGGTCTGGGCCTGGCGGGCCAGCTGGGTCGGCGAGAGCGCCGGGCTGGCAGCGCTGAAGCTCGTGTAGATCAGCGCGCTGGCCAGGACCACGGCCGCGCTGAGCGCCACGACGAGGCGCACCGTTCGCTTACGCGCGGGATTCATCGCCACCCAGTATCTCAAACCCCGCGCGGACTCGCGGACCCTGGCGCCCTACGCACGAGGGCCAAGCGAGCCCTGGATACGAGGAAATACTGCTTGTAAGGCGAAACCTTCGGGCGTGGATGACGTTCATAGAGGTAGAGCATCGATGCGGACTCGCCTTCTTACACCCCTTGGACAGCGCCCGGCCCGGCGCGGACGCCGCTCGCGCG
>JACDGG010000163.1 GCA_013815355.1 Solirubrobacterales bacterium
GTCTATGGCGCGCATTACCTGCACGACGGCGCGCAACCCGAGGGCTCCGGGCAACGCACAAGATGGGGCAATTGCTGGGTTGTGGTGGTGCTGGTGGTCGCGCTTCCCTGCACCGGCGGGCGCACCGTCGGGCTGCCCGTGCTCTTCCGGCTGTTCCGCCCGAAGGATGAGACGCATCCCGACCGGCCCTCCCCGCCCGAGCTCGGACGGACCCTGATCGACATGGTCAGCAAGCGCTTCGGAGCCCGCACGATCGAGCTGGTCGCCGACGGCGCGTATGCCACCAGAGCCTGGCGGGACCTGCCCGAACGAGTGAGCCTGACGACGAGAATGCGCGCGAACGCCGCGGTCTACGAGCTCCCACCCGCAAGCTCGCAAGGACGGGGCCGCCGGGCGCTGAAAGGCGCGAGGATGGGAAGCCTCGCCGAGATCGCCAACACGGCCACCTTCAAGCCGGTCAGCCTCACCGGGCGCGACGGCAGGACGCGCACCGCGCTCGTCCACGAGTTCACCTGCCTCTGGTACAAGCCGTTTCACACCAGGCCGATCAAGGTGCTCCTCGTCCGCAACCCCCACAACACCGAAGGGTTTGACATCGCGATCGCCTCCACCGACACCAGCGCCGACGCGGGCGAGCTGATCTCCCGCTATGACAGCCGCTGGGTGATCGAGACCGTCCACCAAGAGGCCAAGAACCACGGCGTCGGAGACGCCCGCAACCGCGTCAAGCTCGCCGTGGAACGGACGGTCCCCTTCGGCTTTCTCACTATGACCATCACGATCGCGTGGTACCAGCTCTGCGGCGACCCCCAAGCCGACCTGCAAGAACGCCGCCGCCAGGCTCCCTGGTACCGACAAAAGACCACTGTCAGCTACGTCGACATGCTCGCCGCGCTCAGACGCGAACTCATCCGAGACGAATATTGGGCACAAGCACACCCGATAACCAATCACACACAAATCAAAGAACCCCAATTACCATCAATGTTTACCGCATCTGCCGCCGGGTGAAAGGACGAAAGTCGAGCTGTTTGCATCGTGCGTGTGCCTCGGGACCGTGGCCCCGAGGCACGCACAACAATCACTTGCTACTCAGCCGTGAGCCGACTAGGTACTCCTATGCTTCCAGTTTGGCTGCTTTTGCGAGTGTCAGTTCCTCACTGGATTCGAGGCCCGATCCTTCGAAGGCTCCGCCGTTGACCGAGCTTTCTAGGGTGTCTTTGGCTGCTCCTTCAAGGTTTTGCGTTTCCTGTTTGCCTTTGGTCTGTTTGAATACGAGTTTGTATTTCGTGGTTTCGGTGTTGATCGGTGTGATAGTGCCGATGATTGATCCCTTGACCGTCACTTTCACGAAGGCGGTGCATTCGAATGTAGCGAAGTTACCGCCGCCTTTAGGCTGGAGATCGATCCCTACAGTTTTTGTTGTTTTGTTGATGTAGCCGAGGGTGCTTTCGAGTTCGTTGGTCTTGATTTCACCCGCTGCTGCGCCCGACGTGTTGCATTTGAAGCCACTCGATTCGCAGCCTTTGAAAATCACTGCTTTGACCTTGTCGGTTTTTTCGCCCGTGACTTCCCCGCCTTCGGTGCTGTCAGACGTGCATTTGACTTTCGTACCACCAGCTGTTTCGAGCGTGCCAGCTCCGCTTGTCGTAGTGAAGGTGTTTGGGTAAGGCCCAGTGAAGCAGGGCTTGGTCGTGCAGGTCGCGGCCGACGCGGACGCCGACGCCAGCGCGCTCAGCGCGAACACCGCGATGATTGCGAGTCCTATGATGCGTATTCGAGACATGTATTGATGCCTTTCGTTTATTCGTGTTTGTCAGTACCGTCCTGGGCGCTCATCGTAAGAGCCACCCTGGAACGGGTCCTGCGGTGAGATTCGCCTGGCGGGCTGGTTACCGCCACGGTGACCTCGGTACGTTTGGGTTTGCACGGCCCGTCCGAGCGTTTGAGAACGTTCGGTGGACGATTCGTGCTGCGGAAGGTCTCGCGACGGCAGAAGCCGACGTCGCGCCCGATGTGCCGGCGACGACGACCGGAGGTGCCGTATCGAGAGTCTTCCGCATATGGGGACCATAACGCCGTCTTCGGGACAAGTCCACCCCTCGCGCCGAAGTGCTCCGAGCGTGTTTTTTGGCCTTGCCTAGCGACCATACGTGTGTCTATACATTCGAACTGCCCATGAGGTTGGTGTGCTCGGCGAGGATCGCCTCTGCGGCTTTGCTCGCTCCGAGGATCGGAGCGAGCAACATGAACGCGAGCTCTCCCGAGAGCGCGGGTAGCGATTTCACGCTGGCCGTCGCGATGTGATGGTGGGCGACGCCCCAGATCGCGCCGACGCTGGCTTGTATAGGCAGCTCGGACTCGCGTGGGCCCAGCTCGCGATCCGTGCGCGCTGTCGCGAACATGTCGGCGGTGACCTGCTCCATCACCCGTTCTCTGGCCGTGAGCCCGGGCGGGCCCACGACGAAGATCTCTACGAACGCCACACACGCGAACACCGGGTCACGGGCGGTGTGCTCCATCAGCGCCGCGACTGCGCGGTAGACCCCGCCGGGCCAGCTCTCGCTGGTCCGGCGCGCTCTGTCAGCGAGCCGCAGCGCCTGCTCGCCGAGTATCTCGAACGCCTCGAGGAAGCACTGTTGCTCATCGTCAAACAGCGCCGAGAACGTGCGCGCCCTTACCCCGGCCGCGCTTACGATCCGCTCGCTCGTGAGCGCCTGGTACCCCTCATGCGCCGCGAGCTCTGCGGCGCTTCGCAGGATCCGCAGGCGGGTGTTCTCCGACGCGCTCTGCTCTCCCCCGCCGCTGTTGGAGGCCGCCGGCGCGGGACGCTCGGCGCGTGGCTCTGATGCTGGCGGAAAGGGTATGCGCCTGAGACTTTCGAGCTGCGCGCTGTCCTGGGAGCGGTAGGAGAGCGCCCACTCGAGTAGCTCATCTGCGAGCGCGGGAAGCTCCTCGGGGCGATCGTTCATCAGCCGCACGCGCGCGACGCGCATTACGCCGGCGACGATTCCCTTGACCATCAGTGGGGAGACCGCCGCGCCGCCGGGCGCCTGGGCGAGGCAGGAGGAGACCATCGCCTCGAACTGCACGCTGAGCAGCTCCATCCGCTCAAGGCCCGCCGGTCCCGCGCCGAGCGCCTCGACGAGCACCAGCCGTGAGGCGTTCGGGTCGCGTGCAAGCTCTTGCGCGAATGCTGTGAAGGCGTCATGGAGATGCTCCCGCCAGTCCCGCTCGCCGACCCTCGAGGCCGCGATCCTTTGCACCGCTCCTTCGACGAGCCCGTCGAAGGTCGTTAGGAAGCATCGTTGCTTTGAGCCCTCCGCGCCGCCAAAGCGCTCATACAACGTCCGTGTCGAGACCCCCGCTGTCGCGCTCAGCTCCCGTACGGTTATGGCCTCATATCCTCGGGTGGCGATGAGCTCGATCATCGCGTCGCACAGACGCGCCCGCTGGTTGGCGCGGACGTCCTCTTGGGAAGCGCCATGCGGCGGCGGCGCTAAACGTCGCCGCGAGGGGCGGGGTTTGGGCGCCGCCATGCTCAAAAAATGTTTCTCACTCGGGCGCAAACGAGCATGGAATGCACCCGGCACGCTCGTCCGGGGCCGCAGATCAGGTGCGTCCTGGGGTGCCCTGGGGTAGCATGGGAGCCGCTTCGCTGGCCTCTGGCCGGCGTCGTGTTTGTCAGTACCGGCGCCGGGGTGCTCATCGTAAGCAGCACCTAGCCACCCCGGCGCCGGGTTCTTCGCCCGGCAGCCCAGAACGCATCCTCGCCCTCGCGGGGGTGCCGTCGCCCGTGCGCCGACAAGCCATTTCGGCGCGCGTTACAGCTCCTTCGGCTTCGCTTGCCGATGACCAGCGCATTCGGGCTCCCTCTTCCCGGCAAGGACCGCCGGGAGCATTGTGGCCGACGCCGGACGACCGTTCCTCTTGGGCGAGGGACGAGCGCTCAACGCCGAGTCTCCGCCTTCGCTGTCCCATTACGCGGACCGTACATGGTCGGGTGCTGGTTCGAAAAGCGGAGTAGTCCTGAAATACAGCAACCCTGCCAGCATGTCAAACGGCTACCCAGCCGCTGTTACAAACCGTCGCTCACACGCTGACGATCACGCCCGGGAAGCGCCCAGAGCAGCAGCAACACTCGACAGATGTTCGAGCAGCGACCGATCGGTCCTCGAGCGGCGGTTGGGCTGGGGCCGGTTCAAGCGAGCGAGGTTGCCCGCGCGCTGCTCAGCGCTTGAAACTCGATAGTCCCGTCAGCCCACTGCAGGTAGAGGACCGCGGGCGGACTGTCGGAGTCTGCGCGTGTGAGCGTGCACTGCCACGCGCTCGAGCCATCCGCCGGGACGGCCTGGGCGCCATCGCCGTCCTGGCTGGCGTCTCCGTTCTGACTTCCGTGGGCCTGTCGGGCGGTCACGGCGAGCGCGGTCAGGTTGGCGGTGCGGTTCGCGGCGATCATCGCGCACACGAACGCGATGCGATCGCGCACGAGGTAGCTGAGGACCTCCACGGCCTGCACGAACTCGGGCGCCAGGACGTATTTCCCGAGCGGGTGGCGGGCGCGGTCCTCGAGCGTCATCGTCTCAAGCCAGCGGTCGAGGATCAGCAGATGCAGCGCACCTGCGGGGTCGTTGGTCCTGGCCGGGGTGTTTGCGTGGTCGCGCTCGGCGATCCGTAGGCGTCGCTCGGCGAGCTCCGCGCGCGCCAGCGCCTGCTCCGCGCGCCTCTCTGCGCGCTCGCGGTCGCTACCGACGCGGCGCAGCTTCTCCTCGAGCTCTGTGCGGATCTCCTCGGTGTCTTCGCGGGCTTTGGCGCTCGCGAGTTCGCGGTAGACGAGCACCGGGTCGACCTCCAACGCGATCTGCCTGGCTGTGAGGGCTTCGTGGAGCTTGTAGGCGAAGAACTGCAGCGAGCGATACCCATACACGCCCGAAGCGTCAAATACGTTGATATGTTCATTCGGGTCGCTCTGCGGCGTGATCCCGGGAAACCACACGCGCAGCGACCCGTTGAACGGCGTGAAGCGCCCCGGCAGACGCGCTCGCAGGTCGACCGTCAGCGCACCGGTCGGCAGATAGTAGATCTGCGGCCCGGCCCCGACGAGCGCGCGCACGTCGAACGGGTCGACCGAGGGCTCATCCTCCCCCTCGCGTGAGGTGAGCCCGACCACCAGCTGCTCCCGTCGCGGATCGAGGATCTCCTCGGCGAGACCTTCGACGTCCTCATGCGTCGCCACACGCACGAACGGCAGGCCCTGAACGCCGTTTTCCGCCGCGGATACCGGTGTTTGCGCAGGCCGCAGCCGGGGCGGCAGCTTCATAGACCCCTCCGGGTACGCCTCCCGGAAAGCAGGCGGCCCGAAAGACAAAAGCGATACATATGTCTTCTACGCGCGAGCACCCAGCACGGATCATTGAAACCCACGCAGACAAGACGCTCATGCGCGCCGGACGCCGCGTCAGCCGATCTGGGGATCGACGGGGCGCCTCCGCGGGCCTGCTTGGCGCCCGGGCGCTGTGCCTAAGCGGCCGTTCGGGGGTTGGTGAGCTGCTGGCGTGCCGCGGGGCTCGCGAGCTGCAGGAGCTGCTCGGTGATCTGCAGCCATTCCTCACGCTCGCTTCCGGGGCCCTCGGGTGTGCGTGGCGGCATCTCCAGGATCGTCTTGTACAGGTCCGGTGTGTCGGCGAGCTTTTCAGTTGCGCGGACTTGGATCTGGCGGACCCGCTCACGCGTCATGCCATAGGCACGTCCGACCTGCTCCAGCGTCCACTGTGACTCGCCGCCCAAGCCGAAGCGAAGGCGCAGCACCTCGCCGTCGCGACGATCCAGCGTCTTCAAGCTGGCGAGGATCGCCTCGGCGCGCTCGCGTTCGATCGCCAGCTCCTCGAGTGAGAGCTCGCCCGCGCACCACTTCACGGGATCATCATGATCGCCGCGAGCATCGAGCGGGAGGGGTGTCTGCGGGGCTCGCTTGACGAACGCGACCTGGGCGAGGTCTACTGACAGAGCAGCGGCGATCTCGGGGTCGGTGGCGTCGCGCTGATGCTCGCGCCAATACTGCTCCTCGATCATCGCGATCTCGCGGATCATCTCGCAGACCTGCACGGGCAGCCGGATCGTCCTCGCGTTGTTATCGACCGCGCGCTGGATCGCCTGGCGGATCCACCACACGGCGTAGCTGAGGAACCTGACGCCGTGTGCTTCGTCGAACTTCTCGATCGCGCGCATCAAGCCGATCGTGCCCTCCTGCACCAGGTCAGCCGTCTCCAGGCCCTCGGGGACATACACGCGTGCGATCGCGGCCACGACCTGCACGTGGCAGCGGATCAGCGTTTCACGGGCAAGCTCGCCGTCGCTTGCGAGCATCTCAAGCTCGCCGCGCATGGCGGGGTTGATGTCCGGTTCGCCGGTGAGGCGTTCGCGGGCCCGTAGTC
>JACDGG010000164.1 GCA_013815355.1 Solirubrobacterales bacterium
GGCTCGGCCGTGGCGGGCATTGCGCCGGCGAGCGCCACCGGCGAACGCGACCCGGCGCCGCGTGCGATTGCATCCCCGAGGGCGCCCATCGGCTTAGCCCGTTTCAACGACGTTGGGGAGGTTCTTGGACTTTTCCTCATAGCTCTTGCCTTTGCTCGTCTTCAGGTTTTCGAGCACGGACGGCGGCGCGGGGTGCGCGAGGCTGCCCGCGCCCGAGCCCGATGAGGAGCCCGCGGGTTTCTTGGGTGAGACGCCTGCGCCCGCTGCACCGTTTGCGATATGAATCACGCTCGCTGCGAGGAACTTGCCCTTCAGTCCCGCGAGCTGTTTCTGCGCGGCGGCCTTGCTCGACTGGATGCCCGCGTAGATCACGTAGCTGCCGGGTGTGAGGCTCGAGAATTCATCCGACTTCAGCGCGCCCACGCCCGTGGCGCCCTTGGCTGTTGCGGCGGACTTCGCGGCCTGCACAGCTGCGACGGTGCTGCCCGTCAGCGGGAGCTTCTGCAACTGCACCGTGTATCCGGTGCTGCCCGCGGGCCAGTCGCCGGTGAAGGTTTCGCTCGTGCTCGCGCTCGTGCCGGCGCCCACCGAGCCGACGGTGATCACCTGAGGGGGCGGGGAGCTCGGCTTGGCGGCGCCCGAGCGACCGATCAGCACGCCCACGCCCATCGCCAGCATCAGCACGCCGACGCCCGCGATCACGTTGAGCGAGTTCCCGGAGCGTGGAGAAGCGTCGCTCGTGAGGACGGGTGCAGGGGGCGGGCTCGCCGGAGCGGGAGCGCCGGCCACGGGGCCGGCGCTCATCAGAAAGCCGCTCATCGCCACGCGGCGCTCGCCGCACTCCAGGCAGTAGCGCTGATCGGCGCTGAGCGGCGACCCGCAGCCGGCGCACTGGGACACCTGCGCCGGGTCGGCCGGCACGGGGCGGGCGATCGATTCGCTGGACAGTGTGGCTACCTCGGGATGCGTTCAGGGAGGGAACGGAGCCGGCGCGTGCGCCTTCGGGGCGCGCGCGGCTCCTGCACACATGGTCGACGCGATAGCGCCCTCAGGCGTGATCATCTTGTGAAGGCCACGCCGCCGGCTGCGGCCGCGCTCGAGCGCAGGCGCCTGTGCGGTGTGCGCACGCCGCGCGCGCACGTTGGGCGGCACGAACGCCGCGGTGGAACGGGCGTGTGTCGGGCGCGCGCGCTCGCGCAAGTGCTCGGCGAGGGTCAGGGCGCGATCGGTATCACCCCTGCTCGCGGTGGCACAGAGACCGGCGATCAGCGATACGGCGAGTAGCCAGACAGGGATTGCGATCAGGAGGATCATGGTGCGCTCCGGGGCTCGGGACCGATTCCTCAGTGGTCATATCAGCTTTATTGTCAACGCCGTCGCACGCCCGTCCCGGCCGGCTGCGAGTCCTTTGAAGTCAACCCTCAGCGAGGTCCTACGCGATTACTGCGTATATGGGCGTACACATCCAGATTCCTCGCGTGCTGCAAGATGCAGGCGCCACCGCAACGAACCGTCGCGCGGGGGGTTACATTTGCAGACCGCGAACGCGTGGCGTGCGGCGATGCCCAGACATCGCGGTGCGGAGAACAGCGATACAGGGAGAGCCAGAGCATGAGGATCGCCAAGAACGACAAGCGAGGGACCGCCGGCGGCGCGATCCTCCTCGTCCTGCTCGCGCTGGCCCTGCCGCTGGGCGCCGAGGGCGCTGTCGGCGGCACCGGCGCGCCGCGCGTCGCCACCGGCACCGTCTCGCACGTCCACGGCACCTCCGGTCAGCTGCTGGCCACTGTCAACCCTCATGGCCTGGAAACGACCTACTTCTTCCAATACGGCCCGACGCTCGCCTACGGCTCGCTCACCCCGACGCTGCCCGTCGGCAGCGGCATCATAACCGTCAAACTCAGTCAGCCCGTCAGCGGGCTGCTCGTCGGCTACCACTACCGCGTCGTTGCGAGCAACAGCGCCGGGCAGACGCTCGGCCGCGACCGCGTGTTCGCGCCGCACGCAAACGCCAACAAGATCGAGATCCCCAAGGAAGCGCGAGTCGACGTGTTCGGCAGCCCCTTCCTCGTGACCGGCAGGCTCACCGGTCTGGTCGTGGGCGGGCGAAAGCTCGTACTGCAGAGCAGCCCCTTCCCCTACCTCGAACCGTTCGTGACCATCAGCGCACCCGCCACGACCAACTCGCTCGGAGCGTTCTCCTTCCGCGTCACGAACCTCTTCCAGAGCGCCCAGCTGCGCGTCGCGACGCTCGATCCGCGCCCGCTCTACAGCTCCGTGCTGACCGAGCACGTGGCCGTCAAGGTCAGCTTTCACGTGCGCTCCAGCGGGCAGCCCGGCCTCGTGCGCATCTACGGCACGGTCAAGCCGGCAGGCCTCGTCGGAGCGCTCGTGCGGCTGCAACTGGCCAAGGCCGTGCGACCGGGTAGGTCAGAACGCGGCACGCACTTCTCGACGCAGTTCACGACCCGCGTCAAGCGTGCCACGAGCACGTTCTCGCGCTTCAGCACCGTCGTGAAGGTGCGCCACTCGGGCAACTACCGCGTGCTCGTGGAACCGAAGCCGGGCCCGATCGCGCCGGGCTCGAGCCCACACCTGCCGCTGAAGGCGGCGCCTGGCTCGAAGAAAGGCTAGGACCGCCGGCGCTGGAACGTCGCCCCCGCGCTGCGACGCCGCGCTAGCTCTCGAGCTTGACGAGCCCGCGGGCGGCGAGCAGCTCCATCACTCGCTCGACCTCCTGCTCGACGGTTTCATCGCTGCAGAGCACCAGATCAGGGTTGACAGGAGACTCGTATGGAGCACCCACCCCGGTCAGTCCGGCGAGCTCGCCCGCGCGCGCGCGCGCGTAGAGACCCTTCGGGTCGCGCTCCTCGCACAGCTCCAGCGGCGCGTTGACGTAGATCTCCAGGAAGCTCAGCTCCTCGGCCGCGTGCAGCGCGGCGGCCGAGGCGCGATCGGCCGCGTAGGGGCTGACGAGGCTCACGAGCGCGATCGTGCCGGACTCCGCGAGCAGGCGCGCGACGTGCGCGGTACGGCGCACGTTCTCGCTGCGCGCGTCCTCATCGAAGCCGAGATCGCCGTTGAGGCCGTGGCGCAGGTTGTCGCCGTCGAGCAGGAACGCGGGCTGGCCGGCCTCCACGAGGCGCTCCTCGACGGCGGCGGCGACCGTCGACTTGCCCGCGCCCGGCAGGCCCGTGAACCACAGCGTGGCTCCGCCGTGGCCGAGCGCCTCGCGGCGACGCGCGCGGGTCATTCGCGAGCCCTGCCATTTGACGTTCGGGCTGCGCTCGGTTTTCGGCTCCTCGAGCACGCCCTCGACCTCGGTGTCGAGGATCACCCCCGCAGCGACCGTCTCGTTGGTCGCCTCGTCGATGATGATCAGGCTGCCCGTCACCCGGTTGCGGCGATAGGAGTCGAAGGCGATCGGCGCGCTCAGCTGCAGCTGAACCCGCGCGAGGTCGTTGAGCTCGAGCGTCTGCACGTCCTCGTCGCGACGCAGGCTTTCGACGTCGATGCGGTAGCGCACGTCCACCGAGCCGACCATCACCGTGCGCGTCGTGTGCTTGACGAGGTAGCGGCGCCGCGGGCTGAGCGGCTGCTCGGACATCCAGCAGAGCAGGCACTCGAAGCCGTTGGCCACGGTCGGCTGGTTGTGGGTGCGCACGATCATGCTGCCGCGCCCGGCGTCGACGTCGTCTGTCAGGCGCAGCGCCACCGACATCGGCGGGAAGGCCTCCTGGACCTCGCCCTCGAAGGTGTCGATCGCGGCGATCGTGGTGCGCCGGCCACTCGGCAGCACGACGACGTCGTCTCCGGGGCGCATCACGCCGCCGGCCACCTGCCCGGCGTATGCGCGGTAGTCGGCCACGCTGCTGGAGGGCGGGCGGATCACGCTCTGCACCGGGAAGCGCACGTCGATCAGGTTGCGATCGGAGGCGATGTGCACGTGCTCGAGGTGGTAGAGCAGCGGCGGCCCCTGATACCAGGGCATCGAGTCCGAGCGATCGACGACGTTGTCGCCGAGCAGCGCCGAGATCGGGATGAAGGTCACATCCGGCATCTCCAGGCGCGCGGCGAAGTCGTCGAATTCCTCGACGATCTTCTCGAAGGTGCCCTCGTCGAAGTCGACCAGGTCCATCTTGTTCACGCACACCACGACGTGCGGTATTCCCAGCAGCGAGCTGATGAAAGCGTGGCGCTTGGACTGTGAGATCACACCCTTGCGGGCGTCGATCAGGACGATCGCAAGATCGGCCGTGGAGGCGCCGGTGACCATGTTGCGCGTGTACTGCTCGTGCCCGGGCGTGTCGGCGATGATGAAGCGCCGCTGCGCTGTGGCGAAGTAGCGGTAGGCGACGTCGATCGTGATGCCCTGCTCGCGCTCGGCGCGCAGGCCATCGGTCAGCAGCGAGAGGTCGAGGAAGTCGTGACCCATTCGCTCGCTGGCCTGCTCGACGTGTGCCAGCTGGTCGCTCAGGACCTGCTTTGAGTCGTAGAGCAGGCGCCCGATCAGCGTGCTCTTGCCGTCGTCCACCGAGCCGGCGGTGGCGAAGCGCAGCAGGTCCGCCGGGCGCTCGGTCAGGCGGCGGAAGGCCTCCTGAGCGCTCTCGCCGAGCGGCACCGCGATCACCTCGCCCTCGGCGCTCTTGCCGTTGCCGTTGCTCACGACGTCTGTGGGGTGGCTCGGCACGCTCATCTAGAAGTACCCCTGCCGCTTGCGATCCTCCATCGCGGCCTCCGTGACTTTGTCATCGGCGCGCGTCTGGCCACGCTCGGTGACCTCCGTCGCGGCGATCTCCGCGACGACTTCGGCGAGCGTCGCGGCACTGGACTCGACGGCTCCCGTGCAGCTCATGTCGCCGACGGTGCGGTAGCGCACGGTGGAGGTGTAGGGCTTCTCATCGGCCATCAGCTCGATGAAGGGGCTGACCGCGTAGAGCATGCCGTCGCGTTCGAAGACCTCGCGGTCGTGGGCGAAGTAGATCGACGGCACCTCGAGATCCTCCTCGGCGATGTACTGCCACACATCGAGCTCGGTCCAGTTGGAGATCGGAAAGACGCGAGCGTGCTCCCCCTTGCGAATGCGGCCATTGTAGAGCGCCCACAGCTCGGGCCGCTGGCGCTGGGGCTCCCACTGCCCGAACTCGTCGCGGAAGGAGAGGATGCGCTCCTTGGCCCGTGCGCGCTCCTCGTCGCGGCGCGCGCCGCCGAAGGCCGCGTCGAAGCCGTGCTCGGCGATCGCGTCGAGCAGTGTGACCGTCTGCAGGCCGTTGCGCGAGGCACGGGGTCCGGTCTGCTCGACGACGCGTCCCTCGCGAATCGAGTCCTCGACGGAGGCGACGATCAGGCGCTCGCCCAGTTCGCGCACACGCCGATCGCGGTACTCGATCGCCTCGGGGAAGTTGTGGCCGGTGTCGACGTGCATGATCGGGAACGGCAGCGGCGCGGGACGAAACGCCTTCTCGGCGAGCCGCAGCAGCACGATCGAATCCTTGCCGCCGCTGAACAGAAGCACCGGGCGCTCGAATTCGGCTACGACCTCGCGCATCGCGTGGATCGCCTCGGACTCGAGCGTGCGTAGGTGGGTGAGGTGGTAGGTGGCTGGCATCCGTGCTCCAAGTCGAGATCGGCCGGCTGAACGAGTCTAGATGTGCAAACGCCCCATCCCGGCCCCCCGCCTGCGCGACCCCTCGTGCAGTGAGATGTGAACGTTAGGGTGTTTATCTGGACAATGCAAGATTCCGAAGGCTGGAGCAAGCACTTCACGCCTCCCTAACAACGTTCGCCCCAGCCACAGCTTGCGCATACAGCGCGAGCACCGCGTCGAGGTGCCTCGCGACGGTGAACTGCCGGTGAACGCGACGGCGCCCGGCCGCGCCCATTGCCGCGGCGCGATCGGGATCGTCAGCCAGTCGGGCCACCGCCTGCGCCCACGCCGCCGGCTCTCGCGGCGGTAGCAACACACCCTCCCGCCCGTCGTCGAGGATCTCCGGCGGACCCCCCACATTCGTGGCGATGACCGGCACCCCCAGCGCCATCGCCTCGATCAGCGCGCGACCGAATGGCTCCTCCCACGAGGGCAGCATCAGCACGTCGAGCGCGCGCATCAGCTCGGGAACGTCCTCGCGCTCCCCCAGCCACCAGACGCGGTCCTGGAGGCCGGCGCGCGCGACGAGCTCGCGCAGGCCGGCGAGATAGCGCTCGTTGTCAAAGCGCGTCGAGCTCGCGAGGAACTTGGCCGAGCCGATCAGGAGCAGGCGCGCGTCGCGTCCTTCCTCGCACAGCATCCGCAGCGCTTCGATCGCCGTGTCCTGCCCCTTCCAGGGGGTCAACTGCGCGACCACGCCGAGCAGCAGGCGCCCCGTGGCGCTCTCGCCCAGCGCCGTGCGCGCGCGGTCGCGGTCGATGCGCTGCGGGTCGAAGCGCTCGAGGTC